>NZ_JBIEIS010000025.1:0-185710 GCF_043496855.1 Nonomuraea sp. JJY05
CTGGGCGGCTTCGTGGCCACCGAGGTGTTCCACGTCTCCGGCATCCAGGGCTTCTTCAACCTGTCCACCTGGGTCTGCGCCATCGTCGGCGCGGGACTCCTGCTGCTCGCCTACAACCTGATCGCCGGCCGACGTTCGAGCCGGCGTTCGAGCCGCTGGGCCGGCCGCCGATGAACCCGCCCAGCACGCCCCGCAACCCACCCCAGAGCTCACGCCCCTGCCGCGGCAGAGGCGATGCGTGATGCCCATCGCCGCAGCCATCGCGGTCATCGTCGTCGGCGCCGTCCTCACCTTCGCCTTGGCGGACGGTTCGGTGGGCGGCGTCGACCTGCGCATCGTGGGTGTCATCCTGATGCTCGGCGGCGGCGTCGGGCTGCTGCTGCCTCTGCTGCTGCGCACCAGGTCACGCTGGAGCCAGTCGACGGTCCGCAGCCGCCAGGACGTCATCGACGACCGCATCGACGACCGGCTGCCGCCCACCCTGGTAGACCCTGCTGACTACGACGGCAGGCAGGGTACCCGCCGGGCCCCGGACGATCGGCGCCGGTGAAATGGGAAGCGCCAAGACCGTGCCGGGGACCGCATCTAATCTGCAGCCGCGCGGTATGGCCCCGATTGACAGTCAGGACCAGTCGGCACACCGATATATCGGCGTGCCGCTGAAGGTCATCAACCTATGTCAACCCGCTGCCTTTGGCCCCTCCTTGCGGGGGCGTGCGCGAAGGCAGCGACATTCGCAGGAGGCAGACATGTCCACGATGATTTGGATAGCCGTCACCGTGGCGGTGGTCCTGGCGCTGGCCGTCGGCTACGTCTTGCTGCGCCAGCGCCGGCAAGGCCTTCGCCGGCGCTTCGGCCCCGAATACGAACACGCCCTGAACGAACAAGACAGTCGCGGAGAGGCCGAGCAGGAGCTGCGAGCTCGGGAGAAGCGGGTCGCCACCCTCGACATCACGCCGCTCACCCCCGCCTCCCAGCAGACCTACGCCCAGCAGTGGGCCAAGCTCCAGGAGCGGTTCGTCGACGCGCCGGGTCCTGCCGTCACCGAGGCCGACGAACTGGTCACCACCGTCATGGCCGAGCGCGGATATCCCACCGAAGACTTCGAGCAGCAGCTGGCGGACCTGTCGGTGGTGCACGGCCGTACCCTGCACCACTACCGCCAAGCCCACGAGATCAGCAGGCGCGCCGCCCCAGGCGAGGCCTCCACCGAGGACCTGCGCCAGGCCATGGTGCACTACCGCGTCCTGTTCGAGGAACTCCTCGACAGCGGCGACGAGCACCACCCTCAACCGGCCGCAGCCGGCGAGAAGGAACCAGCACTCACCGACGACTCCCAGCAAAGGTGACGCGACATGGACATCCGCAACGACCCCGAACGCCTCGATGAGCGCCTCGACGAATTCGCCGAGGCGCCATCACCCCGGCCCGGACCCGTCGATACACACGACGACAACAACAACGACGACGCCCAGCCGGCGACGCCGTCTGGGCAGGTCGTCTTCGATCAGGCGGCCCAGCCACCACCCGCATCCGCATCGCCGGCACCGGCGGTGTCTCTGCTCGGCAGCGACCCGGCCGATGTCCGGGACCGCTGGCACGACCTCCAGGCGTCCTTCGTCGACGACCCCCGCGATGCGGTGCAACGCGCAGACTCGCTCCTGGAGGAGGTGACGGCCTCGGTCCACCAGGCGCTGGAAAGCCGCATCCGTGAGTTGCAGGACCTCTGGAAGAACACCGGCGACCGCGACACCGAGCAGCTGAGGACGGCTTTGCGCTCCTACCGCGATGTCATGCACCGGCTGCTGCCACTCGCCGACGAGCGGGTGAGCCGCTAATCCCCGCCATGCCGGCGGGAGGAATGCTGAGGCCGGTGGTCCTGCACGTGCCGCCGGCTTGGCCGCCCTTGCCCACCGGCTGGCCGGTGGGCGGCTGCACGGCACCGGACGCAAAGGAAAGAATAGATGGCCGTCCTGGACATCCCCCTGGAGCAGATGACCGCCGAAGAGCTTCTGAGCGAAATGGCCCGGGCGCAGACCCCAGAGTCGTATAAGGTCCGGCTGCGCGAGCGGCTGGTGGAAACCCACGCCTGGATGGCCAAGTCCCTCGCGCGCCGCTACCGCAACCGGGGCGAACCCATGGAAGACCTCCTGCAGGCCGCCTACGTCGGCATGATCAAGGCCATCAACCGGTTCGACGCCGGCCTCGGCCACGACTTTCGCCGCTATGCGGCCGTCACCATGGCGGGTGAGGTCAAACGGCATTTCCGGGACCGCGCGTGGGCCATCCGGGTTCCCCGCGTCCACCAGGAACGCCGCTCGCAGCTGATCCGGCTGTCCGCCGACCTCAGCCAGGCCCTGGGCCGCTCGCCGACCGTCGCCGAACTGGCGGCCGAGATGGGCCTGCCGCAGGAAGACGTCCTGCTGACGATGGACGCCTCGGCCGCCTACACCGCCCTATCACTGGACGCCCCCCTCGACAACCGCGACAGCCGCGGCGGCGGCCACCGCGTCAGCCTGGCCGACGTCCTGCCCTGCACCGACGAAGCACTGGACACCATCATCGGCACGCAGTCCGTCAAGCCCCTCATCGACGCCCTGCCCGCGCGCGAGAAGCACATCCTGCTGCTGCGCTTCTACGGCAACCACACCCAGGCCGAAATCGCCGCCGAGATCGGAATCTCCCAGATGCACGTCTCCCGCATCCTGCGCAACGTCCTGGGCCGGCTGCGAAGAGCACTGACCGACTAACCGACCGGCTAACCGACCGACTGATCGCATCTGGAGGCTGTGATGACGGTGAAGAGCGGGGCCAAGTCCGCGGGCCGCCAGGCGGCCTCAAGCCGCTGGCTGGAGTGGCTGGCCCGGGCGGGGTTCGTGGCCTGCGGTGTCAACTACCTGCTCATCGGCGTACTGGCGGTACAGATCGGCATGGGCGTCGGCGGTGAGACTGCTGACGCCTCAGGGGCGATGCATGCCGTTGTCGCCTACCCCGGCGGGTTCATCGCCTTGTGGCTGGTCGCCACCGGTTTCGCCGGGCTGGCGTTGTGGCGGCTGGCCGAGGTGGCCTACGGGCAGGCCCGCCCGAACGGCAGAACGGCCGTCAAGCGGCTGGCGTCTCTGGGGCGCGCCATCGTCTACATCGCGCTGTGCATCGCCATCGTCGTCCTCCTTCTCGGCGTCGGAAGACGGCGCTCAGGCAACATCCAGTCCAAGGACGCCACCGCCACGCTGATGAGCTATCCGGGCGGCCGATGTCTGGTCCTGCTCATCGGCCTCGGCATCGTGGCGGTGGGCATCAACATGATCGTGGAAGCCGTCCGCCGGAAGTTCACCGACAACCTGCACATGACGCACATGGGCGCGCGCACCCGCGGGATCGTCAAGGTCTTGGGGTTCGTCGGCATCTTCGCGCGTGGCAGCGTGTTCGCCGTCCTCGGCGTGTTCCTCGTCATCACCGCCACCACCTTCGACTCTGAAAAAGCGCAGGGCCTGGACGGGGCGCTGCGCAAGTTCACGCTAACGCCTCTGGGCCCCTGGCTGCCGGTCGCCGTCGCACTCGGCCTGGTCACCTTCGGGTGTTACTCCTGCTTCGAGGCCCGCTGGCGCAAGACCGAACCCGGCTAGACGACCTCACCTCGCGGGCATGCCCGACGCCAGCCGGCAGGGTTGTCAGGAACTTTCTCGGGTGTGACGTTGGGGTTCGGCTATCTCGGCGCAGGCGGGTCCACGATGGCGATGGTTCTGGGCGATGTGGAAGTGGCGTTCACCACGACGTTCACCTCCGGTGGAGCGATGAGAACAGCGGGGCTCATCGCGACGGCGGGTTCTGGCATCCGCTACCGCCGCGAGGCTTCCATGCGCTGGGCAGCCTCGGGTGCCCCTCCTACGACGACCCCAACGGCGAGGTGGTGGCCGTGTGCGTGCGCCAGGCGGCGGACCGGCCCGCCGCGCTGGCCGACCCGGTCGACGACCGGTGGATCTACGACTCGACCGAGACCGGTTCGGCGACCAGCGGCAGCATCTGGCGGCCAGTACCGTCCAGCGGGTACTCACCGCTGGGCGACGTGTGCGTCGCCGGCTTCGACAAGCCCGGCCCGAGCCAGGTGGTGTGCGTACGCACCGACCTGATCACGCCCGGCTCCACCACCATGATCATCTAGCATACCAAAGGCAGCGGCGCCGCGTTCCAGGCGAGCATGGCCCAGATCAGCGCCCCGGCGCGGGACGAGCACGCCGACGGCCAGGCCAAAGCGGTGATCGCGCCGGGCAGCTTCGTCACCTACGTACCGGGCACGCCCTCCCCGGCGATGAACGGGGAGACGCAGATCTTGCGGCTGCCGCCGCTGCCAGGGCCGTGGCCCGTCATGCCGCCCCTCGCCGGCGTTGCCGGGCGCCGACGGCACCCAGGTCGGGCGGGCGCTGGAGACCAACCGCGGCAGCCCTCGCGCTGACCGGCGCTCAATCCCCGTGGCTGCCGCCGGGCGGGTGTTGGTGATCGGCGGCGACGATGAGCCTTGCTGACTTCGCCCATAGCCGCACGGCGGCGACGGGCGTTGACTGAGAGGTGTCCGGCTGCCGGCCTGAGGCGGTGAGCCGCGATGGATGCTCGCGCGCCCGGCTGCTCGCAGCACACCCCGACCAAGGCCTCTTCGGGTCTTTGGGGGACATCGTGGCCACCATCCAGGCCGGCGCCGGCACCAGCTCGTCCCCCTTTCCGTAGCCGGTCTCGCCGAGCCGGTGCAGCGGGCTCGGCGCTGGTGGCCTTCCCCAGCCTGATGTCGCTGGCCAGGCAGGCTATACCCCGCCTGCTGGAGGCGGTCATCATCCCGCTCGCGCTGTTCTACACCGCCTGGAGCGGCAGCGCCGTCGTCTACTTCCTGCAAGCCGAGCTGGGCACCATCAGCTTGAGCATGGTGTTCCTGGCCTCGATATGGCTGCGCCGTCCGCTGGTCGGCAAACTGATCGGCGAATACGTCCAGCTGCCCCAGGCCGTCATGGCGCACGAGCGCATCCGCCGCTGCTTCGTCCACCTCGCCGTGTTGTGGGCGCTGGTCCTGCTGGCGAACGCCACCGTGAGCATCTGGCTGCTGCTGTCCGTGACGCTCGGCATCTACCTGCCCGTCCGCCCCGGGATGCTGTCGTCGTCGATCATCCGAAAGTCTCTGGCTACCGTCGGGAAGTCCCAGGAGGCGCGAGCGGTCAGCAGTTCGGAGCCCATGGCTTTATCCGGCAGGGTGGCATAGTAGCCATGGAAGTAGTCCGCCAGCGTTTGGAGGTCGTCTGGTTCGGTCTGCTTGGCGGGGCCAAATCGGCGGCGGGTCTCGGCGACCGGCAGCCCGTAACTGGCCGGCATGGCCTGCTCAACCGGATCGAAGATCACTACGAGACCACCCTCGGGCCGTCGTCCTTCCCGGTTGGACCGACCAGCGGCCTGCAGAATCGATTCCGCAGGCGACATCGCCCGGTAAACGACCGGGAAGTCCAGATCGACGCCCGCCTCGATCAACTGGGTGGACACCAGATACAGCGGCTCGGCCGGCTTTCGCTTCAGGGTCGCCTCGACGTCGGCGAGCACATCGCGGCGATGCGCGGGGCACATTCGGGTGGAGAGATGCCGTACCGTCCCCGACCGCTCCTGGTTCAGCAGGCCATACACAGTGCGGGCGTGATCGACGGTGTTCACCACGGTAAGCACCTGCCTGGTCGGCTCTGCGGCCACCATGGCGGCCACTTGCTTCAGCGATGGGCGGGGACTCGCCTCCCACCGGTAACGCATCGGCCGTATCGCGCGCAGGCGCCGCTGCAGGTCGGCAGGATTCGGCAGGATCTCCTCTGCTTGGACCTCGTGCAGCGGCGGTAGGTCCCAAAACTCCGGCTGGGTCGCCGAGGCCAGCACCACGGTGACCTTGAAGTGTTCCACCAACTGACGCAACATCGCCAAGATCGGGATCAGCAGGTGCACCGGCAGCGCTTGGATCTCATCCAGCACGATGACCGACCGGGCCAGCCGGTGCAGCTTGCGCATCGCCCACGGCCGCCGATCATGCAGCGAGTGCAGCAACTGCACCGTCGTGGTCACGATGAACGGCGCATCCCAGTTCTCGGCCGCCAGTCGCTGCCACCGGCTGCCGGGACCATCCAGCGCGACGCTGCTGTGATGCTCCAACACCACCGAATCTTGTGGGGTTGAGCGCAGGAGGCCACGATATTCCTTCGCATTCTGCTCGGTGATCGAGATGAACGGCACCGCCACCACCACTCGACGCAACCCGTGCGCAACCGCGTGGTGCAGCGCAAACCCCGCACTGGAGATCGTCTTGCCGAGGCCGGTAGGCGCGGCCAGCTTGAAGAACCCCGGCTCAAGCGACGCCGCGGCGATGCACGCGTCGTACACCTCACCTCGCAACGGATCAACCGGACTCGGTGTCCGATCGCGTCGATCGCTCAGCTTGGCCTTCCTCCCAGCCTCGAACCGATCCAGCAGTTGAGCCGCAGCCACTGGGGCGGCAACATGCTCGCGTCGCTTACCGAAATGAACCTGGGTATCCAAGTGGTCCGCGTCGACCAAGGCGCTGAACAACATCCGAGTCAACAGCTCAGCACCTAGCGCATCAGAGGCGCACGGCGGCCAGATCGGAGCCAACGGCGTAGCCAGTTCAGGAAGACGAGCCCGCAGGCGCTGGAGCGCTTGCTCTTCATGCACGGCATCCAGCGGAGGAGACGCCAGGAAGTTCGCCATCGCGCTCGGATGATCCAACCCGCCATGATGGCCATAGACCGGTAGAGCGAACACGTCGAACCCAAGCTGGTCTACCAGGAACCGAGTCCCCGCTGCTCGGTGATCGATCCCCACAGGATCATCGGTGCCTTCCACCTCAAGCAGTCTCCGCTGCCAAATATCGGCAGCCTTCCCGAAGTCATGCGTCAGCCCCAGCCAACGAGCAAGCTGGTCAGCGCCAAACGCCTCGGCGAACTGCCCCGCCCACCAGGCCACCGACCGAAGATGATCCTCAAGAAGGTGCCTGCGCTCAGTCCCGTTGGCACGGCTATGTGCCCATAACGGACATTCGTCGGGATCTGATTCCCGCTGGGCGGGGCTAATTGTCTTCATGGCCCGAAACCGTACAAGGGGCTACCGACAATTAGCCTCTCGCCTGCATGGAACTCAATATGATGGCGAACGCCAAGGTGCGTGATCACGGTGAAGCCGCCCGAAGCGACGCCGATGGCGCGTACCCAGGCCTGCCGCTTACCTTGCCACAAAGCCGAATTTATCCTGTCCGATATCTATACTCGGCATCTAGGGGATGGAAGCACTTTCGTGGCCGGCATGTAGGTCCCGCAGCCGAGGACGTACGGGAGACGGTGAAACTGCAGCAATTGATGTTGTTAGCGCCGATTTGGCGGAACGCGGCGAAACTGTCGGCGTTGTCTCCTACAGTTCAGCTCCCGTAGGAATCACCCAAGTAAGGGGGTGCCGGAACCTTAGTGCTCACGCGACACGCGGTAGGTCACTAAGGGGATATCGCCCTAGATGTTCCTTGATTGTGAATTCGCAAGTCTTCGTGGCGGCGCCGAGAACGGCATAATACCTGCTCGGATGCCGTGGCGGTCGCCTTCCGGGGCGACCGAGGGTCGCAACCTTGATCACACTGGAGTCGATGTCCCACTGGGTGGTGTGGTCGAATTCTCCAGCAGGACATAATGATCAAGGTCGTGCTGGTTGCTTACCGGAGGAGCAGCGTCCATCTTTCTCGGTGAGCGGCCGAGAGCCGGTCCAGTCGGTGGCGGACCGTCCTGACGGTGTGGTCGATGTGCTGCGGGTCTTGTCCTGGATTGGAGCACTTATTGATCTTGTAGACATGACGACCACCCTCTTACTGAGAAGGAGCCGCGGGGAGCCAATTTTGGGAGCCAACACCTTGTGACTTCCTCGGATCATCCGCGTCCTCCTCGGAGAATTTGGCGAGGTGAGAAGCCCCGCGATCGACTCAGATCGACATCTCCAGATGCCCCGATGTTCCTTCACACCGAAGAGGTCACTGGTTCGATCCCAGTATCGCCCACCATGATCAAGGGCCACATCCCAACACAGGGAGTGGCCCTTTTGATCTTTGTGCAGCAGCAAAGTGCAGCAGTCCCTATCGGTCGAGACTGTCTCCAAGGCGTCTGAGAGCGTTCCTTGTCGCCTTTGTCGGAGATCTCCATCGTTACGGCGATCTCGCTGCGCCGGAGGATCTGCATCGCGACATGAGGGTGCACCTCCAGCGCGACGAGAAGCGAAGCGCACGTGCGGCGCGTGTCATGCACCTTGATCAGCCGCACGCCAGCCTGCTGGCAGGCGGCGTGGAAGTGCCGGTTGCAGTTGCGGGGTTCGTACGGCGTGCCGTGCTTGGTCGTGACAACGAGCTCGTTGCCCACCCACGCATCGCCCGCGGCCTCCTTGTCGGCAGCCTGCTGTTCGGCGCGCTCTTTCAACGCCAGGGCGGCATCCTTTCGCATGGGTGGGTGACCGACGGGCGAAGAGGGTGTCCATCGCCGCAGCTCCTTGCAGGGGTGCGGGGCGGATCCGCTTACGGTGGACGGCTTCGGTGACAGCCGTCCCGCTATGGCGGGCGATGTTCTCCAGAGGGCACGCCGGCAGCGCAAGGAAGCGGCCTGAGCCCTTGGTTTGGTGTCGACTCCTTCGCGCACCTAGCGCCACACGGCGATCCACGGTGGGATGTCCTTGTCCGGATCGCGGACGAGGTCGACCTCTTCAGGTGAACGCCCGCAGTCCTCCGCCGCCCTTCGCGGCGTCTCCTCCCACCGGCCGAATTGAGTATGGGGTTACTCAGGCGCGCAGATCGTTGCCGGTTTACCTTCATGGAGCAGGTAACGGAGGGAGTGGCCCGTGGCCACCAACGAGACATGCAGGGCAATCGCCGACGTCACCCGGGCGAAGATGCTCTCAGCTACGGAATCACCCGTCCTCGTCAAGGTCGAGTTCCTGGGCGGACTGTCGGAGACGCAGAAGGCGGCGTTCAAGGGCGTGGCCGATCGCTGGGTGTAGATCATCGTGGGAGATCTGCCTGAGATGCGGATGCCCGGCCTCGCGGCGATCGACGACCTCAGGGTCATGGCACGGGGCATGCGCATCGACGGCCCCACGGGAGGCTCGGCGCCGCCGGACCGCTGGTGATGCGCCCACATCATCACCCACGAGATGGGGCACCGCGCCGGGCGTCGGTGCCACCGGCTGGCGGCTGAAGCACCTCATCCGGGGTTTTCGGCACCGACAATCCCGTCTTCACCGGTGCCACGGCCAAGACGGCCTTCACTTGCGCGGTAGATCACCAGACCACGCATCCGGAACGAGGACCCCCGATGCACCAGCACCATCCAGTAACACGCCATGCCCTCACCAGGCCACAACCCCCCAAACGAGGAGAGTCTGCATGACAGGGAGAGAAAGCAGCAGCTCGCTGGTACCCATAGTGGTCGCCGTCATCGGCCTGATCACGGCCCTCGTGACCTCACCGCTGTGGGGCGAACCGGTATGCCGGGCAGTCGGGGTCTGCCAGGACGGCGGTAGCCACTCCGCCTCAGCAGGCAACCCCAAGAGTGGCCACAACTCCTCCAAGCAATCATCCAAGCCGACCAACGGTGCGGCGGGGTGGAGCTGCCCCGGTGGACTGTTCTGCGCATGGGATGGCGCTCAAGGTGAGGACACCATGATCGTTCAAAAGGACGCCACCTGCGGCATGCATGACATCGGGAGCGCCGGCTTGGGGGACCGGCTGACCTCGTATCAGAACCGGACCGGCAAGAGCGTCGCACTGTACAACTGGACGGGTGCCGAATGGCAGCTACTCGTGAGCGTGCCCGACGGTGCGAAGGGCGACATGCCCCAGTCGGCGGACAACATGACTGACGCGGTGAAGATCTGCGCCTGATCAACCAGATCAGAGGGTGGTTCGCGAGTTGATAGCCGTGATGCCGGTAGCTTGATCGGACGCGGCAACCGAGCCCGAGCTGAACCTGTCCGATTTCGACAACGGCGACCTGATCGTCGGTGCGATCAGCACCGAGGCGCTCGGCGACGCGCTCAGGAAGGCCGGCGGCCGGTAGATGGCCGGTCGCCCGGGGAGAGCACCCCGGGCGACGCGATCGCCAACGCGTCGTAGGTCGGGCTCATGGCGCTACGGGCATCGATCGTCCGGCGTCAGTGTTGTCGGGCGGCGCGCATGACCGCTGCCACCAGACGCCGGTTCTCCGGCGCGCCGCCGCCCCCGCCGAAGGAGAAACGACGCCGGGTGTAGCTGTAGGCGACCCCACTGGAAGGGTCGGCGAAGGACTGCGCGCCGACCGCACCGCTGTGGCCGAAGGCGTCGGCACCGAGTTCCGGGTAGCGCATGGCCTGGGCCTCGAAGCCGAGCAGGAAGTGGTCGGGTTCGCCGGTGACGAGGTCGGTGCCGATCGCGTGCGGCTTGGTGAACTCGGACAGGGTCCCCGGGTTCAGCAGCGGTGGCCGTCCGCCGACCTCGGAGATCGCCGCCGCGTAGAGCGTGGCCAGGCCGCGCGCACTGCCCACGCTGCCGCCCGAGGCGGGGCCCCGCGCCCGCACGGCACGCGTGTTGGCGTAGGCGACCAGGTCGGTGGGCGGAGTGGCGTTGAGGTTGAAGGCGACGCCCATCAGGCTGTCGGGCGCGGGGGCGTGCCGGTCGGCGATGGCCTGCTGCTCGGGCATCAAGGGTTGCACCGGCAGGTATCGCGCCTCCGCGTGCTCGGGCAGGCCAAGGTAGAAGTCGAGTCCGTACGGGGCCCGTACGCGCTGCTCGTACACCTGCTGGAGCGAGGCGCCGCTCGCTCTGCGCACCACCTCGCCGGTGAGCGCGCCGATGGTCAGGGCGTGGTAGCCGTAGGCGCTGCCCGGCCGCCAGTACGGACGCCGGCCCGCCAGCCGCTGGGCCAGCAGCCGGTCGTCGGCCAGCTCGTCCGGGCTCATCCCGCCATCCACGCCGATCACTCCGGCCCGATGGCCGACCAGCTCCCGGAGTGGGAGCTCGCCCTTGCCCTCGGCGGCGAACTGCGGCCAGTAGTGGGCCACCGGGCGGTCCAGGTCCAGAATCCCGTCCTGGACCAGCAGCGCGACCACCAGGTGCGCGGCGCCCTTGCCCGATGAATACAGCGCGAGCAAGGAGTCGCCGGACACGCCGTCTCCTGCCCACACGTCCACGACCCGCCGTCCGCGCACATGCACGGCGAGCTGTGCGCTCAGGCCGGGCTCGGCGGCCACGACCTCGGCGAAGGCGTCTCGTACGTTCTCGAAACCTTCGGCTACGGTGCCCTGCACAGGCATGGCGTTCACTTCCTTCGCGGTTGGTGGCCCTTGACCCGCGCTGTGCGGCTGCGGGCCAGGGGCCGTGGGCGGACGGATCAGGCGTTCGACAGCTGCGGCTGCCTGGCGGCGCGGGCCTTGGCGGCGAGCGCGTCCAGCACGTCCCGCAGGAGGTCGATGGTGGCCACCTCGGCGAGGTTGCCGCCTCGTCGAAACGCTCGTGGGCACGGAAGACGATGAGCTCGGGCTTGACGACGTCAGACTCGGTCCGCACCACCTGGCGCGGGGCGAGTTGGCCCGTGCCGACCCGAAGTTGGTGGGGGCGGCGCCGATGACGGCCACGGGCTTGCGCAGCAGCGGCAGGCTCTCGCTCTGGGCCCAGTCGGCTCCGGCTCAGTCGAGGGCGGTCTTCAGGACGCCGAGGATGGAGTAGTTGTACTCGGGGGTGGCGATCAGCATCCCGTCGGCGGCGGTGATGCGCTACCGCAGGTTATGGACGACTGCCGGCCGCCGCCCAGGGTGGTCGAAGCCCAGGTCGTACGGGGGAATGTCGCGCAACTCATCGTAGATCTCCACCGACAGGCCGCCGGGCGCCACCTGCTGGGCGGCACGAAACAGGGCGGTGTTGTGCGAGTCGGCACGCAGGCTTCCCGAGATGCCGAGGATCTTGAGTTCGCTCATCGGTGAATCGCTCTCTTGTTCAGGGGCCTCCCCGGGGGAGGTCGGCCAGGTCCTGGGCGACGAACTGAACTATACGGATCAGTTCATATGAACTCAACTGTTCAGTTCAGGAGGTGGGTAGCATGAGAACGGTGAACGAGACTCCCAGGCGCATCCCGACCGGGGAACGCGCCGCGCGCAAGCGGGCGGCCATCATCCGGGCCGCGCGCACGGTGTTCGTGGGCCAGGGATTTGGCTCAGGGATGGACCGGATCGCCGCCGAGGCGAACGTGTCCAAGGTGACCGTCTACAACCACTTCCGCAGCAAGGAAGAGCTGTTCCTCGAAGTGATCGGCGACGCTCTGGAGCAGGCGCTCGGCCGGTCCTTCCGGGCCATGAGCGAGCACCTGCGCGACGGCGGTGACATCCGTGACCTCCTGCTGCGTACGGCGCGCTCCTGGGTGGAGGGCATGACCCGCGCCGACGTCCAGGCCCTGCGCACTTTGATCGCAGCTCAGGTTCAGCGCTTCCCCGAGCTCGGACGCGCGTGGCGCGAGCAGGGGCCCGACCGCTTCTCCGGACCCCTCGGCGAGGCGCTGAGCAAGCGGGACGACCTCGACATCCCGGACATGCCCCTGGCGCTCACCCAGTTCTACGCGCTGGTGCTCTACCCGCACGTCGTGCACAGTGCCTACGGCGACCGCCTCGACGCCGACTTCACCGAACAGCTCATCACCACGGGCGTCGACATGTTCCTGACCTATTACCGGGCAAAGCCACCGGAGTAGGGTCCCCGAGCACCGCTCCACCTCCTCGGGCGTCACTTCCTCGATGTGGCTCTGAATCCACCACACGTTGCCGAAAGAGTCGCGCAGAAAGTAACCTTGGCGTCATGCCAGCGGCTGGGTGTGTTTGGCTGCCACGGCGTCGAGGGCCGCTCTTTCGTGTGTCCTACCAGAGGGTGGACGGTCCCGCGACAACCCAGCCAGCGTCGGTGGGCTTGACCCAAAAGCCCAATGACACCTCGATCATCTGCGCGCGGTAGGTGACCTCGACGTAGAGATGGCTGCCAGTGTGGCCCCAGCTGAAGCCTCCGAGGTCGAGTTCGCAGAGCCAAGACAGGTCCTGCTCCCACTCATCGGCAGCAAGGCAGCAACTCGCCTTGTCCGCATCGGCGCTCGCTCCAACCGAGCCGGTCCATAGCGACTTGAGCACATGCCGGACCGATGAGTGATCGACGAGTTGTTCGGCCTCAGAGATCTTCCCAGCTCGGAGGAGGCTGAAGTAGCGGCAAACGACCGCTTCGACGTCGGTCTTGGAAGGGCGCTCCGTCCAGATCTTCACCGCGAGATCATAAAGGTGGGATGACGCCACTGAACGTTTTCATCCCGCTTCGTGGACTGAAGAACGAGGATCGCTTTGATGAGCTGACCTGCGAGAAGCGGGCGGCATCGGAGTTTGCGCAGGATGTGCCAGGTTTTCAGTCGTGCGTGGGCGCGCTTGCCGGGTCCGCGGAGCTTGGCGTGGGCGGCGTTGGCGGCCTTGTGCGAGGCGGGCTTGTTGCGGGCCTTGTAGGGCGCGCGCACGTGCTCACCGGCGCCGACGTAGCCCTTATCAGCCAGAGTGACCAGGTCGGCGGTCTGCAGGCGGAGCAGGATGCCCCGGATCCGGGCGGCTTTGAGGTCTTGCACCGAGCCGGCAAGGAGTCGGAGGTCCACAGGGGTGTGCCGTCAGGATTGGCCAGGACCTGGACGTTTCATGCAACTCGGAGCCTCTGGGCTGGCGGTTGATCTTGGTCGACAACCCGTTTACCGGGGGCTCTGATACGCCATCAGGCGAACACTTCCGCGATCATGTCGTGAACAGCATCCGCTGCCGGAGAATGAAAAGGGTCACTGGCACTCTTCACGTCTTTCTCTCCTTGTGATCCGGGTCTACGTGAGATGATCGAGAATGGAGGGAAGGGTGAAAGACGTGATGGGCGAATGGTACCTTTTGTTGAGGTCTACCCCTTCAGTAGAGCCGTGCCCCCTTCGTGATGCCTTCCAAATCCCCATCACTTCCGGCTACTATTCACAGGCTGCCGGAGCCATGGCCGGCTTGTGTTTCGCCGCATTAGTACTGCTGCTTGGGGTCAAAGAGAAGGATGCGCGTGCGCCTCGCCAGAACCCGGACGCATTGGCGACATTATTTGCAACCCTGTTTTCCCTGATATTCTCGATGATTCAGTATTCCGTCCTCGCGGGCACCCGAGCGGCAGATGGGCGCACGGCAGGTGGCGAACTCGTTGCGGGGCTGACCTTCACTCTTGCCATCTCTATGTTGTTTCACGCGCTAGGTCTACTTCTCGAGATGCAGCCAGAATGTGCGTCTATAGCAGAGTTGGCCCGCTGGGTCAGCGTCGTGATAATTCCCGTCTGCGGACTGCTCTTCCTTGTGATGGGATCCCAGGATTCGGAGCTCATCCGCTTTGGCTCATCCGGCCAGGAGCCACTCGTCGCCTGCCCCGAATCATCTACGGTGCAAGCGGTGGGTCTTGTCCTGGTCGGCGTCATGGCGATCTGTTTGATTATGGTCAAGGCGACGAACTGGCGTACCGCTTGGGCCCACAGGCATCGGTCACTGGTTCCCGTCGTGACACTTGTCCTGACCGTGGTCTCGCTATTCTGCTTCGGTTTCCTCAGCATGCATCCGTCCGACTTCGTCGCTCCCAGATGGGCGCTGGTGGCCTTCTTGGCCACAGCCTGGCTTCTTCTGACTGCAATAGCAGTGTTCGTCCAGCTCGGCAGCAAGAAGCCCGTGGTCCCTTCCAGGGGTATAGCCGCCGAGACAGCTATCGGGACAGATGAGAGATCCTCCGGAGAAGATGACTCCTTGCATAAGGTGCTCATGGAGAGAGGATGGGTCATAATTCTTATGTCGCCCAAGCGGTCGCGCGTCTTCAAGCCTGGTCGAGACCGCCGGTGATCCGATCGCTTCCGCGATTACTACTCCTTTGCATGGCTCTGCGGATCGTGGTAGCGGCTGAGAGAGGACTCTCGCCGGGTGCCGTTTCGGGCAGCGAACGCCAGATGAAGCGTGCGTCGAGCATTCAACAGGAGTGTTGCCGCAGTGGCTTGCTTCCTGAATCGCAGGTGGGGAGGGGCCCAGTCGGGTCCACCGGCCGATCGGTACATACCATTGATATATCCGCTCTCTCTATGATGTCGCCGTATGCCATCCATGTGCTCAGGCGGACCACGCTTTTGTTGCTGTTCATGGCTATGTCCCCTCGGGCTTGTTGCGAATTCTGCTTACCTGAATCCCGAGGCCCACGAGCCGATGACGGCTACGTGACATTCACCCGCTTTCTCGGGACTCGTCACACTCGTGGTTCAAACGCCGTTGCACGTGAGTTATCGCAGGTCATGATCATGCAGATTAGCCCGGCCTTCAGCTACGAGTGGCACAGGCAAAGGGTGCGGGTCCGCGCAGGGCCATAGGCAAGGGAACCTCCGCAAGAGCCTTGGGGCCGGAGTTCCCACGAACGCCGATGGCCCTGCCGCGACGATGCGGGACATGGCGGCACAAGTGCGGGCGAGCCGGTCAACCGCACCGTCGCGCCGCAGTGGGTCGGCGGCAGACGGGATGGACGGGGTGAACGTACGCGAGTTGAGTCGGGACGCGGTTGATCTGCCGCCGGTCGGAGTGACGTGTCAGGGAGAACCCGCTAATACTCCGCCGTAGATCGTGAGCGGGCCGGTGGAGCGTGACGATAGACGAACTGATGGTTAGGATCGCCGCCGATTCGCCCGCATCGAACCGCGGCGGCTTCCTCATCCTCGATGAGATGCCCTCGACATCGCTAACAAGCCGGCCCTTCTCGCCTCGGCTTATTCCTTGCCGTGGGTGGGGACGATATCGAGCTTGTGCATGCGACGGACGCCCCATTCCCCCAGGGCGCCCAGCGCCGCGTAGAGCGCACTACCTTCGTCTGTCAGCTCGTATTCGACTCGGGGCGGTGTCTCCTCGAACACGGTCCGCCGGACGATCCCGTCCGCCTCGAGCTCGCGTAGTTGCTGGGCGAGCACCTTCTCACTGACGCCAGGGAGGCTGCGGCGCAACTCACCGAATCGATGAAGCCGCTCGTCCAGCGCCCAGAGGATCAGCGCCTTCCACTTGCCTCCGACGACGTCCATCGCGGCGTCGAGGGCACAGATGTAGGGCGGGTTGCGCACCCGCCTCATGATAGCCGGGCCGCCCCGCCCGACTCCTGGGTGCCCTGGTACGGGCTCAGCCGGCGGTGATGGCGCGCTGCATCCGCCACAGCGAGGCGCGCAGGTGTCCGGCCAGATCCGCGGGCACACCCGCCTCCGCGGAAGCGGAGAGGATGTTCTCCAGGCCGGTCGCCTGCATCGCGGGGTTGTACTCGTCGGGGACGGATTCGCTCACGTCGGCGCCGGCGACCGTGATCGGAAGCATCTGCTCCATCCACGGCTGGAGCACCTCACGCTTGAACGTCTCCACGTCGCCGCCTTCCGCGTGGATCAATGCCACAGCGTGGTCCGCCCCGGCGCTCATGCCGTACATGCCGCTGAGCGCGGCCATGTCATACAGCGCCGCGAACCCTGGGTCCTCGCCCACCCAATGAGGACGACCAATGGGGCCGAGCACAGGGGCGACACGGTCGAACACGTCACGCGCACCGCTGTAGAGGATGAAGGCTCCCTCGCTACCCACCGTCGGAGGCACGGCCATGATCCCGCCCGCGAGGAAGCGCACCCCGTACCCCTCGAGCCATCCCGCGAGCTCGCGCGCCTGCCGTACAGAGCCGCTGGTGAGGTTGACGAGCATCCCCCCGGCCAGCTTCCGCATGGCCGGTGCGAGCGCCTCACGGACGCTGGCGTCGTCCAGCAGGCAAGTAACCGTAAGGTCACCCGCCCCGATCGCCTCTTCCACGCTGGACGCCTCCCGCGCACCGCGCGCAACGAGTTTGCCCGCTTTCCCGGGCGTACGGTTCCAGACCGTCACCTCGCGACCGGCTTCGAGGAGCGCGCTCGCGAGCGCGCTTCCCATGGCTCCCAGACCGAGGATGCTGATTCGTTCATGCCGCATGTTCATGGGAACACTGTTCACTCGGGTCGGCACGTGCTACAAGAACGCACTTCGAAGTGCGTGGTTACCTGGTGGTTAGTGCTCGACGAACGCAATGCTGCGGAGGGGCGCGCCGATCAGACGCGTGAACAGGCGCTGGACTTCCGGCAAGGTCATCGGCACCAGGCGGGCTCGGACTGGTGGTCGCCGCACTCTCGGGCGGCCACCATGGCCAGGAAGGGCCCTTGCCGGTCTGGAACGACTCCTCGATGCGCCACCGGGTGCCGGCCACCTTGACCAAGACCAGCAGTGGCACCACACCGGGCGCACCCGCTTACCGGTGCGGTGGTGGTGGCGGATCAGCACCCAGCGGCGGCCCGGCTCGGCTGTTGGCGATGGTGATGAGCGCCCAGTCGTAGTAGCGCTGCCCCTTGGCCGCTGCCCCGGCCGGCAGTCGCCGCCCGGCGGTCTTCGGTAGGCGAGCGGCGATCTCGTCGGCGCGCCGGGTTCCGGCCGCGGTGGGGATGCGATGGTTGGACGCCACCGCCATGACGTGGCTGATCTGGCCGGCTTCCAGCGCGGGGGTCAGGTCTCCGGCGTGTTCGGCCAGCAGTCCGGCCACGAACGCCGCCGCCCGCCGTCGAGGTTCGATGCGGGCGAACCGGCCGGCGATCCCGGCCGGCAGTTCGTCCATCATCACGCTCCACCGGCCAGGCGCTACGCCATGGCTCGCGACCACTGTTCGATCTTCTTTTTCCTCACAAAAACACGATGAATCAGGCAGTGGCCGTACGCGTTCTCACCCGACTCCAGCGTCAAGATCACGATCTACGGCTGGAGTGCTAATGAGCTAATAGAGCTTCGGTGGATTCCCTTTGGTCTCGACCACTTGGCGAGCCTGCCCCTCCCACTTCCAGATGAGGTCGCGCCACTCCGGAGACTGAAAATATTGGCTCGTTGGCATATCGGCATCGAACTCGGGCATGTACAGGCCCAGAACCCCTTTTTCGAGTATGCCGTCGGCGATCACGCCGCGTTCTCGTAGGATCAGGATCGGGAGGCCCAGCTGGAAGGCCATTGCGGGTTCAATGTGCGACCAGGGGCTGGTCAGCCACTGATCTGTGATGTCGTACGGAGAGCGGTCCGTCAAGTCGGTCATGTGGTTCCCGATGGCCCGCTCGATGTATGTGCGACGGAAGGCAATTGTTATCAGGCCGTTCGATTCGAGCAATAAACGGCGGATGGCTTTCAGGGGGGCGTCCGTGTCGTAGTCGGTCACGCCCAGCGTGCGAGGAGCGAATCCACGGTCGTCCAAGTAGCCGCAGAGAGCTCCGATAAATTCCTCTTGTTTTGAGTTGCAGGGTTTCGGATAACTCAAGAAAATAGAGACCTTGGATCTGGCCCGAGAAAGTGAAGGATCGACTCGCACAGGATGATCTTACGTGCTGGCGCTCTGCTCCGTCACCATTCCTCTGGAGGTCTGGGGTGGTCTTCGCCGTGCCGGCACATGCATCACAAGTGGCCTCTGAACAGGGGGACCCCAAGTCGGGTGCTTGTCGCTGGTTCGGTCCCGACACCGCCCATCGACGTCGAGGGCCACGTTCAACCCTCGTCGGCACGGCTGGGTGGGACCGCCTCTCGGGGTCGCGCAGGGCTTCCTCAGGTTCGGCCTGTGCGACCGACCGCGTTCCTTGATGAGACGCTGCCGGCGGGGCGTTCTGGGGCGGGACGGTGCCGACGCGTGTTCCTTCAGGTGGGGAGCTGAACTGGAGGCCGGCCTTTCGCCTGCCCGTCGTCCCAGGGCCAGCCGGTTTCCCGGGCGGGTGGGACTACGGACAGACCGGAAGGCCGTGGCTGGAGCCTGTCACTCAAGCGTCCACGTACGTGCACAGACTATGGGGCAGTAGCACAGATGATTTCAGGGTGAACTGTTATGTTCTGGTCCGTCCCATTGTAAACGCCGATTTCCCAAGTGGTGTCTGACAGTCGCCTATTAGTGACTTGAGAGACGCTGTCCGGCTGAGCTGCGCGGAAGGAAGCATCGAGGGCATAGCCTCCGCTGAGGACCACCTTCCCGGCCGGGCAGGTCAGGATCCGGTTTTCGATGGTGCGCGGGGCGACGGTGAAAGGAGTTCCCTCTATTGCTTGGTAGCCCGCAAGGCCTCCGTTCGAGGGCGGCGTTGTCGTCTGCGCGCTCTGGGTGCAGTTATTGGTCTGGCTGTTGCTCGTCTGGTTTCTGTTGCCCTTGACGGAGTTTATGTTGCTCGCCGTGGGAATGCACACCAATGAGGGCGACACGTTCGTGTTCGGGAGCAGGTTCGAAAGCACGCTGGTGTTGGGAACGATGTCATCGACGATGTCGATGACCGGCTGAGGGTCGGCGAGCACCGGCTCGACACGCCCTTTGTGTTAATTAATGGAGGTTTTACGCCTGAGTGGGAGTGCGTTAGCGGGCCATGGGTGGGATCGTCCAAATTAGCCCTTGTACTCCAGTGGCACTTCGCGATCTTGAGGCATTGAGGTCACATGGCAACGGCCACCGCCTGATCAACGAGCTGCTGGCCCGGATCGCCGGCCGGTTCGGCCGTATCGAGCCACGTCGCGCCGCCGGTGCTTACGCGGGTGGGCTGTTGCCGACCTCGACCACATGAATGTCTGGAATCTGGCCGAACGCGCCGGGCTGACCGGGCCGCAGGTCCTGCAGCGGCTGCTGCGTACTGTCCGCTGGGATGTCGATGCGGTCCGCGATGACCTCCGCGAGCTCATCGTCGACCGGCTCGGCCCCGACGGCGTGCTGATCGTGCATGAGACCGGGTTCGTCAAGAAAGGCGTTGGTTCGGCCGGGGTGCAGCGGCATTGCGGGCCGGATCGAAATCTGCCAGATCGGCGTGTTTCTCGCCTGCGCCACCACGCTGGTGGGATTCGGAACGTTGATCCGCGACATCGCCGAAGCGCCGGCCAAGCGTGAAGCGGTCCTCGGCGTCGTCGTACGAAGCCAAGGTGTGCGGTGGACGCCGTCCGCTCCGCCGACCCTGGCGGTGCGGACGGCGCGTGAACGTCGCCCGCTCCGCCGAGCCTGGTCCGTGGGGCAGGCGCGTGAACGTCGTCCGCTCCGCCAACCTTAGAGGTGCGGCAGGCGTAGTCCTGCGATGAGGAGTTCGACCAGGCGGCGGGCGTCGTAGCGCGGGTCGTTGTCGGCCCCGATGCAGAGGTTTCCGACGCCCCGCATGAGCTCGTAAGCATCCACGTCGGAGCGGATCTCCCCGGCGGCGGCCGCGGCTTCGAGGAGCTGGGCGCACGCGGGTACGAGGCGGTCGAGGAAGTAGGCGTGCAGCGTGTCGAAGCCGGCGTCGTCCGACTGCAGCACCGCGGCCAGTCCGTGCTTGGTGACCAGGAAGTCGACGAACAGGTTGATCCAGCGTCTCAGCGCGGCGTGCGGGGTCACGCCGCTCGCCAGCAGGGTTGGGGCGGCCTCTGCGCAGGCCTCGACCTGGTGCCGGTAGACGGCGATGATGAGGTCCGCCCGCGTGGGAAAGTGGCGGTAGATCGTGGCCACCCCGACTCCCGCCCTGGCCGCGATGTCGCGCACCGGCGCTTCGACGCCCGAGGTGACGAAGACCGCCGCCGCGGCGTCGAGCAGAGTCCTCTCGTTGCGCCGGGCGTCGGCCCGCTTGCGCGGGGCCGCGCGCTCTGCGCCACCCTCGTCGCGGTCGTTCACCGTGCCGCTTCCTCCACTGTCGAGCTTGCCAAAACGGAACTGTGTTCCTTATCGTTGTCGGAACGAGGTTCCGATTGCTCATGATGCCAGAGCAGAGTCCTGGCCACCAAGCTGAGCGCCGTAACGAAGCGCCGTGCTGAACCGTGTTCCGATTGAACGAGCGAAAGGATCAACGGCCCGATGTTGCACACCTCCAGGCCGCGCTTCGGGATCATGACCGCCCCATCGCAGGTCGACTACCAGGACGTCCTGCGGGTCTGGCGCGAGGCGGACACGATCCCGGAGATCGAGCACGCATGGTTGTTCGATCACCTCCTGCCCATCTTCGGCGACCCGAACGGAACGACGTACGAGGGCTGGACCCTGCTCTCGGCCCTCGCCGCGCAGACCGGGCGGCTGCGTCTCGGCCTGCTCGTGACCAGCAACCGCTTCCGGCCGCCCGCGTTGCTGGCCAAGATCGCCGCGACCGTCGACATCGTCTCCGGCGGACGGCTCGAGTTCGGCATCGGTGTCGGCTCACGACCCGGCTGGCCGTCGGCCCGGCGCGAGTACGAAGCGCATGGCCTGCCCTTCCACGACGCCGCCCACGCCGTGGAGAGCCTCGCCGAGGCGTGCACGGTCATCCGGCGGCTGTGGACCGAGGCCGAACCGTTCGACTTCCACGGCACCCATGTCAAGCTCACCGGCGCGTTCTGCAACCCCAAGCCCGTCCAGCGCCCCCACCCGCCCATCCTCATCGGCGGGCGCTCGGGCCCGACGCTGCGCGTGGCCGCCGAGCACGCCGACATGTGGAACATCCCTGGCGGCGACATCGACGACGTCGTCGCACGCAGCCGGCTGATGGACCGCTACTGCGCCGAGCTCGGTCGCGACCCCGCCTCGATCATCCGCTCGATCCACCTGCCGGTCTCCTACGACCAGCCCGACATCACCCGGGACGCGATCGGCGAGGCGATCGACGCCGGCTTCCGGCACATCGTCCTCGGACTGTCGGCGCCCTACCCCGCCGGCGTCGCGCGATGGGTCGCCGACGAGCTCATCACCACGTCGACCCGGGCGGCGGCCGAGGTCAGTCGCTGAGCAAGTCACGAGCGGTGGCTGAGGTCAGTCGTTGTCCAGGCTCCGAGCGGCTGAGGTCAGTCGTTGTCCAGGCTCCGAGCGGCTGAGGTCAGTCGTTGTCCAGGCTCCGAGCGGCTGAGGTCAGTCGTTGTCCAGGCTCCGAGCGGCTGAGGTCAGTCGCTGAGCAGGCCCCGGGCGCGCAGGTCGGACAGGAGGTCGGGCGGCAGGGCCGGGCAGCGGCTCACAGTGATCTCCTTGAGCGACGGGAAGCCGGTGACCTCTCCCAGGTCGCCCAGCGAGTCGCAGTTGTCGAGGTGCAGGGCGCGCAGGGAGGGCAGGCGTTCGAGCCCGTCCAGGGTGGTCAGGTCGTCGGTGTAGGCGACGTGGAGCTCCTCCAGGCCCAGCAGCCCCGCGAACGGGCTGAGGTCGGAGAGGTGGTCCAGGCCCTGCAGGGTCAGGACGCGCAGGGCGGGCATGCGCGCGAGCGCCGTGAAGTCCTTCATCAGCTCGGTGTAGGCCAGGTACACCTCGCTGATCGACGGATGCCCTTCGAGCCCGTCGAGCGAGGTGAGCTTGTTGAAGTTGTCGATGGCGATCTCGGTCAGGGCGGGCAGCCGCGACAGCGGGCGCAGGTCGGGGAGCGGCGCGCTGGGCAGGCCGAGGTTCGTCAGGCGGGGGTGGTGGCCGAGGCCGTCGAGGCTCTTCAGCTTCGTGCAGCCGCCGAGATAGAGCCTTTCGAGCGCGGGCATGGCGGCGATGCCGTCGAGGCTGGTCAGGCGGGCGCAGTGCAGGTGCAGCTCGGTCACGGAGTCGAGGCCGTACAGGCCCTCGATGCTTGTGATCTTGGTACGGCTCACCTCCAGCTCGGTCAGGCGGCGCAGCCCGGACAGTGGCCGGATGTCCTCGATGAACCGGCAGTTGTCGAGGCTGAGACGGCCCAGGTACGGGAACGCCTCCCCGAACCCTGCGACGCCGGTCACCCCGCTGCTGCGCAGACTGAGACGCTGCAGGTTGCGCAGGCCGAGCAGCGGGGAGACGTCGGACACCTCGGGAGAGCCGGCGACCTCCAGCAGCTCCAGCCTGACGAGCCCGGCGAGCGGCCGCAGGTCGCTGACGGCCGCGCAACCGTCCAGCTTGAGCTCGCGCAGCTCGGTCAGCGCGGCGAGCTCGGAGAGGTCGGTGAGCCCCTTGCAGTGGTCCAGGACCAGCGTCCGCAGCGTCGTCAGGTGGCGCAGCCCGGCGAGCGAGTCACGGCGGCGCAGCTCCAGGTCGGTACGTTCCTCGTCGTCGAAGGCGGGGGCGAGCAGGTGCTCGGCGAAGGCGTCGGGGTCGAGCGCCTGCGGCCACAGCTTGAGCAGCTTCTCGGACGACGCCTCGGCGATCTCCGCGAACTCCGCGGCCAGCGCGAGCGCGTCGCCCTCGCCGTGGAGCGTGAGTTCGCGCAGGCACTTCCAGGCACGTTCCGGGGACGCGGACGCCAGTTTGGCGCGGTAGTCGGAAAGGTCCAGATTCATGCCATGCCACCCTACGCATTCGTGATCTTTCTGGATGGCATTCAGGAGCACTCGGTGTCAGAGCGGGGATCCGTGCCTGACGGCCCGGTGGATCACGGACGACCGCACCTGGCGAGCAGGGGTGGCTGAGCACAGGTGGGCGATCGGGTCCGCGAGTCGTGGGGGTGCAGGTGGGTGATCGGGTCCGCGAGTCGTGGGGGTGCAGGTGGGTGATCGGGTCCGCGAGTCGTGGGGGTGCAGGTGGGTGATCGGGTCCGCGTGCCATGGGGGTGCAGGTGGGCGATCGGTCCGCGTGCCGTGAGCGGTCCCGAGCCGTCAGCGGCCGCGTACGATCAGCCGAAGGAGCCGGCGCGGCCGTTTCGCGCGGAACGCAGCCCGCTCGTTGACCTGCGGGAACGGCACCTCCGGCACGGGCACGCCGAGGAACGCGCACAGCGGCTCCCACCCGTCCCGCACCTGGAACACCAGCAGCCGCTCCGCCGGGATCGCCGCCCGCACCTCGGCCGCGTGCCGTTCGTAGACGTCGATGACGTGGTCGCGGTCGTCGATGCGGCCGCCGAAGACGCGGTCCATGACGGTCGCCCTGGCCATGCGCGGGTACAGGGCGAAGTCCGGCGCGCGGCGGGCGACCAGCCAGCGGGTCACCCGGCGGCGCAGGGGGAGCCGGCGCTCCGCCAGGGCGCTGCGGAAGATGGTCTCGCTGACGCTTTCGTACCAGCGGGCGGGGTCGCGGACGGTCAGGACGACCTTGGCCTCCGGGTAGTGCTCGGCCAGCTCGCGCCAGTATGCGGAGGCGGGCCAGTCGAGCGCCGACCGGAAGCCGGCGAACAGCGTGTCCCAGTCACGGGAGCGGCCCTCCCCGACGTCGAGCCACTGCCGGACGCGGTACGGCTCCGCGATGATCGTGGACATGTGGTAGCAGGGGCCGAAGCCCAGGATCTCCAGGGCCGCCTTGAGCGAGCGCGTGCCCGTGCGCCCGAAGCCCGCGCCGATCACCTTCACGTCGCGCTCACCACCTGCACGTCTCTGATGGGGCTCTGATCTGTGCTGTCTAACGTCGCGGTGAATCCGAAAACGGTGAATCCGAAAACGGTGAATCATGAACATGAAAGCACAGAGGAGGCGCACATGCCCTTCCCGCAGCCGCTGCTCGACGCGCTGTGCGACGCCCCCGACAGCCCGGCCTTCGAGCACGGCGACAGGACGCTCTCCAGGGGCGAGCTGCTGGAGCTGATCCGGCGGCTGGCGGGCGCCATGCGCGCCGCGGGCCTGGGCCCGGGGCGGGCCGTCGCGGTGCGCACCGCCGTCACACCCGAGGCGTTCGCCGCCCACATGGCCGCGCACACGCTGGGCTGCCGGGTCGTCGGCATCCGGCCCGGCTATCCGGAGGGGCAGCTCGCCCACGTGCTGGGGATGGGGATCGACGCCCTGCTCGTGGACCCCACGACCGCGAGCCCCGACCTGCGCCGCGCCGCGGCCCGTCACCTTCCCGGCCGGCCGGTGCTGTCCCTGGGCCCCTGTACGGGCGCCGGCGACCTGCTGGCCCACCCCGACGACGGACGGCCGCTGACCCTGACCGCCCGCCCCGACGACGTGGCGGCCCTGACCTTCACCAGCGGCAGCACCGGCCGCCCGAAGGGGTGCGCGATCACGTACCGGGCGCTCGGCGAGCACTGGGCGTGGCAGCCGCGCGTGTGGTCGCCCGTCGCCGCCGGGCTGGCCAGGGCCTTCGAGCGGTACCTGCTGTTCGGCACGCTGGCCAGCATGGTCGTGATGGAGTTCGTGGCGCCGTGCCTGCTCGGTGGCGGCACGGCGGTGATCCCGGAGGACGACGGGCGGCCGATGTTCCCGTACGCGATCGAGCGCCACCGGATCACCGGCTCGATCATCACCGTGCCCCGGCTGTTCCAAATGTTGAAATTTCTGGACAAGGTGGAGGTGGGGAGCTTGCGGGCGCTGATCGTCTCTGGGTCGCCCATCAGCGCGCGGCGGCTGGCCGAGGCCGTCGAGAAGCTGGGCCCGGTCGTCTACCAGGGCTACGGCCAGACCGAGGCCGGCAACATCGCCATGCTCACCCCCGACCACATCGCCGCCGGCGTGCTGGAGCCCGTCGGCCGCCCGCACCCCGGGGTCGAGATCAGCGTGCGCGACGAGCACGACGACGAACTGCCCCCGGGCGCGACGGGCGAGATCCACGTACGCAGCCCGTACCTCATGTGGGGCTACTGGGGCGAGGAGGAGGAGACCCGCGACACCCTGAAGGACGGCTGGCTGCGCACCCGCGACCTCGGCCACCTGGACGCGGACGGCTTCCTCCATCTGGCCGGCCGCTCCCGCGACGTGATCATGGTCAACGCCATGGTGGTCTACGCGGGCCCGATCGAGCGCGCGCTGACCGGCCACCCCGACGTGGACGAGGCGTACGTGGTGGGCGCCCCGGACGAGGACGCGGGCGAGGCCGTGCACGCGTTCGTCGTCCCGGCGGTGGGCCGGACCCCGGACCAGGGCGCGCTGAGGGCGCTGGTCCGCGCGCAACTCGGCGAGGACAGCGTCCCTAGGACGATCACGATCGTGCCCGCCGTCCCCCTCGCCACCAGCGGCAAGCCCGACAAACGCGCCCTCTCTGATCAAATTCTGAGAATTGCCCGCCAACACTGATGTTGTCCGTTCAATAACATCGTTGTGACGGAGGCTTCAGTGCCGGACAAGGCCCTGGACTACCTGGTGATCGGCGCGGGCCCCGCGGGTTTGCAGCTGGGGTATTTCCTGCACGAGCAGGGGCGGGACTACCTGATCCTCGAGGCGGGTCCCGCGCCCGGCGAGTTCTTCCGCACCCACCCGCGCCATCGCACGCTGATCTCGATCAACAAGAAGTACACCGGATGGGACGACCCCGAGCTCAACCTCCGGATGGACTGGAACTCGCTGCTGTCCGACGACCCCGGCCTGCTGTTCACCCGCTACAGCGACCGGTACTTCCCGCACGCCGACGACATGGTCCGCTACCTGGCCGACTTCGCCCGGAAGCGCGGCCTGCGCATCGCCTACGACTCCCGGGTGGTCCGCGTCGACAGGCCGGGGCCGTCGTTCCGGGTGACGGACGAGACCGGGCGTACGTACGAGGCGAAGCGGGTCATCGTCGCGACCGGCGTCACCAAGCCCAACATCCCACCCATCCCGGGCATCGAGACGGCCGACCTGTACGGCACCCACTCCACCGACCCGGCCGACTACGTCAACCAGCGCGTGCTCGTCATCGGCAAGGGCAACTCGGCCTTCGAGACGGCCGACAACCTGATGGAGACCGCGGCGGTCATTCACGTGGCGGGCCCGCACTCGGTCCGCATGGCCTGGCGCACCCATTACGTCGGCCACCTGCGGGCGGTCAACAACGGCCTGCTGGACACCTACCAGCTCAAGTCCCAGAACGCGATCCTCGACGGAGACGTCAAGCGCGTCGAGCGCAGACCGGACGGCACCTACCTGGTGACGGTCTCCTTCGCCCGGGTCGACGAGGTCACCAAGGACATCCCGTACGACAGCGTGATCCTCTGCACCGGCTTCCGCTTCGACGGCTCGATCTTCGGCGACGGCTGCCGCCCCGAGCTGGTGATCAACGACAGGTTCCCGTCGCTCACCCCGGCCTACGAGTCCGTCAACGTGCCGGACCTCTACTTCGCCGGCACGATCACGCAGTCACGCGACTTCAAGCACGGCACCAGCGGCTTCATCCACGGCTTCCGGTACGGCGTGCGCGCGCTGCACCGCGTCCTGGAGTCGCGCTACCACGGCGTGCCCTGGCCCGCCAGGGTGCTGCCCGCCGACCCGGCGGCGCTCGCGGCGGCGGTCATCGAACGGGTCAACCGCACCTCGGCGCTGTGGCAGCAGTTCGGGCTGCTGGCCGACGTCATCGTGCTCGACGGGGACACCGCCCGTTACCTGGAGGAGCTGCCGTACGACCTGCAGGGCCCGCCGATCGGCGAGCGCGGCCACTTCGCGATCACCCTGGACTACGGGCCCGACCACGACAAGATCGACCCCTTCGACATCGAGGTGGGCCGGATCAGCCAGAGCGACTCGGCCCGCGCGCACGAGGGCCACTACCTCCACCCCGTTGTCCGCCACCACGTGCCCGGTCAGCCCCCGGTCGCCCACCACATCACCGAGAACCTCGAGAACGAGTGGAACTCCAAGGAGATCCACATCGAGCCCCTGCGGGTCTTCTTCGCCGAGCAGCTGACGTCCGTACCGGTCTGATGGAGCGGTGGAGCCTGCGCGAGTTCGAGGCCGAGGCCCGCGCCCGCCTCGACCCCGCGCACTACGACTACTTCGCCGGCGGGGCCGATGAGGAGGTCACCGTGCGCGCGAACGAGGCCGCGTTCGCCCGGATCGGCCTGCTGCCCAGGGTGCTGCGCGGCGCGGCCAAGCTGCAGACCGGCCTCACCCTGCTCGGCAGCCGCGCCGCCATGCCCGTGCTGGTGGCGCCGACCGCGTTCCACCGCCTCGCCGACCCGGAGGGCGAGCGGGCCACCGCGCGCGCGGCCGCCGCCGCCGAGACGATCATGATCGTGAGCATGGCCGCCACCGTCGCGATCGAGGAGGTGGCGGCCGCCGCGCCCGGCGCCGAGCTCTGGTTCCAGCTGTACGTTCAGCCGGACCTGGCCTTCACCGAGGCCGTCGTGCGCCGCGCCGAGGCGGCCGGCTGCAAGGCGCTGGTCGTCACCGTGGACTCGCCCGTGCTCGGGCGGCGCGAGCGGGACCTGCGCAACGGCTTCCACGACCTGCCCGAGCACCTGTGCTGCGAGAACCTGCGCGACGGCGACCGCGTGCGCCCGATCGTCATGTCGCCCGAGCTGTCATGGGAGCACATCGACCGGCTCAGGGAGATGACCGCGCTGCCGATCGCGGTCAAGGGGGTCACGCATCCCGTCGACGCCCGGATCGCGCTGGACCACGGCGTCTCGGCGATCATGGTCTCGAACCACGGCGGGCGGCAGCTCGACACCGTTCCCGCGGCGATCGACCTGCTGCCGGACGTCGCCGCGGCCGTCGCAGGGGCCGTGCCCGTGCTGCTGGACGGCGGGATCCGGCGCGGCACCGACGTGGTCAAGGCGCTGGCGCTCGGCGCCACGGCGGTGGCCGTCGGCCGACCGGTGATCTGGGGCCTGGCGGCGGACGGCGAGCGGGGGGTGCTCCGGGTGCTCGGCCGGTTGCGCGCGGAGGTCGAGCACGCGCTCGCGCTGTGCGGCTGCGCGTCGATCGGCGACCTCGATCCGGGCATGGTGCGGCGGCCATGCTGATCGGGCTGATCATCCTGTCGCTGGTGCTGGCGGTCGTGGCGAGCCTGCCGTGGTGGCTGCCCGCCAGGGTCGTGGCGCTGCGCGTACGCGTCTTCAACCGGATCAACGGGGACGAGAGCATCCCCGTCCCCGGCGACCTCGTGAGCGTCGACCGCTTCAAGGAGGTCTACTCGCACCCGGCCGCCGGCGGGCGGAGCAAGGGCGCGGCGCTGTCGGACCTGTTCTGGTACTGGCTGTCACCCGGCCCCGAGATGCACCAGGAGCACCTGGAGGCCGGCGAGCGGTACGACGCGGTGGCCAGGGCGACGCGTGGGCTGCTCGCCGTGCCGCGCCACGAGGCCGAGGAGCTCACGCGCCGCTGCGCCGCCCGCACGCTGGCGGACGCGCGGGGGCTGGTACGGCTGCGCGACCTGACGATGCCCCTGTGGGCCGAGTTCTCCTACGAGCTGGTGTTCGCCGAGCCGTGCCCGCGCGAGGCCCGGGACCTGATCGTGGGCAACGCGAACGACGTGGTCACCTCGCTCAAGTGCACCGGCCTGCGGCACATGGAACGCCGCCACCGGCTGACCCGCTACCTGCTCGGCCACCTGTCACGCGTGCGGATCCCGCTCCCCTCCGGCCTGTCGCCCCAGGAGCAGGCGTTCTACCTCCAGGGCGCGTTCTTCAACACCGCCGTCGTCCAGCTGTCGGAGGCCATGGCCCACCTGCTGATGGTCCTCGCGCAGCAGCCGGGCGTGCAGGAGCGGGCCCGTACGGGGGACGACCGCTACCTCGACCAGGTGATCTCCGAGACGCTGCGGCTCTACCCGCTCTTCGGCATCGCCCACCGCATCACCACCGGCGAGATCCCGCTCGGCGAGCGCACCGTGATCCCGGCCGGGTCGGTGCTCTGCTTCAACTATCCAGAGTTCCACCGCGCCGGGTTCGCCGATCCGGACCGCTTCGACCCGGGCCGCTTCGACCGGCCGGCCAAGGAGCTCAACCACATCCCGTTCGGCGTCGCCGCCAACCGCCCCTGCCCGGCCTGGCGGCTGGCGCCGATCGCGATGCGGGTCGCGGCGCGGGAGATCCTGCACCGCTACGCCCTGCACTCCTCGGCCGCCCACACCCGGTCCCTGCCCAACCGGGGGCCGTGCCTGCTCACCCCGCCGCACGCGTCACCGCCCCGCGCCGCGCTCGTCCTCATGCGGGTCCGCGACCGCTGGGAGGACGTCTGGCGCAGCCTCGTGCAACTCGTCCTCGGCACGTACATGGTCTGGGACGCCCGACGGCAACGGCTCTGCGAGACCCACTTCGATCACCCAGCGGAGAACCGAACATGACCGTACTGGCCCACGTCACGCCTCCCGATCCGAACCTCGCCCTCATACTCAAGGTCCTGCCCGCCCTCGTCGTGATCCTGATCGTCGCGGCGATCTGCGGCCGGCTGGCACAAATGGTGATGCAGCCGCGCGTGCTCGGCGAGATGGTCGCCGGCGTGCTCCTCGGGCCGACGTTCTTCGGCTGGCTCTTCCCCGACGCGCAGGCGGCCCTGTTCCCGAAGGAGGTCAGGCCGGTCCTGTACGTGCTGAGCACCATCGGCCTGACGCTCTACATGTTCCTGGTCGGGGCGGGGCTCGACCACAGCGGGCGCACGCCCGGCGAGGTCCGCAAGGCCTCCGCGCTGGCCGTCTCGGGGATCGTCCCCTCGCTGCTGCTCGGCTTCGGCGCGGGTCTCCTCCTGTACGACCTGCTCTCGCTGCCGGACGTCAGCGCCTTCCAGTTCGCCCTGTTCGTCGGCGGGGCGCTGTCGCTGACCGCGTTCCCCATGCTGGCCAGGATCCTGTACGAGCGCGGCCTGGAGAACACCCCGGTCGGCCGGCTCACCCTCATCGCCGCCTCCATCGACGACGCCCTGGCCTGGTGCATCCTGGCCGTCCTGTCGGCCATGCACCTCGGCTCCGGCCCCGGCGGTGCGCTGCCCACCATCGGCCTGACCGCGGTGTTCGCCGTCGTGATGCTCAAGGTCGTCGCGCCCCTGCTACGCCCGATGGGCGCGAACGTCGCCCGCACCGGCCGCCTCGGCCCCACCGCCATGTACGTCGTCATCCTCGTGCCGCTGACGGCCGGCTGGCTGACGGACTGGATCGGCGTCTACTCGGTCTTCGGCGGCTTCCTCGCCGGCCTGGCCATGCCCCGCGACCCCAAGTTCCGCGAGGCACTGCACGGCCGGATGATGGAGATCGTCTCGACGCTGCTGCTGCCCACGTTCTTCACCTTCTCGGGGCTGAACACCCACCTCGGGGGCATCGCGGGCGGCGCCATGCTGCTGGCGTTCGGGCTGATCCTGCTCGCCGGGTTCTGCGGCAAGTACTTCGGGTGCGCGCTGGCGATGAAGGGGATGGGGTTCGGCTGGCGGGAGTCGTACGCGGTGGGGGCGCTCATGAACGCCCGCGGGCTGATGATCCTCATCTTCATCAACATCGGCCTGGCCCAGGGCATGATCAACCAGGAGCTCTTCGCGATGCTGGTGCTCGTGGCCATCCTCACCACGGCCGGCGCGCTGCCCCTCTACAAGCTGGCGCTCCCCGAGCGCCTGGAGACCCGGAGCAAGACTGCGGAAGTTTCGGAGCTGGTCAGGTCCAATCCATCGTGATCGCGCAGGTAGGCCGTGGTGCGCCCGCTTTTCGATCAACCAATGCCCGAGTGGACCTGGTAATTCCCCGAGGCGTGGTGTAACCGTGGTCTGGTGGCTGGAACACCGGGTACAGCCCGTCGGCTGCTGGTCGTCGAGGATGACCGCGAACTGGGGCGCATGCTCGTCGACCTGTTCACCGAGGAGGGATACACGGTCGACCTGGCTCTGGAGGGGCAGCGCGGCCTGCATCTGGGGCTGAGCCGCTCGTACGACGTGCTGATCATCGATCGCGGCCTGCCGTCGCTCGACGGCATCGACCTCATGCGGCGGCTGCGACGTCAGGCGGTCACCACCCCCGTGCTGGTGCTGACCGCCTTCGGCTCGCTCGCCGACCGGGTCGCCGGGCTGGACGCGGGCGCGGAGGACTACCTGGTCAAGCCGTTCGAGATCGACGAGCTGCTGGCCAGGGTGCGGGCCCTGCACCGCAGGAACCTCGACCAGGCCACGCTGCTGCCGCTCGGCGCCGCCTGGCTCGACTCCGAGTCACACATCGTCCGGCTGCCGAGCGGGAAGCAGGTGGAGCTGTCGGGGCAGGAGTGCCGGCTGCTCAGCGCCCTGGCGGCGCGCCCGCGGCAGGTGCACACCCGCACGTCGCTCCGGCAGCGGGTCTTCGACGGCGCCAAGAAGGAATCGATCGTGGACACGTACGTCTACTACCTGCGCAACAAATTGGGATCAGGGGTCGTGTACACCGTGCGGGGCGTGGGCTACCGCCTGGGCGAGTTATGAGCCCGCCGGCGCGCGGGTCGGAGCTCGAGCGGCGGCTGCTGAAGCGGGCCCGCCGGCGCATCACCGCGCAGGTGGCCGGCGCGATCTCCCTCGTCCTGGCCCTGGCCGGGGTGCTGGTCTACTGCGTCATGGTGCACCAGCAGGCCGACTCGGCCCGGCGCGACCTGTCCGCCGCCGTCCAGCGCGCCCCCATCGCCCACCCTCCTCCCTGCGTCTGGCTCTACGCGCTGCGGCCCGACGGCACCGTGGAGAGCTCCCCGGGCGCGCCGCAGGCGCTTCCGGCACGCGCGCCCATGAACCAGGTCGCCACCGGGCTGCCGCCCAGGATCGAGGAGGTCCGGGTGGGCGGGCACGCGTACCTCATCCGCACCCAGCGGCGCGGCACGGCCACCTTCCAGGCGGCACTGGACCTGCGCTACCAGGACGCCGAACGGCAGCGGCTGCTCCGCACGCTCGGCGGCGCGGAGATCGGCGGCCTGCTGGCCGCGCTGCTGGTGGGCCAGGTCATCTCCCGCCGGGCCATCGCGCCGCTCGGCGAGGCGCTGGCGCGCCAGCACCGCTTCGCCGCCGACGTCAGCCACGAGCTGCGCAGCCCGCTCACCCGCCTGCACACCCGCGCCCAGCTCCTGTCCCGCCGGCTGCGGGGCGGCACGGACCCGATCCTGCTCATCGACGAGGTGGACCAGCTCGTGACCGGCACCAGGCAGCTGGGCGAGGTGGTCGAGGACCTGCTCCAGTCGGCCCAGTTCCAGCAGCTGCGCCGCCCGTTCGGGCCCGTGGACCTCGCGGTGCTGGCCTCCGGGCTGGCCGTGGCCGAGGGCGCCCGCGCGGACGCCAAGGGGGTGACGATCGAGGTACGGTGCGAGGGGCCGGGCGATCACGTGGTGCGCGGCGTGGAGTCCGCGCTGCGCCGCGTGGTCTCGGCCCTCCTGGACAACGCCCTGGGCCACACGCGCGTGGGCGGCCACATCTGGGTGACCCTGTCCCGGGAGCGCGATCTGGTCCGGCTGGCCGTGCGCGACGACGGGGCGGGCTTCGACCCGGCGCACACGGAACGCCTCTTCGCCCGGTTCGTGGGGGGCGGCTTCGGGCTGGGGCTGGCGCTCGTACGGGAGGTGGTGGAGGGCCACCACGGCACCATCACCGCGGAGGGCCGCCCGGGCGCCGGCGCCACCTTCACCGTCAGCCTGCCCGCCGATCCGGCCGTCACCCCGCGCCTGCCGGCGCCGCCGGCTCGCGAGCCCGAACGCCGCCTCTGAACACGCACCTGCTAGCGTGCGGCGACATGAGCGGGCGTGGAGTTCTTGTCACAGGTGCGTCGAGAGGTATCGGACGGGCGGTCGCGGCGGCCTTCGCCGCGCAGGGCGACCGGATCGCGATCCATCACCGGGATTCCGAGAAGGAGGCCCAGAGCCTGCTGGCGGAGCTGCCCGGCCAGGGGCACACGATCGTGCGGGGCGACCTGGCCGATCCGGAGGCGGTGCGCCACATGGTGGACGCGGCGGCCGGCGCCCTGGGCGGGATCGAGGTGCTGGTCAACAACGCCGCCACCTACTTCCACCATCCCCTCACGGAGCTGTCGTACGAGGAGTGGCAGAGCGCCTGGCGGCGCACGCTCGACATCAATCTGGTGGGAACGGCCAACGTCATCTGGTGCGCCGTCCAGCACATGCCCGCCGGCGGCCGCGTGATCAACGTCTCCTCGCGCGGCGCCTTCCGCGGCGAGCCGGACAGCCCCGCCTACGGGGCGAGCAAGGCCGGGCTCAACGCGCTGGGCCAGTCACTGGCCGTCGCGCTCGCCCCGCGCGGGATCGCGGTGGCGGCCGTGGCGCCCGGCTTCGTCGAGACGGACATGACGACCGAGTACCTCACGGGGCCCGAAGGGGACGCGATCCGGGCGCAGAGCCCGTTCGGGCGGGTGGCGCGGCCGGAGGAGATCGCGGCGGCCGTGGTCTACCTGGCCTCCCCGGCCGCCGAATGGGCCAGCGGCGCCGTGCTCGACCTCAACGGCGCCTCCTACCTGCGCTGACCCCGCGGGTTGGGTCAGCGCAGCCGCCGCTCCAGCAGGATCGCGCCGCGGCCCGCCAGCAGCGAGGCGCACCACTTGCGCAGGTCGGCCGGCTTCGGCCCGCTCACCTCGCCCTCGTCCAGCAGGTCGGCCCAGTCGAGCAGCGACTCCGCCAGCATGAGCGGCACCCCCCGCCGCTCGTGCACCTCGGCCGCGGCCTCGAAGTGCTCGGCCGCCCGCTGCGGCGAGCCCGTCGCCACGCACAGGTGCGCCAGGTAGTGGTGCCCGCAGTGGTGGGCCACCGCGCCGTGGCCGAACGTCTCCCCGTCGGAGGCCAGCGAGCCGTACAGCTGCTCGGCCAGCTCCGCCCGCCCCAGGCGGGAGGCGGCCACGGCGAGGTTGTCCAGGGCGGGCCGGTGGGCCATGTTGCGGGGCGGCACGGCCCCGTTGTCGGCCAGGATGCGGTCGAGCAGGGGCCCGGCCTCCTCGTCGGCCAGCTCGCACAGATAGCGCAGGATCGCGTGCACCGGGTCGACGCGCGGCGCCTGGGCGGCCCGGCGCAGCCGGTCGCGCAGCTCCCACAGCCGCCCCTGCAGCCGCCGGATCTCGCCGATCTGCGACGAGTAGATGGCCACGGCCTCCAGGCGGCGGCCGATCTCCGAGCCCAGCCGCAGGGCCGCCTGCGCCTCCGACTCGGCCTGCGCCAGGTCGCCCTGCATCAGCGTCAGGCCGGCCCTGGAGTAGCCGATCAGCCAGTTGAGGTGCGGCTGCGCCAGCCGGCGCGCCAGCTCGTCGGCCTCGCCGAGCAGCATCGCGGCCCTGGTCACGTCGCCGCCGTCGAGCACGGGGGGAGTGCGCTGCACGTACGCGTGGAACAGCGCCAGGTCGTCCCCCGTGCGGCGGGCCGCCTCCAGCATCTCGTCACCGTCGCGGTGGCGCTGGTGCAGCGGGTCGGCGGGGATGATCGTCAGGCTGCGCTGCCCCAGCACGCCGGCGAGCGTGCGCGGATCGCCCGACTTGCGGGCCAGGGCCACGGCCTCGTCGCTCAGCGCGAAGCGCCGCTCGCCGTCGGGCGCCCAGATGAGCTCGGAGGCGAGCTGGGCCGCCAGCAGCGCCCGGGTGCTCAGATCGGTGGAGTCGACGAGCTTGCGCGCCTCGGTCAGCAGCGCGATGCGCTGCTGGTCGGGCGCCGCCGAGATGGTGGAGAAGCCGCGGTCGCCGCCCAGCGCCGCGATCACGATCAGGTCGGAGCGCTCGCACTGCCTGGCCAGGTCGGCCGCCCGCACGAGGGTCTGCCTGGCGTCGGGGTCGCCGGCCAGCCACATGGCCCGGCCGCACTCCACCAGCAGCTCCGCGCGACGCTCCAGGGTGGCGCCGGGGAAGTCGGCCAGCAGATCGAGCACCCGCTGGTACCAGGTGACCGCCTCGCGGTGGGCCAGCCCGGCCAGCGCGTGCTGGGCCGCGTGCACGGCCGCGTCCGCCGCCGCGCTGACCCGGGCCGGGTCGCGGCCGTGCTCGGCGGCGGCCAGCAGGTGGGTGGCCACGACGTACGGCCGGGTCTCCATGGCGCGCGGGTCGGTCCGGCACAGCGCGTCGGCGACCTTGCCGTGCAGCAGCCCAGCCCGCGGCGCGGACAGCTTGGCGTAGAGGGCGGTCCTGGTCAGCTCGTGGGAGAACCGGCAGGACCCGCCGTCCGACATGGTCACCAGGCCCGCCCCCATGGCCTCCTCCACCGCGGCCACGAACCGGGCCTCGTCGAGCCCCAGCCCCGCCCGAAGCTCGGCCGACTCCATGCGCTCGCCGACGGCCAGCAGGTTGACCAGGTCTCTGGCGTCGGGGTGGAGCTGCGAGAGCCGGGCCATGACCATCCTCGTCACTGAGTCGGGCACGGTGAGCCCGTCGAGCTCCTTGCCCGCGGCCAGCTCCCTGACCACCTCGCTGACCAGGAACGCGTTGCCGCCGGTGATCCGGTGCAGGAGCTCGGAGTCGCCGCCGCCGGGCACCTGCGCCAGCGCGTGGGAGACCTCGTCCAGCCCGAAGGAGGGGACCTCGATCGTGCGGCTGTCGGCCGTCAGCTTGTGCAGCTCCGGCAGGGCCGACTCGGCCGGCGAGTCGACCAGCAGGGGCCGCGAGGTGGCCAGGACCAGCAGCGGCAGGGCCTCGGCGTCCCACATGAGGGCGTTGAGCATCTGCAGCGACTCCAGCGTCGCCCACTGCAGGTCGTCGATCACCAGCAGCACCGGCCGCACGGTGGTCAATCGCTCGATCAGCGTGCGGGCCGCCGCCATCAGGTGGTAGCGCTCGGACACCGGCTCGGTGGCCGGCGGCACCTCCAGCGACAGCGGGGGAGCGGCCAGCGAGGGCGCCAGGCGGACGAGCTGGCCGCACTGCTGGTCGACCCCGGCCCGCAGCAGCAGCGCGGGCGAGGTGCGGGCCAGCCGCTCCACCGCCCCGGCGATCGGTTCGTACGCCCGCCGCGCCGGATCCGTGCACCGCCCGGCCAGCACCGTGAACTGCCGCTTGAGCGCCCGCCGGGCCACCTCCGAGGCCAGCCGGGTCTTGCCGACCCCCGAGTCGCCCTGCAGGATCACCAGCCCGCTGCCGAACTCGGCCGCCGCCAGCTCCCCGTCCAGCGCCCGCAGCTCCTCGTCGCGGCCGACGAACGGGAGCACGTGACCGTCCTCCAGCCAGGGAGCCAGCCCGGCGACCTGGTGGTGGTCGGCGCTCTGCCAGTGCAACTCGTACGTGTGCAGCGGCTCCCGCAGCCCCTTGCCCGGCAGCCGCCCCAGATCCTTGAACTCGTGCCGGCTGCGCCCCTGCGCCAGCCGCCGCACCAGGTCGGTGCAGAGCACCTGGCCGCCCTCCGCGATGGCCACCAGCCGGGCCGCCTCGACGGTGGGCAGCCCGCTGACGTCGTCGTGGCCCCAGCACACGTCGCCGGCGGCAAGCGCGGCCCTGATGGAGATCTTGTCGGGGGCGCGCTCGTTCTCGTCGGCCACCGCCTGCTGCACCGCGATGACCGCGTCGAGCCCGGCCGTGGCCGAGTCGAAGACCGCCATCAGCCCGTCGCCCAGGCTCTTGGTGAACGTGGAGCCGCTGGCCGTCACCACGGAGCGGAGCAGCTGGTAGAGGCGGCGGAAGACCACGTTGGCGCGTTCCTCGCCCAGCCTGATCCGCATGGCGGTGGAGCTGACCACGTCGGTGAACAGGATGGTCGCCGTGGTCAGCGTGCCGGGCGGGTGCGGGGCGGTCACGTGGGCCGCTCCTTCAGTCCCCGCGCGGGCGCGCGCACCTTCTGCCGGACCGTGCGGCGGATCTCGCGCGTCTTCACGGCGGAGCGCGACTGCTTGATCCGCCAGGCGCCGGCCAGCTCTTCGGGGATCCTGAACGCCGCCTGCCCGTCGGAGTGGCGGTCGATCAGGGCGACCACGATCTGCCGCCCGAGCCTGCGCACCAGCCAGCGGACGACGCCGTCGACCGGGCCGGCCAGCGCCGAGTGCCGGTGCGCCGCCCGGCCGGCCGCGAACAGCGCGGTGAACCACCAGGCGGGCTTGGGCACGCCCAGCAGCTCGGGCACCCGGTCGGCGCCGTACTCGGCGTCGCGGAAGACCCAGTGCACCAGGCTGCGCGGCAGCTTGCGCCACCCCAGGTGCATGAACTCCTCCATCTCCTCCAGCAGCCGGGCCATCAGCCGGCGGCCCTCGTCGCTGGACTCGTACAGGCGGCCCAGGCGCTCGCTGACCGGCTCGACGTCCTCGAGCGTGAGAGGCCGGTCACGGCAGGCCTCCACGCCCATGAGATGGCCGAACACGCTCCACGTGTAGAGGTGGGCCGCACGCTGCTCCGTGGAGAGCGTCACACCCATGCTCTCCAGAGCCTCCCATGTCACCACCGAGAAGTCGAAGATGGTGGCCAGCAGGAGCTCCTGGTTGACCGGGGGGCCGAACCTCGCGGTGTCCCAGTGGTCAGCGAAACGCTCGTTGACCAGGGCGCGGACGAAGGAGTGCAGGATCCGCAGGCCGATCGCCGTGGTGTGCCCGGGGCGGCCGGGCTCCAGGCTGTTGGTGGCCTTCAGGCCCATCACGTCGACCAGCATCTGCCCGGTCTCGGCCACCCGGCGGGTGAGGCTGTGCGTGGCCAGCCGGGACACGCCGGCCAGCACCTTGGCGCTGGACACCTCCACGTACGCCATGGGCAGGCACTTGCAGAAGAGCGCGGCTGACTGGTAGAGCCCGTAGTCGGCGAAGACGGCCTGCCCCTTGGCCAGCAGCTCGCGGTCGTCGCCCCAGTCGGGCAGGTCCGCGGCGAAGTCGATGGCCTCGAAGATCGCGGAGGCGGGCGGCTCGCCCGACGGGGCCCTGGCCTCCCGCTTGGCCGCCGCCAGCTCCTGGATCACCGCCTTCACCAGATCCAGGGGCCCGCTCCCGGCGGGCTGGTCGTCCAGGTATCCGGCCACGACCTTGTCGATGTCCGGGTCCGCCTGCTGTCGCAGCTGGCGGAATCTCTCCTCCGGCCAGCGTTCGTGATCGTTCATCTACCCCGTACTCCAGATTTCGGTCAGAGGCCGCCCCGTTTCCGCAGGGCGGCGACGTCCAGCAGCGTGATCGCCCGGCCTTTGACGGCGATGAGGTTTCTCGCCACGAGGGACTGCAGCGCCCGGTTGACCGCCGGCCGCGACGCGCCGATGAGCGCGGCAAGGTCGGACTGGGTCAACCCGGGCAGGTCCACCACCCCGTCGTCCTGGCCGTGCTTGTCGGCCAGTTGCAGCAGCAGCTTGGCCAGCCGCCCGCCCAGATCGAGGAAGGCCAGGTCGGCCGCCTGGTCGGTGAGCCTGCGCACCATGTGGCCGAGCATGCGCAGGAACTCGTCGGCCAGCCCCGGATGCTCCCGCATGAGCTCCAGGAGCCGTGCCCTGGGCAGCGCGAACACCCAGGCGGGGCGCACCGTCACGATCGAGGCCGAGCGCGGTGAGTTGTTCAGCAGCGCCAGCTCGCCGAAGGTGTCGCCGCGGCCCAGCATGTTGAGCACGATCTCGTCGCCGTGCTCGGTCGTGAACACCACCTTCACCAGGCCGTCCAGCACCACGTAGAGGGACTCTCCCGGGTCCCCCTGGTGGATGATGATCTGCCCGGCCCGGTATCGCCTCGAGATCCCGGCCCGCGCCGTGTTCTCGATGCCGCTCTCTCCGAGTACGCGGAACAGCGGGATCTCCGACAGCACGGAGGCCACCGGCTGAACATCGTTCGGGAACCCGCTCATGCAAGAACTTTAGGCCGCATCTCGCGCACGAACAGATAACCGTCCTGGATGTCCCGATTGTGATGAGGAACACATCGGGACTGTCACGCGCGAGACAGCCCCTGACGATCACTCGGCGCACCGTTGGGATGCCGGGCGGTGATGGCGACCCCCCGAGTACCCGGCCCGGCAGGGAGATCGACATGTATGTGGACACCATCGAACGACCCGATACCGCCACCCTCGTATCGGCCGCCCAGGACGGCGACGCCATGGCGTGGGAGCGGCTGATCGAGGAGTTCAGCCCCATGCTCAAGGCCCGCATCCGCCGGTTCAGGCTCAGCCACGAGGACGCCCAGGACGTGCTCCAGACGACCTGGCTGCTGGCCTGGCAGAATCTCAGGAGCGTGGAGGACGGCCAGCGCATGGCGGGCTGGCTGGCCACCATCGCCTTCCGCGAGTGCCTGAAGCTCACCAAGCGGACGAAGGAGATCTGCACCCCCGACCTCGACACGCTGGGCAGCACGGACGACGTGGACAGGGAGCTGGCCAGGATCTGGCTGGCCGGCACGCTCGACGAGCTGGTCGAGGAGCTGCCGACGGCGCAGCGGGTGCTGTTCAGAGCGCTCACGGAAACCTCCGAGCCGCACTACGTGGACGTGGCGCGCAGGCTGGGCAGGCCCGTCGGGAGCATCGGGCCCACCCGAGCCCGCACGTTCGCGAAGCTCCGCGGGCTCCTGCAAGCCCGCGAGATCACCAGGGACTTCCTCGACTGACTCACTTCGCCGATGGGTCGAGCTGGATCGCCTCCAGGAACGGCTCGAAGTCGAAGTGCGCCATCTCGAACGCGTCCGGGTCGCTCTCGGCCGGATACTCGTAGACCTTGCGGCCGCCCCGGGCGAGCATCATGTTGACGGCCTGGGGCACCAGCCCGCGCTCCATCTCCAGGGCGAGGCCGTCGGCGACGTCCTTGGCGAAGGGCACGTCGTAGAGGGCGCTCACGTGCTGGTAGACGCGGAAATAGCTGACGATGAAGCGCATGCGGTCGCGGTAGGACACCCAGTCGGCCACTCCGGCCGTGGACGCCTCCTGGTCGGCCGTGATGAACTCCTCGGCCAGCTTGCGGACCTTCTCGTTCTGGATCGGAGCCCAGACCCGCTCCATGTCCACGCCCTCCGGCGCGGTGAGCGGCCGGCCGACCTTGATGTCGCTGAGCGGCGTCTGCACGGCGAACAGGTGGCGGGTGTAGAGCGAGGACCACTTCCCCTCCAGCCAGCGCGTCAGCCACGGCTGGTCCTCGTGCCGCGCGGCGTAGAGGCGGAACCTCGGGAAGCGCCGCCGGGTCACCAGCGAGCGCAGCGACCGCCACGACACCCGCGTCAGCCACCGGACCGGCCGGTAGAGCACCAGCTCGAGGGCCTTCTGCGCGCGGGCCTGCTCGTAGGCGGACAGCGCCACGCAGGCGCCGAACATCAGCTCGGCGCGGGCCTCGGGGTCGGCGGTGTGCTTGGCCTCGACCAGGAGCTGCGCGGCGTCCTTCAGGTAGCGGGCGTCGGCCTCGGCCAGCAGGTCCGTCAGGAACGACGGCGGGGTCGGCGTCAGGTCCGACTCCGGGCTGACCTTGAGGAACCGGTCGGGCGAGTCGTTCCACAGGTTGACCGCGAGGCTGGCGGTCTCCAGGAAGATGGCCCGGTTGGCGAGCGCGAGCCCGAGCTGGTAGCTGGGCCCGAGCAGGGTGAGCAGGAACGCCCTGAACACCCTCCTGAACCGGTGGGGCACCCGCATCTTCTGGCTGAAGTCCAGGATGAACGGAGAGTCGGGGCTGAGGTCGAGGCTCTCTCCGATGGCCTTGGAGGTCCAGGTGGCGTAGCAGTACCAGTTGTTCGCGTCCTTGCCCAGGTGCTGGGCGAGGTCCCCGGCGACGCGGTGGTAGCTGTAGGCGATGACCATCGCTTCGAGTGCCGGGCTCCGGTCCTTGTAAGCGGCGATGCGCAGCACGTCGTCCGCGGTCATCGGAGTGTCGGACATGGGATCTCCCGTTGGTTCGCCTCGAGGAGATAAGAGCGTCTCCAGCGGCGTCAGATACGTCAGGCGGCCGGTCTTTCCCCCGCGGCCGCCAGCCAGGAGCGTAGGGCGCGTGACTTACGGCGGGCTTGCAGGACGCCGGTCGGCCACACCAGGGCCCCCGGCGGCAGGAAGCGCAGCCGGAAGCGGCGTCCGGCGCAGGTGAGGTCGACGCGCAGGGGCCGCCAGCTCGCCCGGATGTCGGCGCGGGACAGGGTGAAGACCGTCTCCTCGTTCGTCACGTAGGACAGCAGGCGGTCGGTGGCGATCAGCGCGCCCATCGCCACGCGATCCGGCCGGCCTTGATCCCACCACACGGGGTTGAGCACCAGAGACATGGCGGCTCCATCCACGGCCGCCCCGGGCGGGCCGCCCGGGGCGGCGGCCCTCAGTCCTTGACCACAATCTTGCTGATCACCACGAACCCGCCGAGCGCCCCCGCGGTGCCGGCGGCGGTCGTGGTGGTGAGGTTGACCACCAGGTCATAGGTGCCGGGGGAGAGCTGACCACGCATCGGGACGGAAGCGGTGTATCTGCCCGAGCCAGGCGTGAAGGTCATTTCGACAGGGGGTGAAGGGTGCCTGGTCTCACCGCCGCCCAGCAGATCGGCGATGATCTCCAAATTCCAGCGGCCCGCCAGCCAGTCGACGAGCTCGCCCGCGACCTCCCAGCTCACGTCCACGGTCCAGCCCTCGTTACGGTGCACGACGTTCGTGGGTTGCGCGCCGGGATCGACAACCTGGCCGTGGAGAACGCCGGCGAGCTGCTCGGCCGGTACTTTCATCACCTGGAATTCTCCGGTTGCCATTCCGATCTCCTTTCGGTGGGAACGTCGTCCCCGTGTGAAGGAGCAGAGCGGCAACCGCAGCGGCGAAATACCTGTCCGTTCTGTCAATAAACGCCGGGCATTGGTCAGGCGCCCGCGATCATGATCAGGTCGGCGGGGCCCGCCGTGACGACGCTCTCGCCGTTCAGGGAGACGCGGGCCGCGACCGCGGACGAGAGGTAGGTGTTGACGCCCTTCACCACCAGGTCGCCCAGCCGGCCGCCGGCCAGCCGCAGCACCGCCGCGCCGCCGTCCGCTGCGGCGATCTCGACGGTCCCGTACGGCGTCCGCACGCCGATCGGGCCCTGGTTACCGGTCTGGACGAGCACGATCAGGTAGTGGACGTCCCGGTCCGGATGGCTGCGCAGGAAGGCGTCGGCGGCGCCGTACAGGACGATGGAGCCGTCCTCGTCGGCGGGCGGCGCCGACGGGGTGAGCAGCACGCACGGCGCGAGGTTCTCGTCCAGCGTGGGGACGGGCCCGTCCACCAGCACCCGGCCGCCGGCGGCGGCGTACTCGGCGAGCAGCAGCTGCGCGCTCCGGTGCATGAACGGGCCGCCGGGCACGGTCACGGACCGGTACGCGCTCAGCTCCCCGGCCGTCACGTCCTCCAGGTCGACCAGCGCGTAGTCCAGGCCGCGCTCGCGCATCCGCTCGTGGAAGGCCCGCAGCGCCCGTCCGCAACCCGGTCCGTCAGCACCCGAAAGTGCCGCGATCCCGGCGTACGGCAGGTACAGGCCGAACGCGTCGCGCGCCGTGCCCGCGCACTCCAGGAACTCCGCCCCGTGCGCGGCGAAGAAGTCCGCCAGCGCCCGCACCACCGGCGCCTTGCCGGTGGGCGAGCCGTCCGCGTCGATCGGCGCGCAGTCCGGGTACGACCCCTCGTGCGCCGCGTCGAGCTCCGGCGCCCACCCCGAGGTGGAGACCCCGGTGTAGACGTTGAACCCGGTCGCGCCCGCCGCCATGGCCAGCAGCGACTGGTGGAAGCTGGTCGCGCCGTCGATGTAGGCGGGGTCGTAGAGCTGGGAGAAGCCCCAGTTCTCCTCCAGGTTCGGGCCGGGGGCGAGCTTGGCGGCGATCACGTAGCGGGCCTGGGCGTCGCGGTCGGCCGACACCACGCCCATCCAGTTGGTGAACCCGTACGAGATGCCGCCCCACAGCCGCGGCCTGACCCTGGCCAGCCAGTCGTCCAGCTCGGGCACGGTCGGCGGGTTGAGGTTCACGAAGACGGGCAGGCCGGAGCCGACGGCCTGGGCCCAGACGCGGTAGACCTCGGCCAGGTACTCGGCGTGGAAGCGGCCCCAGTCGGCCCGCGCGAGCAGCCCGCCCGCCCTGGGCGGCGGCTCGGCCTCGGCCCAGTCCGCGTGCGCCGTCGCGTGCGCCGCGTTGTACGACTGCGGCGTCCCGTACCAGGACCGCAGCCGGTCCCGGTAGAACGCCAGCCCGGACGGGCTGTAGTCGTAGGCGGTCAGCGGCCGGGCCCCGTTGGTGTAGACGCCCTCGTTCGCGATCTGCAGCGCCACCACCGCGGGGGCGTCGGCCAGCACTTCCTTGCCCACGGCCGACAGCCACTGCGTGGTCCTGGCCAGGAACGCGGCGCCCAGCGGGGCGGGCAGCGGCCGGGAGAGGGCGCCGTCCGACCAGAGGGACGGCTTCCCCTCGGCGTCGAGCAGCGGCTCGATCGACGGGTCCGCGTCCGGGCAGACCCAGTCGGGCAGCCCGCCGTAGCCCACCTCGGCGTGGATGAACGGGCCGGGCTTGGCGATCACCCGCAGCCCCAGCTCGGCGCAGAGCGCCAGGAAGCCGACGACGTCCCTGGCCGGGTGGGTGGCCCCGGTGAAGTCGGGGGCCAGGCCCGGCTCCGGCTGGTGGTGCCGCCAGGGCAGGTAGCAGGTGACCACCTCGATCCCGAGCTCGTCCCGCACGGCCCGCAGCCGGTCGGCCCAGACGGCCGGATCGTCGCGGTAGTAGGGGTAGTCGGCGGTCACGAGCACCTGCCCGTCGATGAGCACGTCTGTTCTCCTCAAGCTTTCAAACCGGTGAACGCGATGCCCTGCAGGATGCGGCGCTGGAAGACGATCAGCACGGCGATCACCGGCAGGACGGCGAGCGTGGCGCCCGCCATGATGTAGTACGCCCGCCCGCCGTCGGGGCTGGCGACGAGTTGCTGCAGGGCCAGCGGCAGCGTGTAGAGCTCGGGGTCGTTGGTGACGACCAGCGGCCAGACCAGGTCGTTCCAGTGGAACAGGAAGCTGGTGATCGTGACGACCGCCAGCACCGGCTTCGACAGCGGCAGCACGATCCGCCAGAAGATCTGCATGCGGCCCGCGCCGTCGATGAGCGCGGCCTCCTCCAGCTCCGCCGGGAGCGACAGGAAGAACTGCCGCAGCAGGAAGATGTCCAGGACGGAGGCGATGTTCGGGACGATGAGCCCCCATCCGGAGTCGAACATGCCGAGCGCCTGCGTGACATGGATGCGCGGCACCAGCAGCGTGATCGCGGGCACCATCATGCCGCCCAGCATGATCACGAACAGCTTGTCGCGGCCGGGGAACGGGATCCGCGCGAACGCGTACGCGGCCAGCGCGTCCACCAGCAGCTTGGCCGGCACCAGGATCGCGCACACCCAGACGCTGTTGACGAACGCGTTCCCGAGGCCGCCGACGTCCAGCACGTAGTCGTAGTTGTCCAGCGTCGCCGCCCACTCGCCGGTCTTCCTGTCGAGCGGCAGCAGGTTGGGCACCTTGCTGTAGATGTCCTGCCCGTGCTTGACCGAGGTGGCCAGCATCCACAGGAACGGCACCACCGACACGGCCGCCAGCAGCACCAGCGCCACGTAGATGGGGGCCCTTCTCATGCCGCCTCCTGCTTGACGAACCTGAACTGCAGCGCGGTCACGATCATGATGAAGACGAGCAGGATGAACGACATCGCGCAGGCCGCTCCCATGGCGTCGTAGCGGAAGGCGAACAGGTAGAGGTGGAGCACGTACGTCAGGCCCGACTGCTCCGGGCCGCCGGTGACGCTGCGCCCGTTGCCAGAGAAGATCACGTACACCAGGCCGAACACCTGCAGCGCCGCGATCACCCCCGTCACCAGCAGGTAGAACGTCGTGGGCCGGAGCATCGGGAACGTCACCCGCCAGAACCGCTGCCAGGGGCCGGCCCCGTCGATGATCGCCGCTTCCGTGATCGCGCCGGGGATGCCCTTCAGGCCGGCCAGATAGATGATCATCGAGATGCCGCACTGCCAGGCCGCGATGAACGCCAGCGCCGGGATGACCAGCTCGGGGGTGTTGAGCCAGTTCTGGCCGGGGATGCCGAACAGGCCGAGCACCGCGTTGATCAGGCCGTACTGCGGGTCGTAGAGCCAGCGCCAGATCGCGCCGACCGCCGCCTCGGCCGTGACGACCGGCAGGAACAGCAGCAGCCTGAACAGGTTCGCGCCGTGCCTGATCGCGTTCAGCAGCAGCGCCTGCGCCAGCGCGGAGACCATGGTCAGCGGGACCGCGATGAGCGTGTACTGCAGCGTGACGCCGACCGACTTCCAGAAGTGCGGGAACTTCACGTCGTCGAAGAGCAGGTCGGCGTAGTTGGCCAGGCCCACCCAGGCGGCCTCGGAGCGCAGGTTCCAGTCCGTGAAGCTGTAGTAGAGCGCCGACAGCGCCGGATAGAGCAGGAAGATCAGGAAATAGGCGAGCGCGGGGGCGACCAGGAGCCAGCCGATGAGCCGGTCGCGGCGGCGGGCCGACGGCCGCCGCCGCGACCTGGTCGCCACCTGCGCTTCCGCCAGTGCGGGTGCCGCCACGTCAGCCGTTCCAGCCGAGCAGGGAGCGCGTCTTGCCCGCGGCGTCGGTCAGCGCCTGCTGGGCGGTGACCTTGCCGGTCAGCGCCGACTCGATCGCCGGGGCGATGATCTCGTCGTTGACCTGGATCCACTGCGGCACCGCGGGCCGGGCGTGCGCCGCCTTGAGCTGCTCGAGGAAGGCCGCCTGCTCGGGACCGCCCGCGACCACCTGCGCCTTGAGGTTGACGGGGAAGCCGCCGAACGCGTCCGCGACCGCGCCGTTGTTGGTCTCGTTCGCCAGGAACGCCAGCCACTTCCACGCCAGGTCGGCGTTCTTGCTGGAGGAGAAGACGACGGAGTCCTCGCCGCCGATGTTGCCGGCCGGCTCGGTCTTGTACGGCAGCGGCGCCACGCCGAAGTCGAGGTCGGGGAACTGCTCGTGGATCGTCGGCACGTCCCAGGGGCCGGAGATCGTCATGGCGGCCAGGCCGTTCTCAAAGGGTTTGTCCGAGTCGGTGATCTGGCGCGGCGACGACTTCAGCAGGTCCACCCAGAGCTGCAGCGCCTCCACCGCGGGCGGCTGGTCGAACAGCACCTTCTTGCCCGCGTCGTCCACCATCTGGCCGCCCGCGCCGTGCACGATGCCGGGGAACATCCAGGCGCCGTACCCGTCGCCCTTGGGGACGTTCATGCCGGCCACCTTGGCGTCGGCGGCGTGCACCCGGGCGGCGGTCTGCTTCAGCTCGTCCCAGGTCTTGGGCGGCGTCGGGACCAGCTTCTTGTTGTAGAAGAGCGCGACCGTGGTCTGGTCCTGGGGAAGGCCGTAGAGCTTGCCGTTCGCGCGGTTGGTGTCGAGCGCGCCCTTGTAGAAGCCTGCCTCGTCGATCAAACCGGCGGGGACCTCCTTGATCGTGCCGTCCAGGGCGTACTTGGAGACCAGGGGCTGGTCGAGTATGCCCGCGTCCGGCGCGCTCTTGCTGGCCACGGCGCTGCCGAGCTTGGTGTTGTAGTCGTCCTTGGGGATCTTGACGAGCTTCACCGTGACGCCGGGGTTGGCCTTCTCGAAGTCCTTGCGGACCTTCTCGACGACCTGTCCGGCCTGCGGGGTGCGGTCCTGGTACATCCAGAACGTCAGCGTCCTGTCCGCGTCGCCGCCACCGCCGCCGCTTCCGCAGGCGGCCAGCCCGGCCGCGAGCGCCGCCGCGACGACGCCTCGCACGAGTCCTCGGCTCATAGTCATCTCCTCATCGGGGGGATGGCCAGACCATAATCTAAGCTCTGAAAAAAGTCAGGAGCCGACCGGAAACGCTTCGGTAACACCGGGTCATGGCGATTTCGGCTGGTGAACTACCATGGCGAGGCGATCGCGGGAGAGGCGGGGACGAGAATGGGCACGTCAGGGCGCAGGACCGTACGGGATCTTCGCAGGGGGAACCGGGCGATGCTCCTGCGCGCGCTCTACTTCGGCGGTCCGGCCACCCGCAACGACCTGTCGGCCGCGACCGGGCTGAGCCCGGCCACGGTCAGCACCATGACCGGCGACCTGCTCTCCGAGAACGTCGTCGTCGAGGCCGGCCAGGTCGACTCCGACGGCGGCCGGCCCCGCGTGCTGCTCAGGGTCAACCCCGCCTACGGGTACGCCGTCGGCGTGGACGTGGGGGAGACGCAGGTCAGCGTCGAGCTGTTCGACCTGGAGATGACCAAGCTCGCCAGGGCCCACTACGCGGTCCGCTCGGCCAAGCACGACCCCGAGCTGGTCGCCCGCCACATCCTGGCCGGAGTCGACACGGTGATCGCCGAGGGCGAGGTGCCGGCCGAACAGGTGCTCGGCGTCGGCGTCGGGGTGCCCGGCATCGTCGAGCCGGGGCCGGACGCGCTGGTGCGGGCCAAGACGTTCGGCTGGGAGGCGGTGCCGTTGGGAGCGCTCCTACGGGCGGGCACGCCGCTGCCGCTGTTCGTCGACAACGGCGCCAAGACCATGGGGCAGGCCGAACTCTGGTTCGGCTCGGGCAAGGGCACCCGCGACGCGATCATCGTGCTGATGGGCTCGGGTGTCGGCGGCACGGTCGTGACCGACGGGCAGATCTACCGGGGCGCGGGCAAGGCCGCCGGGGAGGTCGGGCACCTGAAGCTGGTCGCGGGCGGGCGGGCCTGCCGGTGCGGGGCGCGCGGCTGCCTGGAGGCGTACCTGGGGGCCGAGGCGATCCTCGACCGCGCGGGCGTCGTGGCCGACTCCGCCGACGAGGAGGCCGCGCTGGCCCGGCTGCTCGACGAGGGCTCCCCGGTCATCGCCGAGAGCGTCGAACTGCTGGGCGTGGGCCTGTCGAGCCTGGTCCACCTGTTCAACCCCGAGCGCATCGTCATCGGCGGCTGGGCGGGGCTCATGCTGGGCGGGCGGATGCTGGCGGAGATCAGGGCGGCGACCGCGGCCAACACGCAGGCCCAGCCGTTCCAGCCGGCGACGATCGTGCTGGGCCGGCTCGGCCCCGACGCCGTGGCGCTGGGCGCGGCGACGCTGGTGCTGGAGCCGTTCTTCCAGGGGGCGGCGTTCCGGGGGACCGTCAGCAGTCTCGCGTAGGACTTCAATCAAGCCCTGATGTATCCCTCAGGCGCACCATGTCGCGGGTGAGCGCGCCGATCCCGCCGGCGCCGAGCAGCTGAAGGGTGCGTACGAGCTCCGCGCGCAGCAGGTCCAGCGCGCGCCGCACCCCGGCCTCGCCGCCCGCCATCAGGCCGTACAGGTAGGCCCGGCCGATGAAGCAGGCCCGCGCGCCCAGCGCGACCGCGGCGGCGACGTCGGCCCCGTTGCGGACGCCTCCGTCCAGGAAGACCTCCGTGCGATCGCCCACGGCGGCGACCACCTGCGGCAGCAGCTCCAGCGGCGTGGCGGCGCGGTCGAGCTGCCGCCCGCCGTGGTTGGACACCACCAGGCCGTCCACCCCGAGGGCGGTCAGGTCCTTGGCGTCGTCGACCCGCTGCACGCCCTTGACCAGCAGCCGCCCCTGCCACGCCGAGCGGATCCACTCCAGGTCGTCCATGGTCACGGCGGGGTCGAACATCAGGTTCGTGAGCCCGGGCAGATCGTCGGGGGCGCCTTCGACGGTGGCGAACCGCAGCGGCTCGCTGGTGAGGAAGTCGAACCACCACGGCGGGTGCCGCAGCGCCTGCAGCGCACTGCGCCAGCGCAGGGACGGCGGGACCGTCAGGCCGTGCCGCACGTCGCGCAGCCGCGCCCCGGCCACCGGCACGTCGACGGTCACGACCAGCACGTCCATGCCCGCCTCGCGGGCCAGGGCGAGCGTCTCCAGGTTGCGCGCGCGGTCGCGGACCACGTACAGCTGGAACCAGTTCCACCCGCCGGGCGCGGCGGCGGCCACGCCGGCGGCCGTCGTGGTGCCCATAGTCGACAGCGTGTAGGGGACGCCCGCGCGCTCGGCCGCCCTGGCCACCGCCCGCTCGCCCTCGCGGTGCATCATCCGGGTGAACCCGGTGGGCCCGAGCACGACCGGCATCGCGATCCGCCTGCCCAGGATCTCGACCGCGGTCGGGGCCTGCGACACGTCGCGCAGGATCCGCGGGCTGAACTCCACCCGCCGGAACGCCTCCACCGCCCTGGCCATCGACAGCTCGCCCTCGGCCGCGCCGTCCACGTAGTCGAACACCATGTGCGGGGCTCGCCTTCTGGCGAGCAGCCGGAGATCGGCGATGTCGGCGGCGTCGGCCACCCGCCGCGCCCTGGACAGCTGTGGGCGCCGGGGCACGACGGCACGCAGCTCCCGCCACCGGGGCAGGCGCCGGGGTTCCTTCGCGTTCCCGTCGATGTTCTGGACGTTACCAAAAGGTACGGTGAGACCGTGATCGACGACTCGACGGCCTCGACGGCCCCGGCGCGGGACCGGGCGGCGCCGGCGGGGGACCCGGTGGTGCTGGCGCGGGAGTGGGCGGTGCTCGTGGGGGATTCGCCCGCGGCCCTCGCCATGGGGGCGGAGCTGCTCGCGCGCTGGTCCGAGCCGCACCGCCGCTACCACACCCTCGACCACCTGGCCGCCGTGCTCGGCGGGATCGCGCGGCTCGCGGCCTCCGCGGACGACCCGACCGCGGTGCGCCTGGCCGCCTGGTTCCACGACGCCGTCTACGACGGGCGGCCGGGCACGGACGAGGAGCGCAGCGCCCAGCTCGCGCAGTCCAGGCTGCCCGGGTGCGGGGTGCCCGCCGCACGGGTCGCGGAGGTCGCCAGGCTGGTACGCCTCACCGCCGCCCACGACACGCTGGCCGCCGGGGATCGCGACGGCGCGGTCCTGTGCGACGCCGATCTGGCCGTGCTCGGGCTGCCCGGCTATGACGACTACGCGGGGCGGATCCGGCAGGAGTACGCCCATGTGCCCGACGAGCTGTTCAGGGCGGGACGGGCCGAGGTGCTGCGCCGGCTGCTGGCCGTACCGAGCCTCTATCGGACCGAACGCGCCCGCGAGCTGTGGGAGGAGCGGGCCCGCTCGAACATGACGCGCGAGCTGAAGTCGCTCACGTCGGGCCAGGGCGCTTAGCGGCGGCGGCCGGTCAGCGGCGCTTGCGGCTGGCCGCGGGGGGCCGGGTCAGCGGTGCTTGCGGCTGGTCGCGAGGAGCCGGGTCAGCGGTGCTTGCGGCGGCGCAGGCCGGAGGCGACGAGCCGCAGGAGCAGCTCGCGCGAGCTGACCGCCTCGGCCCCCAGCTCCACCGCCCGGGCGTGCACGGTCTCCGGCACGTCGTAGTGATCCCGGTCGAAGGCCCGCTCCGGCACCCCCAGCCGCGAGGCGAAGTCGTGCAGCTCCTCCAGCGAGCGGTCGCTGACCAGATGCGACCACATCAGGCCGCGCGGCCCTGGCCAGTTGGGCGGGTCGATGAGAACGGTCACGCCGTCAAGGGTAGAGCCGCTCCCACCGGCCCGCTCACGCTGTCCGGGCGGGGGACACGCCGTCGCCGGCGAAACCGTTCGGCCTGGGGCACGCCGTCACGCCGTCGCGGGCGGGACCGTTCGGCCTGGGGCACGCCGTCACGCGGTCGTGGGCGGGACCCTGCCGTGGACCGCCAGGTCGCTCAGGTCCGACACCACCACCTCGGCGCCCGCCGACCCCAGCTCCGCCGCCTCGGCGCTGTCCCCGGCCACCGCGACGACCAGCCCGAACCCGCCCTTCCTGCCCGCCTCCACCCCGGGCAGCGCCGCGTCCACCACCGCGGCCCTGGCGGCGGGCAGCGCCAGCCGGCGCGCCGCCTCCAGGAAGAGGGCGGGGTCGGGCTTGCCGGGCAGGCTCATCAGGGCCGCGTCGTGGCCGTCCACCACCAGGTCGAACAGGTGCAGCACACCCGCCGACGTGACCAGCTTGCGGCCGTGCACGCTGGCGGAGACGGCCGCCGTACGCGCGCCCCGCTGCCGCAGCTCGTGCAGGAGCGAGACCGTGGACGGGAACGCGGCCACCCCGTACTTGTCCACCTGGTCCACGAAGATCCGGTCCTTGGCCAGGCCGAGCCCGTGCACGGTGGCCGCGCCGGGCTCGTCGTCGGGCGAACCCTCGGGCACCGTGAGGCCGCGGGCCTCCAGGAAGGTACGGATGCCGTCGAGGCGCGGGCGGCCGTCCACGTAGCGCAGATAGTCGTCGCGGATGTCGAACGGTGTCGAGCGGCCGCGCAGAAACGCGTCGAAGACGTGCTTCCAGGCGGCCGCGTGCCCCCGAGCAGTGTCGGTGACCACGCCGTCGGTGTCGAACAGGACGGCGCTGATCGTGGTCAGATCGATGACAGGCTCGTTCACATTGCGAACGTAACCGCTCTACCAGGCGACGGGTAGCTCTTTGACCCCGTACACGATGGCGAGTTCCCTGAACGGCACCTCGCCCGCCACGCGCAGCCCCGGGAAGCGGCGCAGCAGCGCGGGGAAGGCGATGCGCATCTCCATCTGCGCCAGCGGCGCGCCGATACAGCGGTGGATGCCGTGGCCGAACGCCATGTGCGAGCCCGCCGTCTCCCTGCCGGGCCGCACCTGGTCCATGTCGTCGCCCAGAGCCGGGTCGCGGTTGGCGCCGGTGAGCGAGCACAGCACCATCTCGCCCTTCTTGATCTGTACGCCGTGCAGCTCCAGGTCGTCGCGGGCGAACCGCGGGAAGGCCACCTGGACGACCGTCATGTAGCGCAGCAGCTCTTCGACGACGTCGTTGATGTACCCGTCGACCTCGCGGACCTTGGCGGCCTGCTCGGGGTTGCGCAACAGCCACAGGGTGCCCAGGGCGAGCATGCTGGTGCTGGTGTCGTGACCGCCGGTCAGCAGCCCGTCGGCCATGCTGGCGAGCGTACGGTCGTCGAGCTCGTCACCGTGCTCGCGCAGCAGCTGGCCGAGCAGTCCCTCGCCGGGGTTCTGCCGCTCCCGGGCGACCAGGCCGGTCAGGTAGGTCATGGCGTCGTTGATCGCCTGCAGCGACGCCTCCGGCCCGGCCGTGAAGTCGAAGCGGTCCTTGCTGATCTTCACGAAGTCGGCGCGCTCCTCGTACGGTACGCCCAGCAGCTCGCACACCACCAGCGACGGGATCGGCAGCGCGAACTCCTCCACCAGGTCCACGGGGGAGCCCTTGGCCTCGATGCGGTCCAGGTGCTCCTCGACCATCGCCTCGATGCGCGGCTCCAGCCTGCGCAGGCGGCGCATGGTGAACTCGGGCGTCAGGTACTTGCGCAGCCGCGTGTGCTCGGGCGGGTCGCGGAATCCCAGGCCGCCCGGGTCCTCCTGGTTGGAGCCCAGGCCGATCACCCCGGCGAAGTCGTTGCTGAAGCGTTCGTGGTCGCTCAGGACGCTTCGTACGTCCTCCCAGCGGGTGACGAGGTAGACGGTCTGGCTGCCCGGGATCTCCATGGGAAAGACCGGATGCTCGGCCCGGATCCGTCCGAGCTCGCCCACGGGGTCGAACCCGTCGCGCATGAACTGGACGAGGGGGAACTCATTGTCTGACATCGATATCCGTCCTGCTGGGATGCATCACGCCATCTTGGGATAAATCCCTCCATAGATGGTCCCATCCGGATCGGTGGATGTTGCCCTCCCAAAGGACGAATTTCCCCTCCCCCTCGCGGCCCCCACCGCCCCTCCCACGGGACCGTCCTACGCGTCCTGACCAGCCAGAACCCTGGTCACCTCACCGGGCGGCGGCTCGGTCCGGTCGCGGGCGTACATGGGCGGCTCGGGCAACGGGGCCTCCGCCGACAGCGCCGGCGGTGCGGGCTTGGGTTTGCGCGGCTCGCGCACCCCACCCTCGCCACCCTCCGGCGGGTCGTCGAACGGGAAGTCCCTCTCGCCGGGCCAGTGCGGCTCGCCGGGCCCGTATCCGGGCATCCAGGCGGGTGCGCCGCTGGGAAGAGCGCGGCGTCTGCGTGATCGCTTGCTCACAATCCCCTCCTCGCGGCCCATTGTGCGCCCGCCCCCGCCGCCCGGCCACCCCCACTCCACGGCTCTATCCCCGACGTCACCCCGCGTCCCCGCGGCGTCGCCCGGTCGGCGTACGACTGCGCTCCGTATGCCGCCCCGCCCTCGGACCGCCCCCCACCGCCCGCTCCGGCCCGTGCCCCGCTGCGTCTCCTGCGCGGTCGTGCGCCGCTCCGCCGTGGTACGCCGAGCGCCGCCCGGCTCGCCCGCATGCTGCTTCGGTCCTGGGAGTCGCCCCCCTTGCAGCGGTGCGCGCCCCTTCGCCCCCGCGCCGCCCGTCGTTGTGCGCCGGTCCGCGGCGCTGTGCGGTCGGCGTGCGACTGCGCTCCGTATGCCGCTCCGCCATCGGACCGCTCCACCGGGTGGGGGGAGGCGGATCGTGGGAAGGCGGCGGAACAGCTGTGAAACAGGGGCAAAATGGGGCGGCAGATGGCGTTTGGCGTACAAGATGGCGACATTCTGCGATGATCTCGTCGCATAGAGCCGGAGTTTGAGCCCCCACGGATAGTGACAGATGCCGACATTTGAGGAAATAGCAGCCTTCGTCACCGAGAAGCCGCTCGCCACCGCCGTCATCGCGTTGCTGAGCCTGGCGGGGCTGGTGCTGGCGTTCCTGGTGCTCAGGATCGTCTGGCGGGCCACCGCCTGGTTGTTCTCCCGCTACGTCGCCCCCCGTCCCATCGAGGACGTGCTGACCATCGTCGCCGCCTCCATCGCCACCGGCGTGTCCGCGCAGGGCATGTGGCGCTTCTCCGGCGACGTGCTCGGCCTGGACGGGCCGCTGCGGCTGCTGCTGTTCGCGTTCATCGAGGTCGCGATCATCACGAGCGCGGTGCGGGCCCGCCGCAACATGCGCGAGAACTTCTCCGCCGGCATCGACGGCATCGCCGTGTGGGCGCTGACCTGCCTGACCGCCGTACTGTCCAGCATGGACGCGCGCAGCCTTCCCGAAGCGGTGTTCAGGCTCGCCGCGCCGCTGGTCGCCGCCTGGCTGTGGGAGCGCGGCATGGCCATCGAGCGGCACCGCATCCGCGGCACCGGCCGCATCAACTGGCGTCTGACGCCCGAGCGGCTGCTGGTCCGGATCGGGCTGGCCGAGGTCAGCGACCGTACGGCGAGCGAGGTCGACGCCCACCGCCGGCTGACCAGGGTCGCGCTGGCCGCCAAGCGGGCCAAGGCGCTGCGCGAGAACGGGGCCTCCGAGCGCAAGATGCGCGTGGCGCTGGCCAAGCTCGACAAGGCCATGGACCAGGCCGTCGAGCACACCGGGCTGGCGGTGAACCAGGCCCGCCAGGAGGCGCTGCTGGCCCAGATCGCCGCCCTCTACAACACCACCGCCCTCATCGACGCCGCCCCCCGCGTGCCGTGGGAGCCGGAGCCCGAGCAGCAGCCGGTGCCCGCCCGCCCCGCGCTGCCGCCCGCGCTGGCCGAGCTCGTCGAGGAGGAGGACGAGGACGTCGAGGTGCTCGACACCACCCCGCAGGTCGTCGACACCGCCCAGCGGGCGGCGCTGATGCGCCAGGCCCGCGCGTTCTGGGACCGCCAGATCGCCAAGGGCATCGTGCCGCGTACGGTGGACATCGCCCAGGAGATCGGCATCTCGCTGGCCACGGCACGCGAGTATCGTGCCCTGTGGAAGCTCGAGCCGCAGGCGCACGCCCTCATCGAGGCGCTGTTCCAGCAGCACGGCATCGTCGACACGGGCGCCTTCCCCGCGATCGCGGACGACGGGCGGGTGCTGACCAAGTCCTAGGGGAGCACGTTTGCGGGAGCGCACGCTGGAGCGCGTCAGGAAACTCCTGGCCAAGGCCGAACGCACCGACAACGAGCACGAGCGCGCGACGTTCATGGCGGCCGCGTCGGCGCTGATGGCCAAGCACGGCATTGACTCGCTCCCTCCGGCGGGCACCCGGCAGACGCCCGGCGACCGGGTCGTCACCCTGCCCAACCCCTGGGCCAGGGAGAAAGCCCGGCTCGTCAGCCTGGTCGCGCAGGCCGTGCGCTGCCGCCCCCTGCTCATCGGGCGCGGTGAGGGCGGGCAGCGGGTGCACGTGTTCGGGTTCGCGGCCGATCTGGAGCGGGCCGATCTGCTGGCCACGTCGTTGCTGCTGCAGATGGCGAGCGGGCTGGCGCGCGTGCGGGTGCCCGACGGCGTGACCGCCGTGCGGGCCTACCGGCGGTCGTGGCTGCTGGGGTTCACGGACGAGGTGTACCGGCTGCTGCGCGTGGCCGAGTCCCAGGCGGAGCAGGCCAGTACGGGCGCCGAGCTCGTCCTGGCCGACCGCCGGGCCGAGGTGGAACGGGCGGTGGCCGCCCATTATCCGGACATCCGGATGAGCGTGCCCAGGACGAGCGGCACGGGCTACCGGGACGGGGTGGCCGCCGGCCGCCGCGCCGACCTCGGCCGTACCGGAATGACCACCGACACGGCGCCCGAGCTGGCCCCCGGCCGCTGACCCCGCCCGGCCGCCGGTCCGCCCGGCCGCCGGCCCGCGTGGGGACCGGCCCGCGTGGACGTCGGTCTGCCTGGAGGCCGGTCCGCGTGGGCGCCGGTCCGGGGGTCAGGCGAGGGCGTCGGAGACCAGGGAGCGGGCCTCCTCCTGCACCTTGGCCAGGTGGTCGGGGCCGCGGAAGGACTCGGCGTAGATCTTGTAGACGTCCTCCGTCCCCGACGGCCGGGCCGCGAACCAGGCGTTCTCCGTCGCGACCTTCACCCCGCCGAGCTCGGCCCCGTTGCCGGGCGCCGTGGTCTGGACGGCGGTGATCGGCTCGCCCGCCAGCGACGACGCCTTCACCTGCGCGGCCGAGAGCTTCCCGAGCACCGCCTTCTCCTCGCGCGTGGCAGGGGCGTCGACCCGGGCGTACGCGGGCTCCCCGAACCGCTCGACCAGTTCCCGGTAGTGCGCGCTCGGCGACCTGCCGGTGACGGCCTGGATCTCGGAGGCCAGCAGCGCCAGGATGATCCCGTCCTTGTCCGTGGACCAGACGGACCCGTCGCGCCGCAGGAACGACGCCCCCGCGCTCTCCTCGCCCCCGAACCCCAGCGACCCGTCCAGCAGGCCCGGGACGAACCACTTGAACCCGACCGGCACCTCGTACAGCCGCCGCCCCAGGGACTCCACGACCCGGTCGATGATCCCGCTGCTGACCATCGTCTTGCCCACCCCGGCGGCCGCGGGCCAGCCGTCCCGGTGCGTGTACAGGTAGGAGATGGCGACGGCGAGGTAGTGGTTGGGGTTCAGCAGGCCGCCGTCGGGGGTGACGACGCCGTGCCGGTCGGCGTCCGCGTCGTTTCCGGTGGAAATGTCGTACTTATCGCGATTAGCGATGAGGGAGGCCATCGCGTACGGCGACGAGCAGTCCATCCGGATCTTCCCGTCCCAGTCGAGCGTCATGAACCGCCACGTCGGATCCACCAGCGGATTGACCACGGTCAGGTCGAGCCGGTGCCGCTCGGCGATCTCGCCCCAGTACGCCACGCTGGCCCCGCCCAGCGGATCGGCCCCGACGCGTACCCCCGCCGCCCGGATCGCGTCCAGGTCCACCACGGACGGCAGGTCGTCCACGTACATGCCGAGGAAGTCGTAACGCCCCGCCGCCTCCAGGGCCTTCGTGTACGAGACCCGCAGCACGCTCTCCAGCCCGCCCGCCAGCAGCCGGTTGGCGCGGTCCTGGATCCACGTGGTCGCGTCGGTGTCGGCCGGGCCCCCGTGCGGCGGGTTGTACTTGAAGCCGCCGTCGCCCGGCGGGTTGTGCGACGGCGTGATCACGATGCCGTCGGCGAGCCCGCCGGCGCGGCCGCGGTTGTGCCGCAGGATGGCGTGCGAGACGGACGGGGTCGGCGTGTAGCCGTCGCGGGAGTCGATCAGCACCTGGACCCCGTTGGCGACCAGGACCTCCAGCGCGGACACCCGCGCGGGCTCCGACAGCGCGTGCGTGTCGACGCCGAGGAACAGCGGCCCGTCGGTGCCCTGCATCCGCCGGTATTCACAGATGGCCTGGGTGGTGGCCAGGATGTGGTCCTCGTTGAACGCCGTCTTCAGCGACGACCCCCGGTGCCCCGACGTGCCGAACGCCACCCGCTGCCCCGGGTCGCCGGGATCGGGATGCAGCGCGTAATAGGAGGTCACGAGCCTGTCGACGGCCACGAGGTCGGCGGGCTGGGCTGGCTGTCCTGCGCGTTCGTGCGTCATGTAGGCCACTTTACAAATGCGCCTCCGGCCGGCGGATGGGCGCGGCCGCGTGTGGGAAGGTACAGTTCCGTCGATTACTAGAACGGAGTTCGGTTCCTATGCGATTCGGTTATTACCTGACAGAGCCCAAGGGAGACGACCCGATCGGCGGGTTGCGCACCCAGATCGCCCAGGCGGCGCAGGACGGCTTCACCTCTGCCTGGCTCTCCAACATCTTCGGCCTCGACGCCCTCACCGCCCTGGCCGCCGCCGGGGGCCAGGTGCCCGGCATCGAGCTCGGCACCGCCGTCGTCCCGACCTACCCGCGCCACCCGGCCGTGCTGGCCCAGCAGGCCATGACCGCCAACGCCGCGCTCGGCGGGCGCCTCGCGCTCGGCATCGGCCTGTCGCACCAGCTGGTCATCGAGGGCATGTACGGCCAGAGCTTCGAGCGCCCCTACCGGCACATGAAGGAGTACCTGGACATCCTGCTCCCGCTCAGCCGGGGCGAGCACGTCAAGTACGAGGGAGAGACCCTCAAAGCCGACCTCCGGCTCACCACGCCCGGCGGCGGTTTCCCGGTGCTCGTCGCCGCGCTCGGCCCGCGCATGCTCAAGCTGGCCGGCACCGTGGCCGACGGCACCGTCCTGTGGATGACGGGCCCCAAGACGGTCGCCCAGCACGTGGCGCCCACCATCACCGCGGCCGCCGCCGAGGCGGGCCGTGAGGCGCCCAGGATCGTCTGCGCGCTGCCGATCTGCGTCACCGACGACCCCGCCGCCGCCGTCGATCGCGCGAACGAGATCTTCGCTGTCTACGGACAGCTCCCCTCATATCGTGCGATGCTCGACAGGGAAGGCGCGGCCACCCCGGGAGACGTCGCCATCGTGGGCGACGAGGACGCGGTGCTGGCCAAGCTCGACGTACTGCGGGAAGCCGGGGTGACCGACTTCGTGGGCTCGGTGTTCGCGAGCAAGGAACGCACGCGGGCGCTGCTGATCGGCGCGGCGAAGGGCTGAGCCCAAGACATCTCCATAGTTCTCCGGCGGGGTGAAGATCGCTTGCTGCATGGCGTTGATGTGTCCGACTGGCAGGGGCCCGTCGACTGGGCCGGCCACGCGGCGGACGGAGTGACCTTCGCGTTCGCCAGGGCCACCGAGGGCGGCGACCTCACCGACAAGCTGTTCGAGCGCAACTGGACCGGCATGCGCGAGAGCCGGATCGTCCGCGGCGCGTACCACTGCGCCAGACCCGAGGGCGACCCGATCGAGCAGGCGCGCCACTTCCTGGCCGCGATCGACGCGGCGGGCGGGTTACGCGCCGGCGACCTGGTGGCCCTGGACCTGGAGCCCGGCGACGGCCTGCGCCCCGAGCAGGTCGCCCGGCACGCGCGCCGCTGGTGCCACCACGTCGGGCGGTACGGCGGCGTGCGGCCGTTCGTCTACACCTTCCTGGCGTTCGCGCGTGGCGGACACTGCGCGGGCCTGGGCGAGTACCCGTTATGGCTCGCCGCCCCCGACAAGCCGCGCGGCGAGCCCGCGGTGCCGCCGCCCTGGCGCGACTGGGTCATTCATCAGTACGTCCACAGCCCGCTCGACCGCAACGTGTTCCACGGGACCCGGCAGGAGCTGACAAACCTGGGGTTTCACCCGCGATAGCATCGGTGTTCACCATCGAAGCAGCTCCGGTGTCGAGCGCCGGGGCGCGATCCAAGGGAGTCACCGTGTCAGCCGAGCTACGCATCACCCTCGCCGGAGCCGAGCGTGTGGTCGCGGCCGGCACGACGGCCGGGGAGGCCCTGGAGGCCGACGGCCGCTCGGTCATCGCGGCCCGGGTCAACGGCGAGCTCCGTGACCTGGCGCACCCGCTGTCCGAGGGTGACGCCGTCGAGCCGGTCGAGGTCTCCAGCGAGGACGGCCGGGCCATCGTCCGCCACTCCACCGCCCACGTCATGGCGCAGGCGGTGCAGGAGCTGTTCCCCGAGGCCAAGCTGGGCATCGGGCCGCCCGTGGACAACGGCTTCTACTACGACTTCGACGTCGCCCAGGCGTTCCACCCCGACGATCTCAAGCGCATCGAGAAGCGCATGCGGGAGATCGTCAAGCAGGGGCAGCTGTTCTCCCGCCGGCCCGTCTCCGACGACGAGGCGCGCGAGGAGCTGGCGGCGGAGCCGTACAAGCTGGAGTTGATCGGGCTCAAGGGCGGCGCCGCTGACGAGGAATCCGTGGAGGTCGGGGCCGGGCAGCTCACCATCTACGACAACCTCGACCCCAAGACCGGCGAGCTGCAGTGGAAGGACCTGTGCCGCGGCCCGCACGTGCCGTCCACCCGGTCGATCCCGGCGTTCAAGCTCATGCGCTCGGGCGGCGCCTACTGGCGCGGCAGCGAGAAGAACCCGCAGCTGCAGCGCATCTACGGCACCGCCTGGGAGTCCCGCGAGAAGCAGGACGACTACCTCAAGCTGCTGGAGGAGGCCGAGAAGCGCGACCACCGCAAGCTGGGTGTCGAGCTCGACCTGTTCAGCTTCCCGCCGGAGCTGGGCAGCGGCCTGCCGATCTTCCATCCCAAGGGCGGGATCATCCGCAAGGAGATGGAAGACTACATGCGCCGGCGGCAGGCGGAGTCGGGCTACGAGTTCGTCAACACGCCGCACATCACCAAGTCGTCGCTGTTCGAGACCTCGGGGCATCTGCCGTGGTATGCCGACGACATGTTCCCGGCGTTCGAGCTGGAGGGCATCGAATACCGAGTCAAGCCGATGAACTGCCCGATGCACAACCTGATCTTCAGGGCGCGCGGGCGGTCCTACCGCGAGCTGCCGCTGCGGCTGTGCGAGTTCGGCTCGGTCTACCGTTACGAGAAGTCGGGCGTGGTCCACGGCCTGACCCGGGTGCGCGGCATGACGCAGGACGACGCGCACATCTACACCACCCGGGAGCAGATGGCCGATGAGATCAAGTCGCTGCTGAGGTTCGTGCTCAGCGTGCTGCGTGACTTCGGCCTGTCCGACTTCTACCTGGAGCTGTCGACCCGCGACGAGTCCGACAAGTTCATCGGCGAGCTCGCCGAGTGGGACGAGGCGACCGAGGCGCTGCGGCAGGTGGCCACCGAGTCGGGGCTGGAGCTGGCCGACGACCCGGGCGGCGCGGCATTCTACGGCCCGAAGATCTCCGTGCAGGCCAAGGACGCGATCGGGCGCACCTGGCAGCTGTCCACCATCCAGCTCGACCTCAACCAGCCCAAGCGCTTCGGCCTCGAATACCAGGCGGCGGACGGCAGCCGGCAGACGCCGGTCATGATCCACCGGGCGCTGTTCGGCTCCGTCGAGCGCTTCCTCGGCGTGCTCACCGAGCACTACGCGGGCGCCTTCCCGCCCTGGCTCTCGCCGGTGCAGGTCACGGGCATCCCGATCGCCGACGCGCACGTGCCCTACCTGCAGGACGTCGCCAAGAAGCTGCGCGAGCGCGGCATCCGGATCGAGGTCGACGCCTCCGACGACCGGATGCAGAAGAAGATCCGCAACGCGCAGAAGGCCAAGGTGCCCTTCATGCTGCTGGCCGGTGACGACGACATCGCCAACGGCGCGGTGTCGTTCCGCTACCGGAGCGGCGAGCAGAAGAACGGCGTCCCGATCGAGGAGGCCGTGGCGGAGATCGTCAACGCCGTGGAGCGGCGCGTCCAGGTCTGACGCGATGACGGAAGACGGCGGGGCCTTTCGGCTCCGCCGTCTTCCGTTCTCGGGGGGTCAACGGGGAAACAAGCGGAAGGTGATCGCGGGGCGGCCGCCGAAGCGCTCGGCCGCCTCGCGGGCGAAGCCTTCGATGAGGTCGCGGGCGTAGGTCTCGGGGTCCTGGTCGGTGAGCGCCTCGATGTAGGCGCGGTGCTCGACGAGCGAGCGCACGCCGCGCTCCAGGCCGTCGGTGACGTCCACGGCGTGGGTGGGGGAGTCGGTGCCCGCGACGGCGACCCAGCGGACGCCGTTCCAGGGCTCTGCCTCCGTATCCGGAAATATCCACCTATTTCCCGCATCCCCTGCGGCATCCAGCACGGCCCGGCCCACGGCCCGGTGGTCGGGGGTGTTCCAGTACGTCCCGCCCCAGGTGTCGTCCGGGTTCAGGGTGATCACCAGCTCGGGGCGGTGCCGGCGGATGGCGGCGGCGAGATCCTTCCTGAGCGCGACGCCGTACTCGATCACCCCGTCGGCGTGGTCGAGGAACTCCACGCTCGTCACCCCGACGACGGCCGCGCTCGCCCGCTCCTCCCGCTCCCGCACCGGCCCGGCCTCGGCCGGGGCCAGCGTGTCGATGCCCGCCTCACCCCTGGTGACCATCAGGTACGCGACCTCGCGACCCTGGTCGGTCCAGGTGGCGATGGCGGCGGCACAGCCGTACTCGAGGTCGTCCGGGTGGGCCACGATGGCGAGGGCGCGCTGCCAGTCGTCGGGCATGGGCTCCAGTTGATCGGTCATGGCCCACACCCTAAGCGCCCGCCCTGCGCGGCCGGAGGCTTCACGCTGTACCCAGCGCCGTCCCTCGAAGCTCAGGGATCTTCGGCTTTCGGGGCTCTCCACCACTCATCGCGGCCTCCTGTAGGCAGATCCTTGGGATTGTGCCGGAAGAGCGGGCCGTTTGTCCGTGGTCCTATGCTGCTAGGTATGCACGATCAGGCAGGGGCAGGGTCCCCCGACAACTTCCAGCGTCTGTGGACCCCGCATCGCATGGCCTACATCAAGGGCGAGAACAAACCGACGGGCAGCGGCCCCGATGACGGGTGCCCGTTCGACGCGATCCCCAAGATGAGCGACGAGGACGGCCTGATCGTCGCCAGGGGCGAGACGGTCTATGCCGTGCTCAACCTGTACCCGTACAACTCCGGTCATTTGATGGTGGTCCCCTACCGGCACGTGTCCGACTACGACGAGCTGGTGCCGGCCGAGCTGGTCGAGCTGGGGGAGTTCACGCAGAAGTCGCTGCGCGCGCTGCGCAAGGCCAGCGGCGCGCAGGGCTTCAACGTCGGGATGAACCTCGGCCATGTCGCCGGCGCCGGCATCGCCGCCCACCTGCACCAGCACGTGGTGCCGAGGTGGGGCGGCGACACCAACTTCATGCCGGTCGTGGCCCAGACCAAGGTCCTGCCGCAGCTGCTCCGCGACACCCGCCAGCTGCTCGCCGACGCCTGGGACTGACCCGCCCTGGGCGCCCGACGTTCGGGCGTCCGTGGCCGCTCCTGGGAGGCGGCACCGCTCCGTCGCATACCGCCCGCCCTGTGGAGCGCCCCTACGCCCTCCGGTGCCACCCCGCGGAGTGCCGCTACTCCGTCCGGTGCCGCCCTGCGGAGCGGCCCCTACGCCCTCCGCTGCTGCCCTGTGGAGCGGCGCTACTTCGGCCGGCGCCGCGTTACTTCGTCGCGGTCGCTAAGTCCGATGACACGTGGCCGGCGGCCGGCTCGCGGTCGCGCCGCAGCGCGCCGATGCCGGTGGCCAGCAGCAGAGGTACGGCCAGCGCCAGGGCCATGGACAGCACGGCCGCGCCCGAGTCGTTGACGAGCATCCCGACCACGCCGCTCACGAGCGTGCCGATCAGCCCGGCGCGCAGCGCGGGGGAGTGCTCGAACGCGGCCGGCACCACCCCGGCCGACGCCTGTTCGGGCCGCAGGATCGCGTACACGAGGAACGCGGCGGCCGCGATCACGATCGGCATGAGGTTGGGGCTGAGCAGGGTGGCCAGCATGGCCTGCAGCTTGCGCAGGATGACGTCGAACGCCTCCCCGCTCAGCACCTGCCCCACGAACCTGCCCAGGTGCGTCTGCTCGTCCGCCGGCTTCAGGTAGTTGAGCCAGGCGAACGTCATCACGATCAACCCGCCGGCCACCAGGAACGCGCCCAGCTTCACCAGCGAGACCCGCTTGCCCGCCAGCAGCAGCGCGGTCACCGCGATGCCCGGCACGAACGCGATCACGCCGCCGAAGTCGCTGCCCATCCCGGAGCCGCCCAGCACCATCGCGAACGTCCCCAGCACGACGATCGCGGCCAGCCCCACCTTGCCCGGCCACCGGTGCGCGATCACCGTGGTGGCCAGCAGGGTGCCGGTGGCCAGGAGCGCGAACGGGATGTTCCCCAGGCCGTAGTAGCGGGCCCCGACGTCCGCGCTGTAGCCCATGATGCTGTTGAGCTGCAACGTCGTACCGGTCAGCAGGTCTCCCGCCAGCGTGAGCGCGGTGATCCCGGCCACCACGGCCAGCGGGGCCAGCGGGCGGCGCCGCCACGGACCCGCGAACGCCGCCGCCGTGACGAGCGCCGCCCACCCGAGCACGCCGGCCACCAGCTGCGGCAGGCTCGACCAGGGCAGCAGGTTGACCAGGTAGCTGGAGACGGGCAGGGCGGCGAGGGCGACGGCCGCGAAACGTACCGGCGCCAGGCCCTTGCGGCGGCGCAGCAGCAGGAACGCGACCACGTAGAACAGCACCTGCAGCACGGCCACGGCCGTGAAGTAGATGCCCTTGATCGAGCGGATGGCCTGCGCGGTGGCGTCGGCCCGCTGGAGCCGTTCGAACGTCGCGCCCGGCCCGCCGATTTGCAACGGAACGCCCACCACGGTGCTCGGGACGGGCACCCCGAGCTTGGTCAGGATGGTGGAGGTCAGGTCGGGCAGGATCGAGATGTCCTCGCGGCGGGTGGAGGCCGCGCCGAGCAGGTGGCCCTGCGCGCCGGGCTCGCGCAGCGCGACCACCCGCAGGTGGGGTACGGAGCCGTGGTCGGACAGTCCCGCGAGCAGCACCGTCGTGTCCGCGGGCAGGACCGACAGCAGCGCGCCCGCCTTGGCGTCGGCCATCCGCAGCGCGCCACGCCGCTCGGCGGCGCTGAGCTGGTCGGGCACCTTGGGCAGCTTGCCGCTTGCCAGGTAGGGGCGGACGAGGTCGTCCACGTCCATGGCGATCATCCGGCACCGTTCGAGGTCGGGCGTGCGGACCTGGAGCGGGGAGGAGTGGTACTGCTGGACCGCGCCCTGCCGGTCGGCCAGGCCCAGCGCGGCGCCGGGGCCGATGGCGATCGAGCACTGCCCGGCGGCCTTGAGCGACTCGCCCAGCGTGCCCGCGTTGCGCTGCCCGGCCACGTCGATGAGGTAGCGGTAGTCCGGGATGACCGCGCCCGCGCCCTGCTGCTCGGGCATGGGGGGCGCGCCGCAGCTGTAGCCGGCCGCCGACCTGGTGCCGGCCGACACGGTCAGCCAGCCGTCGTAGGGGCAGGTCACGCCGCCGACGGTACGTACGGACAGCGAGCCGATCGCGCTGGACCTGGTCAGCTCCCACAGGTTGGGGGAATCCGACTGGGTGATGTCGTTCCAGTGCAGGCCGGACACGCCGATGAGCGCGACCCGGCCCGCGCTCGCGTCCTTCGTGGCCTGGGCCGGGCCGGTGAACAGTCCCTGACCGAGCAGGACTTGGCCGACCAGCACGGCCAGCACGACTAGCGCGCGCCTCATCCCGATGACCTTCCGTGATCGAATGGTTCCGTGGCACGGTAGAGCAAGGTCATGTTCCGGCGCCACCGGACCCGACTACCCTCTCATGCGGTGCATGTATCACGTGCGCCGTTTCCTTCGGGTGAGCTTTCGCCGGACCTTCTCGGGGTTACCGGGTGGTGGCGTGGGCTGGCGCCGGGCGCCGCCGTACGGTTTTTCGCCGTGGCGGCGCAGTTCGGGGTGGCAGCCGGGGACACGGTGATGAGGGCGTCCCCCGCGTGAGGCGCTGCCCCGCGTGAGGCGCGGGCCGGGGTGGTGCGGGCCCGGTGGTGGTCAAGAGGCCTTATGGGGCCGGGGTCTTGACCTTGGTGGCCTTGCTTTCGTGGCCGAGCCGGTCCACGGCCGTGACCACGTAGGTCCCGTCGGGCATGCCCGTGAAGGACGGGCTCGTCACGACGGCCACCAGGTTACGGGCGTCCGTGCCGTGGCAGTCCTTGCCGGACTTCGGCACCTGGTACACCGCGTACGTCCGAGCCCCCTGGGACGGTTTCCAGGACAGCTGGGTGCCGGTGGCCTTGAGGCCGGAGGGGGCGGGAGGGGCGGAGCCGCCGCGTTCCTTGATCAGGGGCAGCAGGGCGGGGCGGGAGTAGTGGGTCTTGGCGACTCGGTCGACGGACCCGAGGGGGTTGTCGAGCAGGTTCTTGGCGCTGAAGTAGACCTCGCCCTTGATCTGCTTGTGATCCCGGTTGACGCCCACCTCGGCGGCCAGCTCGCCGGGCTTGGTCCAGGCCCGGTCGTCCTTGGCGCCCACCCGGTAGAGCCCCTGGCCGATGTACAGCTGCACGTCCGTGCCCTTGACCTCGTCGGACCACCAGGCCGCCAGCGTGTCGTAATCGGCCAGCTTGTGGCCGCGCGGCCAGTAGAGCTGCGGGAGCACGTAGTCGACGGTGCCCGACTTGATCCAGGCGCGCGCGTCCGCATAAATCGAGTCGTACGCGGACATGCCCGAAGTGTCCGAGCCGGTCGGGTCGTTCGACGTGTTGCGCCAGATGCCGAAGGGGCTGATCCCGAACTTGACGTACCCCTTGGTGTCGTGGACGGCCTTGTCCACCTGGGCGACGAGCGTGTTGACGTTGTCGCGCCGCCAGGCGGCGAGCTTCTTGCCGTCGCCGTACTTTGCGAACGCCGCCGCGTCGTCGAACTTCTGCCCCGGCGCCGGGTACGGGTAGAAGTAGTCGTCGAAGTGCACCCCGTCGATGTCGTAACGGGACACCACGTCCTTGATGACCTTGGTCACGTGGTCGCGGACGGCGGGCAGGCCGGGGTTGTAGTAGAGGCGGCCGCCGTACTTGATCGTCCAGTCGGGGTGCTTGCGCGCCGGATGCCCGGCGGGCAGCTTGGCGGTGCTGTCGCCGTAGGAGGCGCGGTACGGGTTGAACCAGGCGTGGAACTCCATGCCACGCTTGTGCGCCTCGTCGATGAGGAACGGCAGCGGGTCCCAGCCGGGGTCCTTGCCCGCCGTGCCCGTCAGATATTGGGTCCAGGGCTCCAGCGACGACTTGTACAGCGCGTCGGAGGCGGGCCGGACCTGGACGAAGACCGCGTTGAGATTGCGCTTGGCGGCGCCGTCGAGGATCTTCACGTACTCGGCCCGCTGCCGGTCGGGGGAGAGCCCCGCCTTGGAGGGCCAGTCGATGTTCTGGGTGGTGGCGATCCACACCCCGCGCAGCTCGCGCTTGGGATGGCGGGCGTCGGCCTTGCAGGCCGCGGCGGGTGCGGCGGGCGCTGCGGCGATGGCCGTCTTCTTCTTGGTCGCTGCTGGGCTCTCCCCGGCCCCGGGGCCGAAGACGTAGGCGGCGGAGGTGGTGACGACCGCGAGAGCAGCAGCGGCTAGGAGTGGGCGTCCAGTTCGCATAATGCCACCCAGTGTGGCAGTTGCTCCGGCATGCTCGGTACGAAAAAAAGAAATCGACTCGTGATGCTTCTGTGACAAAAGTAAACGGCTGGGCCGGGAGGGAGCAAGGCCCTCCCGGCTCCGTCCAGCCTTCAATCCGCGGTCGCGGCCACCTTGTTGGCGAGGTTCGGCGGAAGGGGCTCGTAGCGCAGGAAGGTCCGCTGGAACGTCCCCGTGCCGTGTGACATGGACCTCAGGTCGATGGCGTACCGGGTGATCTCCAGCTCGGGCACCTCGGCCTTGACCAGCGTACGTCCCGTGCCGACGGGCTCCGTGCCGAGCACCCGCCCGCGCCGCGACGACAGGTCGGACATCACCGACCCCACGTAGTCGTCGGCGACGAGCACCGACAGCTCGTCCACCGGCTCCAGCAGCAGCGTCGGCACCTTCGCCGCCGCCTCCTTCAGCGCGAGCTGGCCGGCGATCTGGAAGGCCATGTCGGAGGAGTCGACCGAGTGCGCCTTGCCGTCGTACAGGGTGACGCGCACGTCCACCATCGGGTAGCCGGCGACGACGCCCCGCTCCATCTGGGCCCGCACGCCCTTCTCCACCGACGGGATGAACTGCCGCGGGACGACGCCGCCCACGATCTTGTCCACGAACTCGAACCCGCCGCCCGACGGCAGCGGCTCGACCTCGAGGTGGCAGATCGCGTACTGGCCGTGGCCGCCGGTCTGCTTGACGTTGCGGCCCATCGCCTGGCACTTGCCGCCGAACGTCTCGCGCAGCGGCACCCGCAGCTCGACCCGCTCCACCTCGACGCCGTGACGCCTGGACAGGCGGTCGAGCAGCACGTCGGTGTGCGCCTCGCCCATGCACCACAGGACGAGCTGGCGGGTCTCGGCGTTGTTCTCCAGCCGCAGCGTCGGGTCCTCGGCCACCAGCCGGGCCAGGGCCTGCGACAGCTTGTCCTCGTCGGCCTTCGACTTGGCCCTGATCGCCACCGGCAGGAGCGGGTCGGGCATGGCCCAGGCGGTCATCAGGAGCGGCTGTTCGACGTCGGACAGGGTGTCGCCGGTCTCGGCCCGCGACAGCTTGGCCACCGCCACGATGTCGCCCGCGACGCCCTTGGCCGCGGGGCGCTGCTGCTTGCCCAGCGGGCAGGTCAGGGTGCCGATGCGCTCGTCCACGTCGTGGTCCTCGTGCCCGCGGTCGGCCAGGCCGTGCCCGGACACGTGCACGGTCATGTCGGGGCGCAGCGTGCCCGAGAAGACGCGTACGAGGCTGATGCGGCCGACGTACGGGTCGCTGGTGGTCTTGACGACCTCGGCCACGAGCGGGCCGTCGGGGTCACAGGCGATGCCCTTGACCGGCTTGCCCGACAGGTCGGTGATCTCGGGCAAGGGGTGTTCGAGAGGCGAGGGGAAGCCCTGGGTCATGATCTCGAGGATCTCCTGCGCGCCGACGCCGAGCCCGCTGCACAGCACCGGGTAGAAGCTGCCGCGCGCGACGGCCTTCTCCAGGTCCTCCACCAGGACCTTGGTGTCGATGGGCTCGCCTCCGAGGTAGCGCTCCATGAGCGATTCGTCTTCGCTCTCCTGGATGATCCCCTCGATCAGGTCGCCGCGGCGCTCCTCGATCTGCGCCGCGTAGTCCGGCCCCGGCTCCTTCTCCGTGCGGGTGCCCGTGGCGTAGTTGTAGAACTTCTGCGACAGCAGCCCGATCAGCCCGTTCACGTGGCCGTTGGTGATGACGGGCAGGTAAAGGGGCGCGACGCCGTCGCCGAAGACGTCCTGGCACGTCACGAGGACCTCGTCGAAGTCGGCCCGCTGGTGGTCGATCTTGGTGATCACCACCGCCCGCGGCATGCCGACCTGGGCGCACTCCTCCCACAGCATCTGGGTGAGCCCGTCGATCCCCTCGGAGGCGGAGACCACGAACAGCGCGGCGTCCGCGGCGCGCAGCCCCGCGCGCAGGTCGCCCACGAAATCGGCATAACCGGGGGTGTCGAGAAGGTTGATCTTGATACCGTTGTGTACCAGCGGGGCCACGGCGAGGTTGACCGACCGCTGCTGACGGACCTCCACCTCGTCGAAGTCGCTGACCGTGTTGCCATCCTCCACACGGCCTGCGCGCTGGACGGTGCCGGTCGCGGCCAGCAGCTGCTCCACGAGGGTCGTCTTACCCGCTCCTGAGTGGCCGACCAGCACGACATTGCGTATCGCATCCGCCCTGTCGGCCGTGGGTGCCCTGCCCGCGGCTCCCGCAGTGCCACCGGTGTTCTTCTCTGCCACAACAGCCTCCCGCGTCGCCGGATGTTCCAACGACCGCGCCCAAGCGGAGGGTGTCTGGAAACCGCATGGACGCGGTGTGTTCACCAAATACCCCTGTGGCGGATATCACAAGGGGGGTGGGGCAAAGAAAGTTGTCAGGCGTTCCATGGCCTACGATCGGACCGCGATGCTCAAACTCCTGCGCCCGGCCATGACCCGGATACTCACCCCGCTGGGCAGGGCCCTCGTCGGCCGTGGGATCGGCCCGAACGCCGTCACGGCGATCGGCACCCTCGGCACGGTCGTGTCCGCCCTGCTCTTCTTCCCCCTGGGTCAGCTGACCTGGGGCGCTCTCGTGATCACCGTCTTCGTGCTGTTCGACCTGCTCGACGGCGTGGTGGCCAGGCTCGGCGGGAAGGGCGGCTCCATCTGGGGCGCGTTCCTCGACTCGACGCTCGACCGGGTGGCCGACGCGGCCATCTTCGCCGGCCTGCTCCTCTACTTCATCTCCAAGGACGACACGCTCATGGCCGCCGTGACGCTGGTGTGCCTGATCGCGGGCTCCCTGGTGTCATATGCCAAGGCCAGGGCGGAGGGGCTCGGGCTCACGGCCGACGTGGGGCTGGCCGAGCGGCCGGAGCGGCTCGTCGTCGCGCTCGTCGCGGCCTGTTTCGCGGGGCTCGGCGTTCCGTACATTCTTCCCGTGGGCATGTGGCTGCTCGCCGCGGCCAGCGTGTTCACCGTGGGGCAGCGCGTGGTGGCCGTCTACCGGCAGACGAGGGAGAGATGAGCGACAAGGCGTCCTTCGGAGATCGGGTCGTGGCCGCGGGTTTCGCGGCGGGCTGGAAGCTCGTGCCGCTGCTGCCCGAGCGCCCGACGGCCGCGGTCTTCCGCTTCCTGGCCGACCGCGTCTGGAGCAGGCGGGGCAAGTCCGTGCTGCGCCTGGAGTCCAACCTGGCCAGGGTGACCGGGCTCGACACGGGCAGCCGCGAGCTGCGCGAGCTCAGCAGGGCCGGCCTGCGCTCCTACTTCCGCTACTTCCACGAGATCTTCCGGCTGCCGTCGATGAGCGTCGAGGAGATCGTGCGGCGCAGCCACGTCATCGGGGCCGAGCACGTCCACACCAACGTGGCGGCCGGGCGGGGCGTGGTGCTGGCGCTGCCCCACATGGGTAACTGGGACCAGGCGGGGGCGTGGCTGGTGGGCGTGGGCCACCCGTTCACGACCGTGGCCGAGCGGCTCAGGCCGGAGTCGCTGTTCCGCCGGTACGTGGCCTTCCGAGAGGGGCTCGGCATGGAGGTGCTGCCGCTGACCGGCGGCGACGGGCACAACTTCGGCACGCTGGCCACCCGCGTGCGCAAGGGCGGCGTCGTGTGCCTGCCCGCCGAGCGCGACCTGACCAAGAGCGGCGTCGAGGTGCGCTTCTTCGGCGCGGCCACCAAGGTCCCCGCCGGGCCGCCGCTGCTGGCCGTGCAGACCGGGGCCGCGCTGCTCCCCGCCATTGTCTACAACGTGGGCGACGACTGGGGCATCCACATCCACGAGGAGGTCCCGGTCCCGGCCGAGGGCACCCGGCAGGAGAAGGTCGCGGCGGTGGCGCAGGGGCTGACCGACGTGTTCGAGAAGGGCATCTCCGAGCACCCGGAGGACTGGCACATGCTGCAGCGGCTCTGGCTGGAAGACCTCGCGCGATGAACATCGGCATCGTCTGCCCCTACTCGTGGGACATGCCGGGCGGGGTCAAGCAGCACATCGACGACCTGGCCCAGGCGCTGATGGCGCAGGGGCACGAGGTGTCGGTGATCGCGCCGGCGGCCGACGACGACGAGCTGCCCCCCTACGTGACGGGCGCGGGCCGGGCGGTGCCGGTGCCGTACAACGGGTCGGTGGCCAGGATGTCGTTCGGCTTCCTGTCGGCCGCGCGGGTGCGGCGGTGGGTGCGCACGGGCGGGTTCGACGTGCTGCACATCCACGAGCCGCTGATCCCGAGCCTGGGCGTGCTGGCCTGCTGGGCGGCCAGGGGGCCGATCGTGGCCACGTTCCACGCCTCGTTCACGCGCTCGCGGGCCATCGCGGTGGCCGAGCCGTTACTGCGCAGCGCGCTGGAGAAGCTGATGGGCCGCATCGCGGTCTCCGACGCGGCCCGCAAGAGCCTGGTCGAGCAGTTCGGCGGCGACGCCGTGCTGATCCCCAACGGCGTCACCGTCTCCCGCTACACCGACGCCGAGCCGCTCGACGGCTGGGGGCCCGACGGCGCCACGATCGGCTTCCTCGGCCGGATGGACGAGGAGCGCAAGGGCCTGCCGATCCTGCTCGACGCGTTCAGGACGCTCGCGGCCGAGCGGCCTGGCCTGAAGCTGCTCCTGGCCGGTCCCGGCGACGCCAAGGACGTCTACGAGCGGGTGCCGAAGGAGTTCCACGACCGGGTGACCGTGCTGGGCATGGTGAGCGAGGCCGACAAGATCCGCGCCTACCACTCGGTCGACGTGTTCTGCGCGCCCAACACGCGCGGCGAGAGCTTCGGCATCGTGCTGGCCGAGGCCATGGCGTCCGGGGCGACGGTGCTGGCCAGCGACATCCCGGCCTTCCGCCGGGTGCTGGGCGAGGGGCAGGCGGGCGCGCTGTTCGCCAACGGCGACGCCGCCTCGCTGGCGCGCGAGGCCGCCGCGCTGCTCGACGCGCCCGAGCGGCGGGCCAAGCTGGCCGCGGAGGCGCTGGTGGCGGTGCGGAAGTATGACTGGTCGACGGTGGCGCGGGACGTCGTACGCGTCTACGAGACGGTCGCCACGAGCGGGGCGGGGCGCGTGGAGGAAGACCTGTGACATCCACCATCATCGTGCTGGTCGTGGGCATCGTCGTGGTGCTCACGGCCGTCTACATCTCCTGGCGCGCGGGCCGGCTCGACCGCCTGCACATCCGGCTGGAGCTGGCCCAGGAGTCGCTGGACGCCGCGCTGATGCGGCGCAGGGCGGTGGTGCTGGAGCTGGCCGGCTCGCGCCTGCTCGACCCCGCGACCTCCCTGGTGCTGGCCGCCGCGGCGCACGAGGCCAGGACGGCGGGCCCCGAGGAGCGCGAGCACGCCGAGAGCGACCTGTCGCGCACCCTGCGCGCGGTCGTGGACCAGGAGCGGTTCAGGGAGAAGCTGGCGGAGTCGCCCGGCGGCGGCGACCTGCTGGACGAGCTCGACACGGCGGTGGCCAAGGTCGTCTACTCGCGCCGCTTCTACAACAATGCGGTTGCGGTCACGCGTACGGCGCAGCGGCGCTGGCTGGCCAGAACCCTCCGCCTGGCGGGCCATACCGAATATCCACAATTCTTCGAAATCGATGACAATCCGCCCGCAGCTATGGCAACTGAATGACCTAATTTGGGGAAGCCAGTAAGCTTCATCCCGTTTTTCGGGCTGAAGCGAGGAGTGTTCACGTGCGGCTACCCCGGATGATCTCGGTCACCCTGGCCGGAGCGGCGGTACTGCTGCCTGTCGCGGCCTGCTCCTCGGAGGAGCCCGCCCCGGGTAAGGCGCCCCAGGCCGCCACGGCGGCGCCCAGCGAGCAGGCCACCGAGGCGCCGGCCGAGGGGCACCCGTTCACCGGCAAGCCGTACGACGGCCTGAAGCCGGTGCTCGCGGTGAAGATCGAGAACACCGCGGCAGGCAAGCCGCAGCTCGGCCTCAAGAGCGCGGACATCGTCTACATCGAGCAGGTCGAGGCCGGCCTGACCAGGCTCATGGCGATCTTCTCCTCCAAGGTGCCGGCGAAGGTGGGCCCCGTCCGCAGCGCCCGGATCTCCGACCTGCACATCACGCCGCAGTTCGGCAAGCCGGCCTTCTCCTACTCGGGCGTGCAGACCAAGATGCTGCCGTTCGTGGCCAAGGCGTCGCTGTTCGACGTCGGTGACACGCGCAACCCCGGCGCGTACTTCCGTCAGCCGGGCCGCGTCGCCCCCTACAACCTCTTCGCCAACACCAAGGCCCTCCTCGCCAAGGCCCCCAAGGCGAGCAAGGCCAAGGACATCGGCTTCACCTTCGGCGAGGCCCCGGCCGAGGGCGGCGTGGACAAGAAGTCGTACACCGTCAAGTGGCCCGCGGCGCGCTTCACCTTCGCCTGGTCGGCGGAGAAGGAGCAGTGGCTGATCTGGCAGGACGGCAAGAAGGACATGGCGGCCGAGGGCGGCCAGCTCGGCGCGCCGACGATCGTCATCCAGTACACCAAGACCGAGCGCTCGGAGTTCCACGACAAGAACCAGAGCTACACGCCGCTCGTGCACACCACGGGCAAGGGCAAGGCGATCGTGCTGCGCGACGGCAAGGCGTACAAGGCGAACTGGGAGCGGGAATCCGAGGACACCGGTACGACGTTCACCACGGAGAGCGGCGAGCCGATGAACTTCGCGCCCGGCCAGGTCTGGGTGGCGCTCGCCAGCCGCAAACCCGTCATCCCCTAGCGCCTTTCTGTCCAAGTATGGCGATAAATCCTGACATCTTGGCATGTCGGGGGAGGGGTCCTTCAGGACCTACCATGGGGTTGATAACTTACCGAAGCCGTGAGAGCCGTGAGGATGACCGTGTCGACCAGCACGCCTGAAAGCACCCCCGTCACCGGAACCGCCCGTGTCAAGCGTGGCATGGCCGAGATGCTCAAGGGCGGCGTCATCATGGACGTCGTCACCCCCGAGCAGGCCAAGATCGCCGAAGACGCCGGCGCGGTGGCCGTCATGGCCCTCGAGCGTGTACCCGCCGACATCCGCGCCCAGGGCGGGGTGTCCAGGATGAGCGACCCCGACATGATCGACGGCATCATCAGCGCCGTGTCGATCCCCGTGATGGCCAAGGCCCGCATCGGCCACTTCGTCGAGGCCAAGGTCCTGCAGGCGCTCGGCGTCGACTACGTGGACGAGTCGGAGGTGCTGACCCCGGCCGACTACGCCAACCACATCGACAAGTGGCAGTTCACCGTGCCGTTCGTGTGCGGGGCCACCAACCTGGGCGAGGCCATGCGCCGCATCACCGAGGGCGCGGCCATGATCCGCTCCAAGGGCGAGGCCGGCACCGGTGACGTCTCCAACGCCGTCACCCACATGCGCACGATCCGCGCCGAGATCAAGCGCCTCACCTCGCTGCCCGAGGACGAGCTCTACGTCGCGGCCAAGGAGCTGCAGGCCCCGTACGAGCTGGTCGTCGAGGTCGCCAAGACCGGCAAGCTGCCGGTCGTGCTGTTCACCGCGGGCGGCATCGCCACCCCGGCCGACGCCGCGATGATGATGCAGCTCGGGGCCGAGGGCGTGTTCGTGGGCTCGGGCATCTTCAAGTCGGGCGACCCGGCCAAGCGCGCCGCGGCCATCGTCAAGGCCACGACCTTCTACGACGACCCCGACGTCATCGCCAAGGTCTCGCGTGGCCTGGGCGAGGCCATGGTCGGCATCAACGTCGACGAGATCCCGCAGCCGCACCGCCTGGCCGAGCGCGGCTGGTAGGCGGCGCGTCGTTGCAGGTCGACCTGCCTGCCCGTGTGACATGATCACGTACGGCAGGCGGGGGCCCACCACAGTGTGACGATGAAAATCGCCAGAGGAGGCGGCATCCGCGAAGGATGTCGCCTTTTCGGTGTTGTGTGGCGTTCACCAGGTAGTCATGATCTTCAGTAAAGCTACCTGGCGTCCCCCTCACCCTTGATCGTCACAGGAGCGTCTCGTGTCCAAGCTGAACCGCCGGCACTTCCTCGTCACAGGGTTAGCGGCGGGCGCCGCCGTGACCATCCCCGCGACCGCCGCCCTTGCTGATCCGGGCGCTGATCCTGGCACCGATCCCGCCGTCGAAGCGGCTTCGCGCGAGCTGCGTACCGACCCCTTCACGCTCGGCGTCGCCTGCGGCGACCCCGACCACGAGGGCTTCGTCCTGTGGACCAGGCTCGCCCAGGAGCCGCTGGCCGAGGACGGGTTCGGCGGCATGCCGCAGCGGCCGTTCCCGGTGCAGTGGCAGGTGTACGCCGACGAGCGCTGCCGGCGCGTCGTCCGCTCCGGCGTGAGCGTGGCCACGCCCGAGTGGGGCCACAGCGTGCACGTCGAGGTGGACCGGCTCGGCTCCGACCGCGAGTACTGGTACCGCTTCCGCGTCGGCAGGTACGTCTCGCCGGTCGGGCGGGCCCGCACCGCGCCGCACCCGCTCTCGTACGGCAGCTCGCTGGCCATGGCGTTCGTCTCGTGCGCCCAGTACGAGCACGGCTACTTCACCTCCTACCGCAGGCTGGCCGAGGACAACCCGGACCTCGTCCTGCACCTGGGCGACTACCAGTACGAGTACACCAAGAACACCTACACCATCCCCGGCGGCAACGTCCGCGACCACGAGGGCCCCGAGACCGAGACCCTGGCCGGCTACCGCCAGCGCCACGCCCAGTACAAGGCCGACCCCGACCTGCAGGCCGCGCACGCGGCCGCGCCGTGGCTGGTGGTGTGGGACGACCACGAGGTCGACAACAACTGGGCCGACGAGATCCCCGAGAAGCCCGAGGTCCCCCAGCCGAACTTCCTGGCCAGGCGCGAGGCCGCCTTCCGCGCCTACTACGAGAACATGCCGCTGCGCCGCACCTCCATCCCGCGCGGCATCGACATGCAGCTCTACCGGCGGATCAGGTGGGGGCGGACGGCCATGTTCCACATGCTCGACACCCGCCAGTACCGCGACGACCAGGGCTGCGGCGACGGCTACCGCGACTGCCCGGCCTCCGTGGACCCGGCGCGCTCGATCACGGGGGCCGAGCAGGAGTCCTGGCTGCTGGACGGCTTCCACCACTCCCGCGCGCAGTGGGACATCATCGGGCAGCAGGTCTTCTTCGCCCAGCGCGACAACAACGCCGGCCCCGCCAAGATCACCAGCCAGGACGCCTGGGACGGCTACGTCGCCTCCCGGCAGCGCATCACCCAGGGCTGGGTGGACGCCAAGGTGCGCAACGCCGTCGTGCTGACCGGCGACGTGCACGCCCACTGGGCCAGCGACCTCAAGCTGAACTACGACGACCCGACCGGGCCGTCGGTGGGCTCGGAGCTGGTGGCCACCTCGATCTCGACGGGCGGCGACGGGGCGGACTCCGACCCGTCCACGCACCCGTTCCTGGCGATCAACCCGCACCTGAAGTTCTACAACAACCAGCGCGGTTACGTGCTGACGAAGATCGAGCGGGACCAGCTGACCGCGGACTTCAGGGTGGTGCCGAAGGTGCAGACCCCGGGCGCCGAGGTCTACACGCGGGCCACGTTCGTCGTGGAGGACCGGGTGCCGGGGGTGCAGCAGACGTACCTGCGGCCGCTCGACCCGACGCTGCGCGCCCAGCAGCAGCTGACCGTGGAGGAGACGGTCCGCCTGGAGACCGAGCGTCCCTGACGATCGCTCCGGCGAGCGGCACCCCGGGCCGGGGTGCCGCTTTTCTCTTGACGGAATATTAGCCAGGCTAAGTTAGTTGGGCTAAGCATGAGGGACGACCCCACCCGCCTGGCCGAGCAGGTCTCCACGGTGCTGCGCCACCTGGTCCTCCTGCTCAGGCGCACCGTCGCCGGCCAACCCGTCACCAGCCAGCAGTACGCCGTGCTCGGCTCGCTCGAACCCGGCCCGTGCCGCATGACCGAGCTGGCCGAGGAGCACGCCGTCCAGCTGCCCACGATGACCGTGCAGATCAACCGCCTGGAGGACGCCGGCCTGGTGGCGCGCGGCTCCGACCCGGCCGACGCCCGCGTCAGGACGGTCGAGCTGACCGGCGAGGGCCGCGAGCGGCTGCTCGCCGTCCGGCGGGCCAGGATCGCCCACCTCAGCCACGAGCTGGCCGCGCTCACCGACGACGAGCGCGCCACGCTGGCGGCCGCGCTGCCCGTCCTGGCCAAGCTCGGCCGCAACCCCCGGTAAAGCCGCAACCCCCGGTAAAGGAGCACCATGCAATCCGGCGGCGGAATTCTTCGCCAGCCCATGTCCGTCTGGGCCACCGCGTTCGCCGCGGTCGTGGCCTTCATGGGCATCGGCCTCGTCGACCCCATCCTCCCGTCCATCGCCCAAGGTCTGAAGGCCACGCCCAGCCAGGTGTCGCTGCTGTTCACCAGCTACTTCCTGGTGACGGCGGTGGCGATGCTGATCACCGGCTGGGTCTCCAGCCGCATCGGCGGCAAGCGGACGCTGATGGCCGGGCTGGCGCTCGTCATCGTCTTCGCCGCGCTCGCCGGCACCTCCACCGGCGTCGGCGAGCTCGTCGGCTTCCGCGCGGGCTGGGGCCTGGGCAACGCGCTGTTCGTGGCCACCGCGCTGGCCGTCATCGTGGGCGCGGCCAGCGGCGGCGCGGAGGCGGCGATCATCCTGTACGAGGCCGCGCTCGGCCTGGGCATCTCCGCTGGCCCGCTGGTGGGCGCCCTGCTCGGCGACTGGAACTGGCGGGCCCCGTTCTTCGGCACCGCCACCCTCATGGCCGTCGGCTTCGTACTGATCGTCACCCTGCTCAGGGCCACCCCGAAGCCCGCGGCCAGGATCAGCCTCGCCGCCCCGATCAGGGCGCTCGCCCACGGCGGCCTGTCCACCACGGCCTTCACCGCGCTCTTCTACAACTTCGCGTTCTTCACCGTGCTGGCCTTCACCCCGTTCATCCTGCACATGTCCCCCTACGGCATCGGCGCCGTCTTCTTCGGATGGGGCGTCTGCGTGGCGCTGGCCTCGGTGTTCGGCGCGCCGCCCCTGCAGCGCAGGATCGGCTCGGTGAACGTGCTGCACCTGTCGCTGGCGCTGCTGGCGGTGTTCCAGATCGGCATCGCGCTGTCGGGACACACCGGGATCATCGTGTTCACCGTGCTGTCCGGCATCCCCATCGGCCTGAACAACACCGTCTTCACCGAGTCGGCCATGGAGGTCTCCGACGCGCCGAGGCCGGTCGCCTCCGCGGGTTACAACTTCGTGCGCTGGATGGGCGGCGCGCTGGCCCCGTTCATCGCCACCAAGCTGGGCGAGGAGATCGGCGTCGCCGTCCCGTACGCGCTCGGCGCCGCCTGCTGCCTCGCCGGCATGGCCATCCTCTACGTCCGCCGCCACCACCTGCGCGTCCTGACCCGGGTGGACGCCGACCACGCGCTCCAGGACGCCGCGGCTCCCGCTGGTTGATAATTTCCCGACATGGTTGGACCTGTCCTGTTACTCGTGGCCGGGCTGCTCGCGACGCCCCCGAGAGCCGAGCTGTCCGTGATGACCTGGAACGTCTGCGCGGGCACCAACTCGGCGTGCCCCCTCTACCGGGCGAGCCCGCTCGAACTGGCGCAGAGCATCGGCGGGTACGCGACCAAGAACGGCCCTCCTGATGTGATCTTTTTGCAGGAGTTCTGCACGGGCGCGGCCGGCACGCTCGAACTCTGGCTCGAACAGCGCACCGGGCGGAACTGGACCATCGGCTCATGGGGCCTGACCTCCCACGACGGCACCCCGTACGCCTGCCACCCCGACCGCCTCGGCCGCCCGCGCGGCGCGCAGAGCATCGCGGTCGCCGTGGCGGGCGAGGCCACCTTCGAGACCCACCCGCTGCCCGCCCCGCCCTGGTACGTCACGCGCGCCGCCCTCTGCGCCACCATCCCCGCCAGGAAGGTGCACGCCTGCGGCACCCACCTGTCCTCCGGCCGGGCCGACGACGACCACAGGCCCGGCGCCCCCTACCGGACCAGGCAGATCAGGCGGCTGATCGAGATCGCGGCCAAGCCGGGGCTCCGGACAATCCTCGGCGGCGACCTCAACGTGTCGCCCCCGGACGGCGGATACGGTAGCGCCGCCGGCCGCCGGGCCGTCGCGCCGCTCTACCGGGCGTACCAGGAGTGCGACCAGCGCGGCGCGCGGCGCACCGGCCGGCAGACCAGGGAGGGCAAAAAGCTCGATTACCTGTTCGCCCCCAAGGGCACGGTGCGCGGCTGCCGCGTCGCCAAGGACGTGACGCTGTCGGATCACAAGCCTGTCCACGTCAAAGTGGCCCTGTAGGAAGATCCCAGGCAATTCTGGTGTTGAATTGTCTGAACCCGCACCCAGACGGAAGGATCGACTGTGCCCACGATCGGTGTACTCGCTCTCCAGGGAGACGTGCGCGAGCATGCGCGCATGCTTCAGGAGGCAGGAGCGTCGGCCACCGCCGTGCGCCGACCGGCCGAGCTGGACGCGGTCGACGGCCTGGTCATCCCCGGTGGGGAGTCGACCACCATGTGGAAGCTCGCCGAGACCTTCGACATGCTGGAGCCGCTGCGGATGCGGATCAAGGAAGGCATGCCCGCCTACGGCTCCTGCGCCGGCATGATCATGCTGGCCGACAGGATCGAGGACGGCGTCGCCGGACAGCAGACGATCGGCGGCATCGACATGGTGGTCAGGCGCAACGCGTTCGGCCGCCAGGTCGACTCCTTCGAGTCCGACCTGGACTTCGCGGGGGGGCAGGTGCACGCGGTGTTCATCCGCGCGCCGTGGGTCGAATCCGTCGGCGGCGACGTCGAAGTGCTGGGCAGGTGCGAGCCTGGGGATAGGATCGTCGCGGTCCGTCAAGGACCGCTGCTCGCGACGTCGTTCCACCCCGAGCTGACCGGGGACACGCGCGTGCACCGTTACTTCGTAGACATGGTGAGGGAGCTCTAGGTAATGTCCGGCCACTCCAAATGGGCGACGACGAAGCACAAGAAGGCCGCGCTCGACGCCAAGCGCGGCAAGCTGTTCGCGAAGCTCATCAAGAACATCGAGGTGGCGGCACGGACCGGTGGCCCTGACCCGGACGCCAACCCCACCCTCTTCGACGCCATCTTCAAGGCGAAGAAGAACTCCGTGCCCAACGACAACATCGAGCGCGCCCGCAAGCGCGGCGGCGGCCTCGAAGCCGGTGGCGCCGACTGGCAGACCATCATGTACGAGGGCTACGCGCCCGGCGGCGTCGCGGTGCTCATCGAGTGCCTCACCGACAACCGCAACCGCGCCGCCTCCGAGGTCCGCGTCGCGCTGACCCGCAACGGCGGCTCGCTGGCCGACCCAGGGTCCGTCTCCTACATGTTCAACCGCAAGGGCGTCGTCATCGTGCCCAAGCAGAACGGGCTCGACGAGGACACCGTGCTCATGGCCGTCCTCGACGCGGGCGCCGAGGAGGTCAACGACCTGGGCGAGTCGTTCGAGGTCGTCTCCGAGGCCGGTGACCTGGTGCCGGTCCGCAAGGCGCTGCAGGACGCCGGGATCGACTACGACTCGGCCGAGTCGAGCTTCCTGCCGACGATGAGCGTGCCGCTCGACGAGGAGGGCGCCAAGAAGGTGTTCCGCCTTATCGACGCGCTGGAGGACAGCGACGACGTCCAGAACGTCTTCGCCAACTTCGACGTGCCGGACGACGTGCTGGCGGCGCTCGACTAGCAGCAGGACGACGAGAGGGCTCGGCCATGCCGGGCCCTTGCTCGTGCGTGCCCGCCCTCACCCGGGCGGGGCGTTTCCGGCTCCGGCGCGTTCTCCGGCGCAGGTCGGGTTCCGCGGCCTTGTTCGGGTGCACGCACGGTTTGGGGTTTTCCGGGCGCGGGTCAGGCGCCGGGTCTTTCTTCGGGTGCGAGATCCTCCGGGTCTTTCTTCGGGTGCGAGATCCTCCGGGGCTTTCTTCGGGTGCGAGAAGGGGCGGGGCAGCGTAGGGTCGGGCGACGTGACTTCCCCCACCCCTCCACAGGCTCCCTCTCCGGCGCTCGGCTGGCTGCTGGCCGTGCCCGCGTTGCTCGGCACGCTGATCTCGCTCGTCCTGCCCACGGCCCAGACGATCTGGCTCAGCCTGCAGAGGGGCGGCGTGCTGCGCGAGAGCACGTACGTGGGGTTCGCCAACTACGGCAAGCTGCTGGGTGACGGCGAGTTCTGGCGGGCGGCGTGGTTCACGTTGTCGCTGGTCGCGCTGCCGTTGCTGGTGGCCGTGGTGGTGGCGCCGCTGCTGGCGGTGGCGCTCGACCGGGCGGGCACGTGGCCGCGGCGGGCCGGGCGGATCGCGCTGTCGCTGGCGATCGTCACGTTCTCGCCGGTGGGGGTGGCGGCGGCCTGGACGCGGGGGCTGGCGCCGGACGCGCCGGGGCTGGCGGGGCTGGCAGAAGGTCTGCGCGATCCCGCGACCGCTCCTGGAACGCTCCGGCTGATCGTCGCGGCCGGCACGTTCGGGGTGGTGTGCGCGCTGGCGGTCATGGCGTTCCTGCCCGCCCTGCGCGCCGGCTCCCTGCCGCAGGGCTTCTCCGGTGCGCCGGGCATCTCGGACGCGCCGGGCTTCTCGGGTACGCCGGGCTTCTCGGGCGCACAAGGTCTCGCGGGTCCGTCTCGCGGTGGTGTGGCGCCCGCGATGCTCGTGGTGGGCGTGGTCGTCGCGATCGCCACGGTCGCGGTCGGGCTCCAGACGTTCTCCTTCGGCCTCGTGCTCACCCGGGGAGGCCCTGAGCGCTCCACAGAGACGCTCGCGGGGTTGCAGTACGACTCGGCCTTCCGGATGGCCGAGTTCGGCCCTGGCGCGTCCGTTGCGACCCTCACGGGGGTGATCCTCGGCGTGTTGGGCACCGCCGCGACGGCCGTCGCGACGGCCTCCCGGCTGAGCGTCACGCTGACCCCGCGTACCGCGCCTGAGCCGGGCCCGGCCGTGCCGACCGCCCCTGCGGCGGGGCCGACCGCGGCGGGGCCGGTGGCGGCCGCCGGACGTGAGGGCGGCTCCGTCGGCATGGCCGTCGGGATCGTGGCGCTGGTGGTCTTCCTCGCCGTCGCGCTCGTGTGCGCCTGGCCCTGGATCGACGGCGTGCTCGCCTCGCCCGGCTCCGCGGCTGACTCCCTGCGTTCCCAGGTGAACACGTGGGTGCCGGCGATCGGCGGAGCGGTCGTCTCGGTGGGCGTCGCCTACCTGGCCGCGCTCGGGATCGGCGGCCTGCGACCGCTGGGACGCGGGAGCGAGTGGCTGCTGCTGGCGTTCGCGCCGTGGCTGTTCGTCGGCACGGGACCCCTCGGCGTCGCGAACTGGCAGAACATGCGCAACATGGGCCTCATCGACTCCTTCGCGGCCCTCTTCCCGCCGCTCCTCGTCAGCGTCCCGGCCCTGCTCGTGCTCACGCTCCTGTGCAAGGGGCTGGCCGAGCGCACCGACAAGGACTTCTTCGGCGGCGTGTTCCTCCCGTCGCTCCCCATGGCGGGCATCCTCGCCGGGGCCGTCGCCCTGGTGAACGCCCAGGACCTGCTCTGGCCGCTGCTGGTCGCCCAGAAGCCCACCTTGTTCACCGCCCCGGTGGCACAGATGGCCCAGCTCGGCTCCTTCTCCTCCGCCGGGCCCGACGTCGGCGCCGCCACGCCGCTGCTCGTCGTCGCCGTCGCGCTGGTCGCCGTCGTGGCCGCCCAACTGCTCTACCTCGACAGGCTCGCCATCACGACGAACGGCTCGCGGGCGCGCACCGCCGCCGCGTAGGCGCGGCGCCCGTCAACCAAGTGGACCGGGGCGCCCGCCCGCCATAGGTTGGATCCTCGTGGAGATTCGCAACCTGACCGCTGAAGACCTCGACGACGTTCTTGACCTGCGCAGGCGCTCTTTCGGGCCGCTGCCCCCCGGCGACAACGAGAAGTGGCGCCGGGCGGTGTTCCCGGCGCTCGGCGAGGGCCGCTATCTGGGCGTGTTCGACGGCTCCAGGCTCGCCGGGGCCGCCCGGCTGCGCCGGTTCACGCAGTGGTGGCACGGCAGGCCGCAGCCGATGGCGGGCGTGGCGGGGGTCACCGTCAGCCCCGAGGACCGTGGCCGCGGCGTGGGCAGCATGCTCATGCGGGCCGTCGTCGAACGGGCCACCGTGCTCGGCGACGTGGTCTCCGCGCTGTATCCGGCCACCACGCCGATCTACCGCTCGATCGGCTACGAGCACGCCGGGGCCCAGTACAAGATGCGGCTCCCGGCCGAGGCGCTGCGCCAGATCCGCCCGTCCGGGCAGGTCAAGCTGCGCAGGATGGGCCCCGATGACGCGGGCGAGGTCGTCTCCCTGCTGCACCGCGTCCACTCGGCCACCCGAGCCAGCGGGCCCATCTCCTGGGACGAGGGCACCTGGAGCCTGTGGCTGGAGAACAAGGACGACTTCCTCTACCTGGCCGAGGACGGCTTCGTCGTCTACCGGTGGCGGGGCGACGACATGCAGGTGGAGAACCTGGTCGCCGGGTCGGCCGACACCGCCCGGGCGTTGTGGTCGCTGGTGGGCAGCGCCTCCTCCATCGCCCGCAACGTCATCGCCGCCGTGGCCCCGGACGACCCGGTGCTGTGGATGCTGCGGGAGCGGTCCACTGAGGAGGTGCGGCAGGCGCGGTGGATGTTCCGGGTGCTGGACGTGGCCGCCGCGATCGAGCGGCGGGGCTATCCGGCGTACGTGAGCTGTGAGGGCGTGGTCACCGTGGACGATCCGCTGGGTGGCGGAGGGTCGTGGCGGCTGGAGGTCACGGGCGGCTCCGGCGCGGTCACGCCCGTTGCGGAGTCCGGGGCCATGCTCTCGGTGAACGGCTTCTCGGCGTTGTACGCGGGGGTGCCGACCGCCACGCTGCGCTTGAGCGGGCTGATGTCCGGCGACGACCGGTACGACGAGGCGCTCGACGCGGCGTTCGCCGCCAGGCCGTACATGCTGGACTACTTCTGATCCGAGGCGTTCCCCGGCGTGCGGGCGATTACCGGTGCGTGGGCGCTCCAGCCGGGGTAAAGTCTCCTGCCGAACAGGTGTTCGGCGACGGGAGGACGGGCCGGTGCGGGTGATGGGCGTCGATCCGGGGCTGACCCGGTGCGGCCTGGGCGCTGTCGAGGGGCGGCCGGGCGCGCCGCTGACACTCGTGGCCGTCGGGGTGGTGCGCACCGGAGCCGACGAGGAGCTCGGCGCGCGGCTCGTCGGCATCGAGGCCGGCATCGAGCAGTGGCTCGACGACGTGCGGCCCGACGCGGTGGCGGTCGAGCGCGTCTTCAGCCAGCACAACGTACGCACCGTCATGGGCACCGCGCAGGCGGCCGGGATCGCCGTGCTGTGCGCGGCCAGGCGCGGGCTTCCCGTGGCGCTGCACACGCCGTCCGAGGTCAAGGCGGCCATCACGGGCAGCGGCACCGCCGACAAGAAGCAGATCGGCGCCATGGTCACCCGGCTGCTGCGCCTGACCGAGATGCCCAAGCCCGCCGACGCCGCCGACGCGCTGGCCCTGGCGATCTGCCACGTGTGGCGCGGCGGCGCCCAGCACCGCCTCGCCGCCGCCCTGGCCAAGGCCACCCGGAAGGACACCAGGCCGTGACCATGCGTTTCGGGGGCTTCGGCGGCTTTGAGGGATCTGGCGGCTTCGGAGGATCTGACGGCTTCGGCGGCTCTGACGGCTTTGAGGGTGGCGCGCCGTCCGCCGCCACGGCGGCGACGGGCCACCGGTCCGCGCGCCCGCGGCGTGTCGTCCGTGATCATGCGGGAGGATGTCGGGCTGTGACCCTCGCCGGTGGCGTGCGGGCCCCGGCGGCGTGGAAGGATGGTGGGCTGTGATCGCGTCGGTGTCGGGCAAGGTGACCGCGATCGCTCCCGACGGAGCCGTGATCGAGGTCGGTGGCGTCGGCATCCTCACCCACTGCACTCCGGGCACGCTCGCCACGCTGCGGATGGGGGAGGACGCGCGCCTGTCCACGTCGCTGGTGGTGCGCGAGGAGTCGCTCACCCTCTACGGGTTCGCCACGGACGACGAGCGGGCGGTGTTCGAGCTGCTGCAGACGGCCAGCGGGGTCGGGCCCAAGCTGGCGCTGGCGATGCTCGCCGTCCACACGCCCAACGCGCTGCGCGTCGCCGTGGCCGGCGCCGACCTCAAGGCGCTCACGCAGGTCCCGGGGATCGGGCAGAAGGGGGCGCAGCGGATCGTGCTGGAGCTGAAGGACCGGCTCGGCACGCCGGAGGAGGTGGTCAACGCCGCGCTCAACGGGGAGCGGCGCGTGGCGGCGTGGCGCGACCAGGTCCACTCGGGGCTGGTGGGGCTGGGCTACTCCAGCAAGGACGCCGACGAGGCCGTCGCCGCCGTGGAGCCGGTCGCTGACGCCGACCTCGCCGCCGGACGCCGGCCCCAGGTCGCCGCGCTCCTCAAGGCCGCCCTCCAGTCCCTGAGCGTCCGATGACCCGCCGCAGAATCCTCCGTGCCGCGACCGCCCGTGCGGGTGCGGCTCTCAAGCTCGGCTTTTGCGGCAGGCCCAAGGTAACCGCACGCGCCGACGCCGCTCTCAAGCCCGGTTCTTACGGCAGGGCCAAGGAAACCGCACGCGCCGACGCCGGTTTCCGTCTGTCATGGCCGGTCGTGAAGGCTCACGGGCTGCCCGCCGTGACGAGCGAGTCGTTGCCCCGGCACCGTGGCCTGGCCGGCCGCCGACCGCGTTGCGCCGGCCTCCGCCGTACCGCGTCCCGCCGTCGCGGCGCGGCGGGCTCCTGCCGCGCGCCGGGAGCGATCGTCGTGGTGATGTCGCGGTGGATGGGTGCCGGTGTGCAGGGGCGGTGCGGCATTGATGGTGCGGCTGGTGTGAGGGGGTGGGGGTGTGGGGTTTGAGCGGGAGTTGGTGTCGTCCGATGCCGGTGGCGACGAGCTGCAGATCGAGGCGGCGCTGCGGCCCAAGCGGCTGGGTGAGTTCATCGGCCAGGGCCGGGTGCGCGAGCAGCTCTCCCTCGTGCTCGAGAGCGCCCTGCGCAGGCAGCGGCCGCCCGACCACGTGCTGATGAGCGGGTCGCCGGGCCTCGGCAAGACCACGCTGGCGATGATCATCGCCGCTGAGCTCAACGCGCCGCTGAGGATCACCTCCGGGCCCGCGCTGGAGCGGGCGGGCGACCTGGCCGCCATCCTGTCCACGCTCGCCGAGGGCGAGGTGCTGTTCATCGACGAGATCCACCGGATGGCCAGGCCCGCCGAAGAGATGCTCTATCTCGCCATGGAGGACTTCCGGGTCGACATCGTCGTCGGCAAGGGCCCGGGAGCCACGGCCATCCCGCTCGACATCGCGCCGTTCACGCTCGTCGGCGCCACCACCCGCGCCGGGTTGCTGCCCGCGCCGCTGCGCGACCGGTTCGGGTTCACCGCGCACATGGACTTCTACGAGGTCGGCGAGCTCGAGCAGGTGCTCTACCGGTCGGCCAGGTTGCTCGGCGTCGTCCTGCCCACGGATGGGGCGCACGAGATCGCCAGGCGCTCCCGCGGGACGCCCCGTATCGCGAACCGGCTGCTGAGGCGGGTGCGGGATTTTGCGGACGTAAGGGCCGACGGGGTGATAAATAGGGAAATCGCGGCGGCGGCCCTCAACCTGTACGAAGTCGACGCCGAAGGGCTCGACCGGCTCGACAGGGCGGTGCTCGGCGTGCTGCTGAAGAAATTCGGCGGCGGCCCGGTCGGCCTGTCCACGCTGGCCGTGGCCGTGGGGGAGGAGCCGGAGACCGTCGAAGTGGTGGCCGAGCCGTTCCTCGTGCGCCAGGGCCTGCTGGCCAGGACCCCGCGCGGCCGGGTCGCGACGGCCGCGGCCTGGAGCCACCTGGGTATGACCCCGCCCCCCGACGCGTTCGGAGCCGCGGCATTCGACTCAGACGGCTGATCACAGAACGGTTGCAACCGTTTCAAATTGGGAACTTCCCCGCGCGCCGAAACGCTGCCTCGTTGCCGCGTTTCGCAACAACGGCCTACACTCCGTGGCTTGGCTGGCTGTGTAGGCTGACGGGCTGAGCGGCGCGGCCCCGACGCAACGCACGGAATTTCCGGCGCGAGGCCGGTGTCAACTTCTTGTACGACAATGGAAGGTCGCCCCTTATGGACATGGGACAACTCGGTAGCATCCTGCCGCTGATTCTGCTGGTGGTGGTGTTCTACTTCCTGCTGATCCGCCCTCAGCGCAAGCGGCAGCAAGAGGCGATCCAAATGCAGAACTCCCTGGCTCCCGGCGCCCGGGTCATGACCACGACCGGACTGTTCGGCACCGTCAAGGCGGTGGACAATGATGACGTGATCCTCGAGGTCGCGCCGGGGATCGAGACCCGCTGGGTGAAGGCCGCGATCGGCCGCGTGGTCACGCCCGGGGACGCTCCCGCGGCGGACGAGTCCTCCGACGACGAGGCCGCACCGGGTGAGGAGGGCAAGAAGGAGTCCGAGGCCACCGTGGATCGCAACGATGACCAGGACTCCAGCACCAAGCAGTCCTGACTAAGCTCTGCGACAAACCTCTATCTGAAAGAACTGACGACCAGTGGCCCGACCGACCAGCCGCCACAGCCGACCGGGGCGAACGCTCCTGGTGCTGCTGGCGCTCATCCTCGCCCTGGGCGGGACGATGTTCCTGCAGAAGGCGTTCACGCCCAAGCTGGGTCTCGACCTCGCCGGCGGCACGACGGTGACTCTGTCCCCGGTGACGCAGAACAACGCGGCACCGCCGGATGAGATCCTCGACCGCGCGGTCAACATCATCCGCGATCGAGTCAACGGCACCGGCATCTCCGACGCGGAGGTCGCCAAGTCCGGCAGCAACATCATCATCTCGATCCCGGGCGTCGGACAGAGCGAGGCCATCAAGCTGGTCGCCACCACCGCGGAGCTGCGCTTCCGCCAGGTGCTGGCCATGGAGGCCACGCAGGTTCCGCAGAACCTGGCCACCAACGCGCCGACGCCGAACCCGTCGGCTTCGGCGAGCCAGTCCGCCACCCCCAAGTCTGACAAGTCCACCACCCCCAGGTCGGACAGGTCCGGCTCGCCCGCGGTCTCCACGCCCAAGCCCAGCGCGTCCCCCACGGGCAAGGCGTTGTCGTCCGCGCTGACCGCGCCGACGCCCGCCGCGTCGGGGACGGCGCAGCCTGCCGCCACGGAGACCCCCCAGAAGCAGCAGAAGAAGGGCCAGGACGCCAAGGCCACCCCGACGGCGGCCCCGTCGGGCCAGCCCAGCACGCCGCCCGCGCAGGACCCCAACGCCGGCATCAACACCCAGGGCATCGACCCGGCGGTGCTGGCCCAGTTCAACAAGCTCAACTGCGCCGACCCGGCCAACCGCGGCCAGGGCGTCCAGGACGACCCGAAGAAGCAGTACGCCGGCTGCGAGACCGACGGCAGCTACAAGTACGTCCTCGACGTCGCCAAGGTCGTCGGCACCGACATCGACACGGCCTCGGCGGGCGTCCGCCAGGGCACCGTCGAGTGGGTCGTCCAGCTCGACTTCAAGAGCAAGGGCGCGGCCGAGTGGAGCAAGCTCACCACGGCCGCCTACAACTCCCAGGAGCCGCGTAACAAGGTCGCGGTCGTGCTCGACGGCGTCGTCATCACCGCCCCCAACATCATCAGCCCGATCCCCGGCGGCCGGGCCGAGATCACCGGTGGCTTCGACCAGGTGAGCGCCACCCAGCTGGCAGACCAGCTCAAGTACGGCGCGCTGCCGCTGAAGTTCAACCGCAGCTCGGTCGACACGGTCTCCTCGACGCTGGGCCAGGACCAGCTGCAGGGCGGTCTGATCGCGGGCCTCATCGGCCTCGTGCTCGTCGTGGTCTACTCGATGCTCTACTACCGCGGCCTCGGCATCGTGGCGGTGCTGAGCCTCGTGGTCGCCACGATCCTGACGTACACGGCGGTGGTCGTGCTCGGCCACAACGCCAACTTCCGGCTCTCGCTGCCGCACATCATCGGCCTCGTGGTCTCGATCGGCATCACCGCCGACTCCTTCATCGTCTACTTCGAACGCATACGTGACGAGATGAAGGAGGGTCACCGGACGCTCCGCGCGGCCGTCGAGGTGGCCTGGGTCCGCGCCCGGCGCACGATCCTGATCGCCGACGCCGTCATGTTCATCGCCGCGATCGTGCTCTACTTCCTCGCGGTCGGCGGTGTGGCCGGGTTCGCCTTCGCGATGGGCCTGACCACGCTGATCGACATCGTGGTGGTGTTCCTGTTCACGAAGCCGTTCATCGCCCTGCTGGCGAGGCTGAAGTTCTTCGCCAAGGGGCACCCGCTGTCCGGCCTCGACGCCGAGCGCATGAGCGAGGTCGGCTCGTCCGGCCGCCCGACCACTCCGCAGGAGGCCTGAGATGGGACTGGCGCGTCGCCTCTACCGCGGCGAGATCAATGTCGACTTCGTCGGCCAGTGGAGACTCTGGTACAGCCTGTCGGGCTTCCTCCTCATCATCTCGCTGGCCGGGCTGCTGATCAACGGGCTCAACCTGGGCGTGGAGTTCAGAGGCGGTACGGTCTTCTCGTTCAAGTCCGAGCAGGCCACCGTCCAAACGGTCCGCGAGGCCGTCCTCAATGAGGGCGCGCACCAGGCGATCGTCCAGTCGGCCGGCACCGGCGGCTGGCGGGTGACCACCGAGAGCCTGCCGGAGAACACCCGGGAGCAGGTGCAGTCCCAGATCGCCAAGGACTTCAACACCCCGGTCGGGCAGGTCAGCGTCCAGGCCATCGGCCCGTCCTGGGGCGGCGAGGTCTCCCAGAAGGCCTGGATCGGCCTGGGCGTGTTCATGCTGGCGATCATCCTGTATCTGTCGATGGCGTTCGAGCCGAAGATGGCGCTGTCGGCGATCGTCGCGCTCGTCCACGACCTCGTCATCACGGCCGGCATCTACGCCTGGTCGGGCTTCGAGGTCACGCCGGCCACGCTGCTGGGCTTCCTGACCATCCTCGGTTACTCGCTCTACGACGCGGTCGTGGTGTTCGACATGATCAAGGAGGTCACGGCCAAGCTGGGGCACACGTCGAAGATGACGTACTCGATGGCGGCCAACAACGCGCTCAACCACACGCTGATCCGGTCGCTGAACACCTCGCTGGTCGCGATCCTGCCGGTGGCGGCGATCCTGTTCATCGGCACCACGCTGCTCGGCGCGGGCACGCTGAAGGACCTGTCGCTGGCGCTGTTCGTCGGCATGATCGTCGGTACGTACTCCTCGCTGTGCGTCGCCACGCCGCTGCTGGTGACGTTGAAGGAGCGGGAGCCGAAGTACCAGGCCATCGCCAGGAGGCTGGCCTCTACGGGAAGCGGCAAGGGGCCGAAGGGTTCCAAAAGCGCGGCCGTAGCCAAGGGATAGCACGTACGCGTACATCACGACGCCCTCGCCCTTCACGGGGTCGGGGGCGTCGTCGTGTGTCCGCTCCCTGAGAGGAAGCGGCCATTCACTTCCCCGGCAGAGGTGACCGGAGCCGGCGACGGCCAAGCCGTGCCAGGTGCCCGGCTGGGGCACGGGGAAGCGTTGTCCGGGAGGCGATTCCCCAGCCGGGTGATCCCGGCAGTAACCTCTCGGGGTCCGATGGAGCCCGCCGGCACGCCGCCGGTGGAGAACAGTGAGGAACCCCTTATGAGCGACCTGAGCACGCTGATCCTGGGCAGGATCAGGGACGTGCCCGACTACCCCAAGCCGGGCGTGATGTTCAAGGACATCACCCCGCTGCTGGGCGACCCGGTCGCGATGGCGGCCGTGGTGGACGAACTGGCCGGGCTGCACCAGGTGGACAAGATCGTGGGCATCGAGGCGCGCGGGTTCATCCTCGCGGCTCCGGTGGCCTACCGGGCGCAGGCGGGTTTCGTACCGGTACGGAAGAAGGGGAAACTGCCCGCCGAAACCCTCGAAGAGTCCTACGATCTGGAGTACGGCTCCGCGACCATCGAGGTCCACCGTGACGCCTTCACGCCCGGCGACCGCGTTCTCGTGGTCGACGACGTGCTGGCCACGGGCGGCACCGCGAAGGCGGCCGTGGATCTGGTGAAGAGGGCCGGCGCCGAGGTCGTCGGCATCGCCGTGCTCATGGAACTGGCCTTTCTCAAGGGACGTGAGCGGCTGACGGGAGTGGATCTGCACTCCCTCGTGATCGTCTGAGCCCGGCCCGCGACGGCCCAGGTTCGCCGCCTGGATACACTGGGGGATCTGGACTCGAACGTGAGGAGCCATTGCGTGAGGAGTCTGTGTGCCCCGTGATGTGGTCGTGCCCGACGTAACCGACTCCGGCAACGCCGAGGCGTCCGGCGTTCCAGCGGTGCGTCGAAGGCGGTTTGGGGGTGGGGCCATGAATCCGGTGCTGGAGCCGCTGTTCCGCACGGTCCGCGCCACCCACCCCAAGGCCGACCTGCGCCTGATCGAGCGTGCGTACGACGTCGCCGCCTACCACCACCGCGACCAGAAGCGGAAGTCCGGCGACCCGTACATCACCCACCCGCTGGCGGTGGCCACGATCCTGGCCGAGCTCGGCACCGACGACGAGACCCTGTGCGCCGCGCTGCTCCACGACACGGTGGAGGACACCGCCTACGGCCTCGACGAGCTGCGCGGCGACTTCGGCGACACCATCGGGTCGCTCGTCGACGGCGTGACCAAGCTGGACAAGGTCAAGTTCGGCGACGCCGCGCAGGCCGAGACCGTGCGCAAGATGGTCGTCGCCATGTCGCGCGACATCCGCGTGCTGATCATCAAGCTCGCCGACCGGCTCCACAACATGCGCACCATGCGCTACCTCCCCGAGCACAAGCGTCACCAGAAGTCGCGCGAGACGCTCGAGATCTTCGCCCCGCTGGCCCACCGCCTGGGCATGAACACGATCAAGTGGGAGCTCGAGGACCTGGCCTTCGCCATGCTCTACCCCAAGCGCTACGACGAGATCGCGCGCATGGTGTCGGAGCGGGCGCCGCGCCGCGACCTGTTCCTGCAGGAGGTCATCGAGAAGGTCTCCGGCGACCTGCGCGAGGCCAAGATCCGCGCCGTCGTCAAGGGCCGGCCGAAGCACTACTACTCGGTCTACCAGAAGATGATCGCCCGCGACGTGGCCTTCGACGACATCTACGACCTGGTGGGCATCCGTGTCCTCGTCGACAGCGTGCGCGACTGCTACGCCGCGCTCGGCACCATCCACGCCCGGTGGAACCCGGTGCCGGGGCGGTTCAAAGACTACATAGCGATGCCCAAGTTCAACATGTACCAGTCGCTGCACACGACGGTGATCGGTCCCGAGGGCAAGCCGGTGGAGCTGCAGATCCGCACCCACGCGATGCACCACCGGGCCGAGTACGGCGTGGCCGCGCACTGGAAGTACAAGGAGGAGGTCGGCAGCCCCGGCCCCACCGGCAAGGTCAAGCCGGGCAGCGACATGGCCTGGCTGCGCCAGCTCCTCGACTGGCAGAAGGAGACCTCCGACCCGGGCGAGTTCCTGGAGTCGCTGCGGTTCGACCTGTCGGTGTCCGAGGTCTACGTGTTCACCCCGAAGGGGCAGGTCATCGCGCTGCCCGAGGGCGCCACGCCGGTCGACTTCGCGTACGCCGTGCACACCGAGGTGGGCCACCGCTGCATCGGCGCCCGGGTCAACGGGCGGCTGGTGCCGCTGGAGTCGCGGCTCGGCAACGGCGACACGGTCGAGATCTTCACCTCCAAGTCGCCGGACGCCGGGCCGTCGCGCGACTGGCTCAAGTTCGTCAAGTCGGGCCGGGCCCGCAACAAGATCCGGCAGTGGTTCTCCAAGGAGCGCCGCGAGACCGCGATCGAGGCGGGCAAGGAGGCCATCGGGCGGGCCATGCGCAAGCAGGGCCTGCCGTTGCAGCGGCTGATGTCCGGCGAGGCGCTGCTGGCGCTCGCCCGCGACCTGCGCTACCCCGACGTGTCCGCGCTCTACGCGGCCGTGGGGGAGGGGCACATCGCGGCGCAGGCCGTCGTGCAGAAGCTGGTGGCCTCGATCGGCGGCGTCGACAGCGCCGAGGAGGACATCGCCGAGACCTCGCTGCCCACCCGGCTGCGCGGCCGTCCCCGCGGCGGTGGCGGCGCGGGCGTGGTCGTGGCGGGCGACGCCGACGTGTGGGTACGCCTGTCGAAGTGCTGCACGCCGGTGCCCGGCGACGAGATCGTCGGGTTCGTCACGCGCGGGCACGGGGTGTCCGTGCACCGCGCCGACTGCACCAACGTGCAGCAGCTCAAGGAGCAGCCCGACCGGCTCGTCGAGGTCAGCTGGTCGCCCAGCGACGACAGCGTGTTCCTGGTCGCGATCCAGGTGGAGGCGCTGGACCGGCCGCGGCTGCTGTCCGACGTCACGCGTACGCTCTCCGACCAGCACGTCAACATCCTGAGCGCGTCCGTCACGACGTCCCGGGACCGGGTGGCGATCAGCAAGTTCACGTTCGAGATGGGCGATCCCAAGCACCTGGGGCACGTGCTCAAGGCCGTGCGCAGCATCCAGGGCGTGTTCGACGTCTACCGCGTCAGCGGCGCCGGCAGCTGACCGCTTCCGGGGGATCCCGGCGAAGCGCACCAGGGGCGTCCTCCGCGCGCCTGTGGTGCGCCCGCATGCGGCGGCGCCGAACCCCGGGTGGGGTCAGCGGGGGCGCAGGTCCGGGAGGTTGACGACGATGGCCTCCTGGGTGCTGCGGGCGATGACGACCACGGCCTCCTGCGACGGGTCCGGATTCTCCTCGCGATGCGGCACGTACGGCGGCACGAAGATGTAGTCGCCGGGCTTGGTGTCCAGCCGCACCTCCCGCCCGTCCTCCAGGAACACGAACGACGGCGTGCCGCTGACCACGTAGATGGCCGTCTCGGAGGCTCCGTGGTGGTGGTCGGACGAGCGCGTGGCGGGCGCGACGTGGGTCTGGCCCATCCACAGGCGGGCGGACCCGGCCGTGGCCCCGCTGATCGCCGCGAGCCTGCGCATGCCGGAGCTCTGCGCCGTCTCGTCCGAGAGCTCTCCTGAGGGCACGTGACGCAGTGGCTGGTGGAACGGGTCCCCCTCCGCCCTGTAACCCTCCCAGAGGCGCCCTCCAGCGCGTTCCAGGACGTCCGAGGCGACGACGGCCAGCCGTGCCGAGTCGTCGACGGCGCCGAGCAGCGCCTCCGCCAGCACCGGATCGTGGGCGCGCAGCTCGCGCAGCAGCCACTTGCCGCTCCCCTGCCACCTGCGCCCCAGCCCGAGCGCCATCCTGGCGGTCTCCTGCACCACCTGCCACCGGATGAACGTACGCTCGCCCACGTCGGTGGCCCCCGAGAGGTCGTCCAGGAGGTCGGACAGGGCGTATCTGGCCCGTTCGGCCTGTGAGCTGGTCAGACCGCCCGGGCCGGTCGCCAGGCGCTCGCTCAGCTCCGCCTGGAGGTCGCTGGCCCGGCCGCTCGTCCGGTCGGTCAGCACCGCGCCCTCGGCGCACATGCGGGCCAGGCTCGGCTGGCGCCGGTCGAAGTCCTTGTCGAGGTAGGCGTGCAGGCTGGTCTCGCTGTGCACGAACAGCTCCACGGGCCACTCCCGCCACCGCAGCGACTCGCGGTAGGGGGTGGGCAGGCCGTCGAGCACCACGACGACGTCGAGGTCGGAGGTGCTGGTGCGGCGCTCGGTGAGGGCGCTGCCGCCGACGAAGGCGTACAGGGCCCCCGGGAACATCTCCTCGACGAGGGCACGTGCGGCGCTGACGGGATCCATGCCCGCCAGCCTAGGTCTCAGCCCCTTCCGCCGCCGCCCCATTTCACGCACCGCCGCCACTCGCTCGCGCACGGTGGTGTGGCCCGGTGGAGGCCGGACGCGGCCTCCACGGGCACGGGGGTCAGCTGAACTCGGCGAGCGTGCGCTCGGCCTCCTCCAGCCACGAGCGCCGGGCGATCAGCGCCTCCTCGGTCTCCTTGATGTCCTTGGCGCGACCGGCGGCCTGCGCCTTGGACAGCCGCTTCTCCAGCTGCTCGATCGAGGTGCGCAGCTGGTCGACCGTGCTCTGCGCACGGGCGCGGGCCTCGGGGTTGGAGCGCTTCCACTCGGCGTCCTCGGCCCTGCGCACGGCCTCGTCCACCTTGCGCAGCCCGCCCTCGAGCCGGTCGCGCTGCTCGCGCGGCACCGGGCCGGCGGCCTCCCAGCGCTCCAGGATGCTCCGCAGCGCCGAGCGGGCCGTGCGCACGTCCGTGACCGGGAGGATCTTCTCGGCCTCGGCCAGCAGCTCCTCCTTGGCCTCCGCGTTGGCGGCCAGCGAGGCGTCGCGCTCGGCGAAGACGGCGGAACGGGCCTGGAAGAACTGGTCCTGCGCGCCCTTGAAGCGGGCCCACAGCTCGTCCTCGGCCTCGCGCGAGGCCCGGCCGGCGCTCTTCCACTGCTGCATCAGCTCGCGGTAGATGGCCGCGGTCTGGCCCCAGTCGGTCGAGTCGGCCAGCGCCTCGGCCTCGGCGACGATGCGCTCCTTGGCCGCCCGCACGCCCTCGCGCTGCTCGTCGAGCCCCGCGAAGTAGGCCTTGCGCCGCTTGGCGAACGCCGTACGGGCCGCCGACAGCCGCTTCCACAGCGCGGCCTCGGTGACCCGGTCGATGCGGTCGGCGGCCTTCCACTCCTCGACGAGCTGGCGCAGCCGCTCGCCACCGGACTTCCAGTGGGTGGTCTCGTCCGCGATGCGCTCGGCCTCGGCGACGATGCGCTCCTTGACCGACCTGGCCTCGGCGCGCGCGTGCTCGCGGGCCGCCTTGACCTCCTCGCGGCGCTGGGCGACCAGCTCCGTCAGGCCGTCGAGCCGGGCCGTCAGCGCGTCGAGGTCGCCGATGGCGTGGGCGTCGGCGACGGCCTCACGCAGCTTGACGATGCTCGCCTCGGCCTGGGCAGGAGCCAGGTCGGTGCCCTTGACGCGCTGTTCCAGCAGCTGTACCTGACCGGCCAGCTCGTCGTACTTGCGATGGAAGTAGGCCAGTGCCTCTTCGGGTTCACCGGCCTGCCAGGAGCCGACGGCCCGCTCTCCCTCAGCCGTACGCACGTAGACGGTGCCGTCGTCGTCTACCCGGCCCCACGGGTCGGTGCTCACCGTGTCCTCCCGCACTTTCCATCAGACCCTTCGGGACTACTTCGTCCCTAGTTTGTATTACGTCAGCCCTTGCTGGCGATTGTCACGTCTTTGATTTCGACGGTTTGCTTCGGCGCCCCCGTCCCGTCGCCCGCGTCCCCGATGACGCCTGCTTTGTTCACCTTGTCCAGGATGTCGAGCCCCTTGGTGATCGTACCCACCGGCGTGTAATCCGGGGTGAGTCCGATGTCTCCGAAAACGAGGAAGAACTGGCTTCCCGTGCTCCCCGGCGCCTGCGTTTTGGCCATGGCCATCACGCCGCGCTTGTACTGGGCGCCCTGGAGGTTCTCCTCGGCCATGACGTAGCCGGGGCCGCCGGTGCCGTCCTGGCTCTTGCCGTCGGCCTTGGCCGACGGGTCGCCGCACTGCAGCATCGGGAACTGGGCGCTGCCGAGCCGGTGGCACTTGCTGCCGTCGTAGTACTTCTTCTTCGCCAGGAACTCCAGCGAGTTGGTCGTGCAGGGCGCCTTGGCGTTGTTCAGCTCGACGACGATGTCACCCAGGTTGGTCTTGATCGTCATCGCCTTGGTCGCCGGCGTGGTCTTGACCTTGGCCGGGGGCATGCCGACGTCCTTGACCTGCCCGCCTCCGGCGTCCTTTACGTAGTCGCAGGTGCCCGTCGCCGCGTCGTACGGCTTGGGCCCCGCCGCGGCCGAAGCCGAGGCCGAGGCCGAAGGCGCCGCGGTGTCGGCGGCGGACGCCGACGGCGAGGAGGCCGCGTCGGTCCCCGCGCCGTTCCCGCCCAACAGCGCGACCGCGGCGACGATGCCGCCGATCACGATCACGACGCCCACGGAGGAGCCGATGATCGCCGTGCGCTTGGCCTTCTGCTCGCGTTCGAGCCGGCGCTGCATCTGCCGCTCGTAGTGCTCACGCGCCAGCTGCTTCTGCCGGTCCTTCCCCGTGGCCACCGCTTTGCCTCCCATAGTCAATCAACTGAGGTGGGCGAATCGTATCGGCCAACGGGTAATGATTCGCAGCCCGGCGACCCGCACCGGTACCCTTCGGTTACATTCCCATTGGCTTTTCGACGAGATCACCTGAGGCAGATGCTCATCGCCGGCTTCCCCGCAGGGGCCTTCCAGACCAATTGTTACGTTGTCGCGCCCGCGGCCGGCGAGGAATGCGTGATCGTCGATCCAGGTCAGGACGCGACCGAGGGCGTCGACGAGCTGCTGCGCGAGCACCGGCTCAAGCCGGTCGCGGTCCTGCTCACCCACGGCCACCTCGACCACGTCTGGTCGGTCGCCCCGGTCTGCGGCGCGCGTGACGTCCCCGCGTGGATCCACCCCGACGACCGCCACCTGCTGAGCGACCCGGCCGCCGGCTGGTCGGGCACGAGCTCCTCGCTGTTCGGCGGGCTGACGCTGAGCGAGCCCGACGACGTGCGCGAGCTGTCCGACGGGGCCGTGCTCGAGCTGGCGGGCCTCGAGCTCGTGGTCGACCACACGCCTGGCCATACCAGGGGGTCGGTGAGCTTCCGGCTGCCCGATGACGAGGTCATGTTCTCGGGCGACCTGCTGTTCGCCGGCTCCATCGGCCGCACCGACCTGCCCGGCGGTGACTACGCGACCATTTTGCGCAGCCTGGCTGCCAAGTGCCTGACGCTGCCTGACGATACGGTCGTCCTGCCGGGCCACGGACCACAGACGACGATCGGCCGCGAGCGCGCTACCAACCCATACGTGAAGGAAGCGGCGCCGCAGTCCGGTCCCACACGAGGGATCTAATGAGCTTCCAAGCACCTAAAGGTGTCAAAGAGTACGTTCCACCGCAGGCCTCGACGTTCTACGCAATTCGCGGAGCTTTCGCCGAGACGGCCAGGCGGGCCGGATACTCCTACCTGGAGACCGCGGTCTTCGAGGACACCCAGCTGTTCGCGCGTGGCGTCGGCGAGTCCACCGACGTCGTGAGCAAGGAGATGTACACCTTCACCGACCGCGGCGGCAGGTCGCTGACGCTGCGCCCGGAGTTCACCGCGGGCGTGCTGCGCGCGGTGCTCGAATACGGCCTGCACCGCGGCCAGCTCCCGGTGAAGGTCTGGACCGACGGCCCGGTCTTCCGCGCGGAGGCGCCCCAGGAGGGCCGCTACCGCCAGTTCTACCAGCTCGACCTGGAGGCCGTCGGCAGCGAGGACCCGGCGGTCGACGCCGAGACGATCGCGCTGGCCTGGCAGTGGTATACCGCGCTCGGCCTGACCCGGGTGCGGCTGCTGCTCAACTCGCTGGGCTGCAAGGAGTGCCGCCCGATCTACCGGGCCCGGCTGCAGGAGTTCCTGCGCGGGCTCGATCTCGACGAGGCCACCAGGGCCCGCATCGAGATCAACCCGTTGCGCGTGCTCGACGACCGGCGTCCGGAGGTGCGCGCCCAGCTCGAGGACGCGCCGCTCATCGGCGACCACCTCTGCGCCGACTGCGAGGCATACCACGACCGGGTCAAGCAGTTCCTGGCCGACCTGGGCATCCCGTGGGAGGACGCGCCCAGGCTGGTGCGCGGGCTCGACTACTACACCCGCACCACCTTCGAGTTCGACCACCCGCTGCTGGGGGCGCAGTCCGGCATCGGCGGCGGCGGCCGCTACGACGGGCTCTCCGAGGCCATCGGCGGGCCGCCGCTGCCCGGCATCGGCTTCGGCCTCGGTCTCGACCGCACCGTCATCGCCTTGGAACGGGAGGGCGTCGTGCTCGACACCCCGGCCCGCTGCGAGGTGTACGGTGTGGCGCTGGGCGACGAGGCGGCGCGGGCCATGTTCAAGCTCGTGAGCGAGCTGCGCGCGGCCGGTGTCGCCGCCGACATGTCCTTCGGCGGCAAGGGGCTCAAGGGCGCGATGAAGGGGGCCGATCGTTCCGGCGCCCGCTTCGCGCTGATCCTGGGCGAGCGTGACCTGGCGGCCGAGGCCGTGCAGGTGAAGGACCTGACCACCGCTGAGCAGACCGAGGTGCCCTTGGCCAAGGTCGTCGACGTTTTGAAAGGGAAACTGCAGTGATCCGCACGCACAAGGCCGGGTCGCTCCGCGAGGAGCACGCCGGGCAGCAGGTGACGCTCGCAGGATGGGTGGCCCGCCGCCGTGACCACGGCGGCGTGGTCTTCATCGACCTGCGCGACGCCTCCGGCTCGGCGCAGGTGGTCTTCCGCGAGGAGGACCACGCCCACGACCTGCGCGCCGAATACTGCGTGAAGGTCGTCGGCCAGGTCAGGGTCCGCCCCGAGGGCAACGAGAACCCCGACCTGCCCACCGGCGCGATCGAGGTCGTGGCCGAGCAGGTCGAGGTGCTGAGCGAGTCCGCGCCGCTGCCCTTCCCGATCGAGGGCAACGTGGGGGTCTCGGAGGAGGCCCGGCTCAAGTACCGCTACCTCGACATCCGCCGCCAGCAGGTGGCCAACGCCATGCGCACCCGCTCCAAGGCCACCTACCTCGCCAACGAGGTGATGCACGAGCTGGGCTTCGTCTACGTCGAGACGCCGACCCTGACCCGCTCCACGCCCGAGGGCGCGCGCGACTTCCTGGTGCCGGTGCGCCTGCAGCCCGGCAACTGGTACGCCCTGCCCCAGTCGCCCCAGCTGTTCAAGCAGCTCCTCCAGGTCGCCGGCCTCGAGCGCTACTACCAGCTCGCCAAGTGCTACCGCGACGAGGACCTGCGGGCCGACCGGCAGCCGGAGTTCACGCAGATCGACGTCGAGATGTCCTTCGTGGACCAGGAGGACGTCATCGAGGTCGGCGAGAAGCTGATCGGCCGGCTGTGGAAGGAGATCGCCGGCTACGAGCTGCCGACGCCCCTGCCGCGCATGACGTACGCCGACGCGATGGCCCGCTACGGCTCCGACAAGCCGGACCTGCGCTTCGGCCAGGAGCTGGTCGAGATGACCGGCTACTTCGCGGGCACCCCCTTCCGCGTCTTCCAGGCCGAATACGTCGGCGCCGTGGTCATGCCGGACGGTGCCTCGCAGACGCGCAAGGAGCTCGACGGCTGGCAGGACTGGGCGCGCAGCCGCGGCGCCAAGGGCCTGGCCTACGTGCTCGTCCAGGAGGACGGCACGCTGGGCGGCCCGGTCGCCAAGAACCTCACCGAGGAGGAGCTCTCCGGGCTCGCCGCCAAGGTCGGCGCCGAGCCGGGCGACGCGATCTTCTTCGCGGCCGGCCCGAAGCACTCCTCGCGCGACCTGCTCGGGGCGGCCCGCCTGGAGATCGGCCGCCGCTGCGGGCTGATCGACGAGTCCGCGTGGTCGTTCCTGTGGGTCGTCGACGCCCCCATGTTCGAGCCCGTGTACGACGAGGTGGGCCGCGAGATCGGCTGGACCGCCGTGCACCACCCGTTCACCGGCCCGAAGCCGGAGTGGGCCGACAACTTCCAGGACCACCCGGGCGAGGCGCTGGCCTACGCGTACGACATGGTCTGCAACGGCATGGAGATCGGCGGCGGCTCGATCCGTATCCACCGGGCCGAGATGCAGCAGCGCGTCTTCGACGTGCTGGGCATCTCCAAGGAGGAGGCGGAGAGCAAGTTCGGCTTCCTGCTGGAGGCGTTCAAGTACGGGCCCCCGCCGCACGGCGGCATCGCCTACGGCTGGGACCGCATCTGCATGCTGCTGTCCGGCGGCGACTCGATCCGTGACGTGATCGCGTTCCCGAAGACGGCCTCCGGCTTCGACCCGCTCACGGGCGCGCCCACGCCGATCACGACCGAGCAGCGCAAGGAGGCGGGCGTCGACGCCCAGCCCAAGACCGAGGTCTAGGCACGTGAAAACGGCGGGCACCGGATCCGGTGCCCGCCGTTTTCGCTGTCGCCCTACTTGAAGGTGATGCTCTTGATGATCACCGGGTTCTTGGGCGCCGTGGTGCCGCCGTCGCCGGTGATGTCGGCCTCGTTGACGATCAGGTCCTTGCCGCTGGTGGCCAGCCCCAGCAGCATGTCCATGCCCTCGCTGACCATGCCGACGACGTTGTAGCCGACGTTGAGCTGGGTGTTCTCGTCCGACAGCGAGATGGCGAACTGGCTGTTGTTCTGGCCCATCGCGTCACCCGCCTGGGTCATGAACACCGCGCCCTTGACCAGGGGGATCTCGGTGTTCTCGTCGCCGTAGACGTACCCCGCGGTGCCCTGGCCGTCGGTCGGGTTCTTGCCGTCGGCCTTGGCCTGCGGGTCGCCGCACTGCAGCAGGTGCACGCCGGACACGTCGGGCGTGACCAGGCGGTGGCACTTCATGTTGTCGTAGAACTTCTTCTTCGCCAGGAAGCTGAGCGAGTTGATCGAGCACGGCGCGGCGTCGGTCATGAGGTCGACGACGACGGTGCCGCGGTTGGTGACGATCGTCATCTTCTTCAGCTTCATGTTGGGCTTCTTGCCCGGCAGGCCGACGAACTTGTTCGGCACCCCCGTCTCCCGCTTGTAGGTGCAGGTGACCGGGCCGGTCTTAACCGACGGCGTGGTCGATGGCTGCGTGGAGGCGGAGGTGGAGGCGGAAGCGGAAGGGCTGCTCTCCGCCGAGGCCTTTCCGGGTTCCCTGTTGACCAGCGTGGTCGCGGCGAAGATGCCGCCCGCGACCACGACGACGGCCACGCCCGCGCCGATGAAGGTGTTCCGCCTTGATGTGGTGGTCTGGGCGGCGGCGCGCTTCGCCTGCCGTTCCTTGTGCTCCCGCGCCAGCTCGCTCTGGCGGTCTTCCTCGTTCTGGCGGTCGTCGCCGCTCACCGCTATGTCCTCTCATCTTTGCCCGTGCATGACCAAACAACTCCGCGCATGCTACCGGCCTTCGATATGTGCCGGACGTAAGGGCGAAAGCGGCAGAGGGCGACATGTGAGGTCGCGAACCATATGGTGCTGAGATTCGTAGTTGAAATGAGAACTAAGGAGCACCTCATGTTCGACGAGATCCTCGGCCTGCCGGCGCATCCACTGATCATTCATTTCGCCGTCGTGCTGACCCCGCTGCTGGTGGTGGCGGCGGCCTTCTACGCGCTCGTCCCGCGCCGGCGCACGTACGTGGCGTGGGCGGTGGTGCTGCTGTCCCTGGCCGCTCCCGCGGCGGTCTTCGCGGCCAAGGAGAGCGGCGAGAGCCTCAGGGCGGCCCGCTTCGCCACGGCGGACGGCGAGCTCGGATCCCGCATCACCACCCACCAGAGCTTCGCCAACCCGCTGCTGGTGTCGGTGCTGGGGCTGGCCGTGGCCGCGCTGCTGCTCGTGTACGCCACCAGCCCCGCGCGCGATTCGGTCGGCCGCGACCGGTTCGGCCGGGCCGCGACGCTGACCCTGTCGGCGCTGACGCTGGGGCTGGCCGCGGTGGCCGGCTACTTCGTCTTCCGCGCCGGGGACTCGGGCGCGCGAGCGGTCTGGGGCGCGTAGTCCGCGCGTGTAATCTCATGATGTGGATAGCCTGTTCGATTCCGCGGCCGAAGAGGCCACCCCGCAGCCCCTAGCGGTGCGGATGCGACCGCGCACGCTCGACGAGGTGATCGGTCAGCGGCACCTGCTCGGCCCGGGCACCCCGCTGCGGCGCCTGGTCGAGAGCGAGGCTCCCATGTCGCTGTTCCTGTGGGGACCGCCGGGCACCGGCAAGACCACGCTCGCCTACGTCGTCTCCAACGTCACCGAACGCCGCTTCGTCGAGGTCTCCGCCGTGTCCGCGGGAGTCAAGGACGTACGCGCCGCCATCGACAACGCGCGGCGCGAGCTCGGCATGACCGGCCGGCAGACGGTGCTGTTCGTGGACGAGGTGCACCGCTTCAACAAGGCCCAGCAGGACGCCCTGCTGCCCGCCGTGGAGAACCGCTGGGTCACCTTCATCGGCGCGACCACCGAAAACCCGTTCTTCTCGGTCATCTCACCGCTGCTGTCGCGCTCGCTGCTGCTCACGCTGGAGTCCCTGTCCGAGGACGACATCCGCGCCGTGCTGGAGCGGGCCGTCTCCGACCCGCGCGGCCTCGGCGGGCGCGCCACGCTCGCGCCCCAGGCCCTGGACCATCTCGTACGCCTGGCGGGCGGCGACGCGCGAAGGTCGCTGACGTACCTGGAGGCTGCCGCGCTGCTGGCCGACGACATCACCGTGGAGGTGGTGGAGAAGGCCGTCGACAAGGCGGCCGTACGCTATGACCGCCAGGGCGACCAGCACTACGACGTGATCAGCGCGTTCATCAAGTCGATGCGCGGCTCCGACGCCGACGCGGCCCTCCACTACCTGGCCCGCATGATCGAGGCCGGCGAGGACCCCCGCTTCATCGCGCGCCGCATCGTCATCTTCGCCTCCGAGGACGTCGGCATGGCCGACCCGACCTGCCTGCAGACCGCGGTGGCCGCGGCCCAGGCGGTGCAGCTCATCGGGCTGCCGGAGGGGCAGATCAACCTGGCGCACGCGGTCATCCACTGCGCGATGGCCCCCAAGTCCAACGCCGTGGTCAAGGCCATCGGGGCCGCCATCGGCGACGTCCGTCGCGGCCTCATCGGCCAGGTCCCCGGCCACCTCCGCGACGCCCACTACCCGGGGGCGGCCAAGCTGGGGCACGGGGACGGTTACAAGTACCCGCACGACTTCGACCATGGGCTGGTGCGCCAGGAGTACGCGCCCGAGCAGGTGCGCGAGCGCCGCTACTACGAGCCGACCCGCCACGGCGCCGAAGCCCCGGTCGCGGACCGCTGGGCCAAGATCCGCGACTTCCTCCGCGGCTCCTGACCCCGGCTCAGCACGCGGACCGCACCGGCGGTTCGTGGCATGGTGGCCGTCGTCGCGACGCGGGTCGGTGGGGTGACGGCGCACGTGCGGCGGGCCGAGGTCGTTGGGGTGACGGCGCACGTGCGGCGGGCCGAGGTCGTTGGGGTGACGGCGCACGTGCGGCGGGCCGAGGTCGTCGGAGACACAGCTTGGGCCCTTCCCGGCGCCGGGTCGGCGGGTGGCGCTCGGCGCGATGCGTGCGGCGAGTCGGTGGTGCCGGTGGGGAGTGCCGCTGGAGCCGGCGCTCTCGCCTTCTGAGCGCCGGGTCGGCGCGTCGTTGGTGCTGTGGTGCTCGGCGCGGCTCGTGCGGTACGCAGGGTCGGTGGCGGGGTGCCTTCGAACGTCGTGGGGTGTGGGGGCGTTGGGGAAGGCGTGTGTGGCAGGGTGGGGGATGGCGTAGGTTTGGGGTGCTCGGGCGTTGGACGCGGCCGGGCCGGGGACGGCTGGTGGCGCACGGGATCGGGGCGGCACGCGGGCGGTCATGGAAGCGCCGGACGCCGACGCGGCAGCACGATCAAGGTCGGCGTCCTCACCAAGGTTGTCACTCGAACGCGATAAGGTCTTGCCGTTCCGGCCCAGCGTACGAGGGAGATGAGCGCATGCTTACCGCTGGAGAGGTCGCCGGCCTGATCGCGGCCACAGGCTGGATAGTCCTGGTCTGCGTGCTCGCCATGGTGCTCCTCAAGCTGGCCAGGCTGCTCACCGAGGCCACCAAGGCGGTCTCCGACCTGAACGACCGCCTGACGCCGCTGCTCGACGATATGAGCGTCACGGTCAACGAGACCAACAGGCAGCTGATCGCCGTCGAGGCCATCACCAAGGACGTCAAGCAGGTCAGCGGCCACGCGGCCAAGCTCAGCGCGGTGACGCAGACCATCTTCACCGGGCCGCTGATCAAGGTCTCCTCGCTCGCGTACGGCGTCCGCCGCGCCATCGAGGCCCGCAGGCCCCGCAAGGCCGTCCCGAGGACGCGTCAGGGGCAGGCACGATGATCAGGCGGCTGTTCTACCTGTCACTGGGCGCGTTCCTCACCTTCTGGGTGATGCGCAGGCTGCAGGCGCTCCACCCCGACCACGTCGCCCGCAGGACGGCCAGCACCGCCGCGGGGATGCTCCGGCAGGTGAGAGACTTTACTTCCGACGCGCTCGGCGAGGCCGCGGAGCGCGAAACCGAGTTGCGAGCACGCTTCGGGCTCGGCAACGCTGAAGACAACAACTAACGCAAAGGATGGCCAACATGGAGTCGGCAGAGATCGCCCGCCGCTTCCTGCGCTTCTTCGAGGAGCGTGGGCACAAGGTAGTGCCCTCGGCCAGCCTGATCGCTGAGGACCCCACGCTTCTCCTGGTCAATGCCGGTATGGTGCCGTTCAAGCCGTACTTCCTGGGGCAGCGCAAGCCTCCGGCGTCACGGCTGGCTACCGCGCAGAAGTGCGTGCGCACCCCCGACATCGACGAGGTCGGCAAGACCACGCGGCACGCCACGTTCTTTCAGATGCTGGGCAACTTCTCCATCGGCGACTACTTCAAGTCCGAAGTGATCCCGTTCGCGTGGGAGCTGCTCACCCGCTCCGAGTCCGACGGCGGCTTCGGTTTCCCCGAGGACAAGCTGTGGGCGACGGTCTACCTCGAGGACGACGAGGCCTACGACATCTGGCGCAACCGCGTCGGCCTGCCCGACCACCGCATCCAGCGGCGTGGCCTGGAGGACAACTACTGGCACATGGGCGTGCCCGGCCCCGGCGGCCCCTGCTCGGAGATCTACTACGACCGCGGCGCCGAATACGGCAAGGAGGGCGGCCCCGTCGCCGACGAGGACCGCTATCTCGAGGTGTGGAACCTCGTCTTCATGCAGTACCAGCTCAGCCAGGTCCGCACCAAGATCGACTTCGACGTGGCGGGCGAGCTGCCGGCGAAGAACATCGACACCGGCATGGGCCTCGAGCGCATGGCGGCGATCCTGCAGGGCGTCGACAACATCTACGAGATCGACACCACGTACAAGATTCTCGACAAGGCGGCCGAGCTCACCAAGACCCGCTACGGGCGCGACGCGCGGGCCGACGTGAGCCTGCGGGTGATCGCCGACCACGTCCGCACCGGCACCATGCTGGTGGCCGACGGCGTGCTGCCCAGCAACGAGGGCCGGGGCTACGTCCTGCGCCGCATCCTGCGCAGGAGCGTACGCAACCTGCGCCTGCTCGGCTCCGGCGACGACCGCTACATGCACGAGCTGACCGACGTCGCGATCAACGTCATGGGCGAGCAGTACGACCAGCTCAAGGCCGACGCGCCGCAGATCCACGCGGTCATCGACGCCGAGGAGGCGTCGTTCCTGGGCACGCTGCGCACCGGCACCGCGATCTTCGACGTGGCCGTCGAGGAGACCAAGCGCAAGTCCGGCACCACGCTCTCCGGTGACCAGGCGTTCCAGCTCCACGACACCTACGGCTTCCCCATCGACCTGACGCTGGAGATGGCGGCCGAGCAGGGGCTCAAGGTCGACGAGGAGGGCTTCCGCCGGCTCATGAAGGAGCAGCGGGAGCGGGCCAAGGCCGACGCCGCGGCGAAGAAGACCGGCAACGCCGACATCTCCGTCTTCGGGCAACTGCTGGAGAAGGCGGGCAAGGTCGAGTTCCTCGGCTACGACCAGACCGAGGCCGACACGAGCGTGGTCGGCATCCTCGTCGACGGCGTGCCTGTTCCGGCGGCGGGCGCGGGCACGACCGTGGAGGTCGTGCTCGGGCGCACCCCGTTCTACGCCGAGGGCGGCGGCCAGCTCGCCGACCAGGGCGTGATCCGCACCAGCGGCGGCGAGGTCGAGATCGTCGACGTGCAGTCGCCGCTCGCGGGCCTGGTCGTGCACCGGGGCAAGATCCGCAGCGGTGAGCTGAAGGTCGGCGACGACGCGCAGGCGGAGATCGACCTCGAGCGCCGCCGCGCGATCTCGCGCAGCCACAGCGCCACCCACCTCGTCCACCGCGGTTTCAAGAACGCGCTCGGCGAGACGGCGGCGCAGGCCGGCTCGGAGAACTCGCCCGGCCGCTTCCGCTTCGACTTCACCGCGGCGGGCGCGGTGCCGCCCAGCGTGCTGCGCGACGTCGAGGACGAGGTCAACGCCGTGCTCATCAACGACCTCAAGGTCAACGCCTTCTACACCTCGCAGGCGGAGGCCAGGGCGATGGGCGCGCTGGCGATGTTCGGCGAGAAGTACGGTGACGAGGTCCGCGTCGTCGAGATCGGCGACTACTCGCGCGAGCTGTGCGGTGGCACCCACGTCCACAGCTCCGGTCAGCTCGGCCTGGTCAAGGTGCTGGGAGAGCAGTCGGTCGGCGCGGGCGTGCGCCGCGTCGAGGCGCTCGTCGGCATCGACGCCTTCCGCTTCCTGGCCCGCGAGAGCGTGCTGGTCGCGCAGCTCACCGAGCAGCTCAAGGCGCGCCGCGAGGAGCTGCCCGAGCGCATCGACGGCATCGTCACCCGGCTGCGCACGGCGGAGAAGGAGCTGGAGAAGATCCGCTCCTCCCAGGTGCTCCAGGTGGCCGGTGATCTCGCGGCCAAGGCCGGTGACCTGCACGGAGTCTCCGTTGTGACACACCGCGCGCCTGATGGCACGGGTGCGGATGATCTGCGTAAGCTCGCGCTGGATGTGCGTGGCAGGTTCCCGGCGGACCGGCCGGCGGTCATCGTGATCGCTGGCGTCCCCTCCGACCGACCTGTGGTGGTTGCCGCGGTCAACGAGGCGGGGCGCGAGCGGAAGCTCAAGGCCGGGCAGCTGGTCGGCGTCGCCGCCAAGGCTCTTGGGGGTGGCGGTGGCGGCAAGGACGACGTCGCGCAGGGCGGCGGCACACGGCCGGAGGCGATCGGCGACGCGCTGCAGCTGGTCGAGCGGGCTATCGCGGATCAGCTCGGCTGATATGAGGTTCGGCACGCGGATCGGCGTGGACGTCGGATCCGTACGCGTCGGCGTGGCCCGCAGTGACCCTTCCGGGCTGCTGGCCACGCCGGTCGAGACCGTCAAGCGAGGCAAGGGCGACCTCGACCGCATCGCCACGATCGTCGCGGAGCACGAGGCGATCGAGGTGATCGTGGGGCTGCCCACCTCGCTGTCCGGTCGCGAGGGGCAGGCGGCGGGGCTGGCCCGCCAGTTCGCCGCCGATCTCGCGGTCCGGCTCGCGCCTACGCCGGTGCGGCTGTTCGACGAGCGGCTGACCACGGTCGCCGCGACGCACGGGCTGCGGGCCAGTGGCCTGAAAGCCAAGAAGCAGCGGGGCGTCGTGGATCAGGCCGCCGCCGTCGTGCTGCTGCAGGACGCGCTCGATTCCGAACGCGCCACCGAAAGACCCCCAGGCAGGCCCGTCGCACCGCCTCCAGCGGCCGACGGACCTGCCTCATGAGCGCGCGCGACACGGGGGTCGCGCCCGCGGCGCACCCGGCACGGGGCCCGGCCACGACGTGGCCGCAGGTCCGCCGGGTCGCCCACGCGCAGGCGGCGCGGACACGCGTATGGGGCATGACCTCGAAGGACCGGAGCGTCTGCTCGGCTGACGACTGTGTTGCCGCGGAGGCTCAGGCCCTCTGCTCGGCTGTCGGCGGTGCTGCGAGGGTTCGGGCCGGCCACGCGGCTGCCGGTGGGGCGGCTGTGCGGGTTCGGGCCGGCCACGCGGCTGACGGCTGGGTTGCCGCGGAGCTTCAGGCCGTCTGCTCGGCTGCCGGTGGGGTGGCTGCGGGGCTTGCTGCCCTCCGCTCGGCTGACGGTGGGGTGGCCGCGTGAACGGCAGGCCCGAGGGAGAGGACGACCTCGGCGACGTGATCCCGTTCTCCTCCGGCGACTCCGAGCAGGACAGGCCGGAGGACCCGGCGGAGCGCGAGCCGGACCAGGAGCGACGGCGGCCCGAGCCTGATGCGGCGGCGGAGCCCGATCCGGCCGGGGCCGGCACGGCCGAGGTCGGTACGGCGGAGGCTGACGCAAGGGGGGCCGGCACGGCCGGGGCCGGCACGGCGGAGGCTGACACTACGGGGGCCAGCACGGCTGGGGTCGGCACGGCCGGGGCCGGTACGGCGGAGGCCAGTACAGCGTGGGCCGATGCGGCTGAGGTCGGCGCGGGAGTCGGCGGCGCGGCGGGGGAGGCGGAGGTCGCAGGGTCGGCCGCGCCCCGTCAGCGGGCCATGCGCAAGGCCGGGATGGTCTCCGCGGGCCTGATCGTGGCCCTGGTGGCCATGGGGGCGGGTGGGATCGCGGTGCTCAAGCCGTACCTGAGCCCAGACGACTTCGACGGGCCCGGCAGCGGCGTCGTGACGGTGCGGATCGCGCCGGGCTCGAGCGCGCAGGCCATCGGCTCCGCGCTGGCCGAGGCCGGGGTGGTGGCGAGCGCGCAGTCGTTCGTACGGGTGACGGAGGAGCGCGCGGTCACCAACCGGCTGCGGCCCGGACACTACCGGCTGCGCAAGGGCATGGCCGCCAAGGCGGCGCTCGACCTGCTGCTCGCGCCGTCGTCCAGGGTCGTGCGGCGCGTTACCGTCCCCGAGGGCCTGCGGACGTCCGAGGTGCTGGCCCGCGTCGCCAAACTGGCCGGGCTGCCGCTCAAGGAGCTGCAGGGCGTCGACAAGGCTCTCGTCGGCCTGCCTTCGTACGCCGAGGGGCTGGAGGGGTTCCTCTTCCCCGCCACGTACGAGATCGAGCCGGGCGACACGGCCGTGGACGTGCTCGCGGCGATGGTCGAGCGCTTCCAGCTCGCCGCCCGCCAGATCGGTCTGGAGCGGGAGGCGGCCCGCAAGCACCTGACGCCGCTGGAGGCCGTCACGGTGGCCAGCATGATCCAGGCCGAGGGCGGAGTCGACGCGGACTACCCGAAGATCTCCAGGGTGATCTACAACCGCCTCCAGAAGGGCACCCCGCTGGAGATCGACAGCACCGTCCTGTACGCGCAGAACCGGCGGAGTCTGAAGATTACGGAGCGTGACACCAAGGTCGACTCTCCCTACAACACCTACCAGCACAAAGGACTGCCGCCCGGGCCCATCGCGAATCCAGGGGAGAAGGCGCTGCTGGCAGCCCTGAACCCAGCCCAAGGCGATTGGCACTGGTTTGTGACGACGGATCCGGCGCATAGAATCACCAAATTCACTAACAAAGAGAGCGAGTTCGTGAGATACCGGGAAGAGCTGAATAAGAACCTCGGGACGAGTTGATGTCCGACGGGACCCCCTCCGTCCCGGTGCAAATGCCCCAAAACGTGGCATGCGCCCTCTTTCCATCCCTTAGCATGGCTACCCAGAGTGATCTCCGCTGGTCGTGGGAGCATGTCCGGCGGACCCCCCAGTTCCGCTCGGTGACCCAAGCCGGTTTGGCGGTTTCGCTTGACGCCAGGCCGGTCGTACCGGGAGATTGGCCAGCGCACCTATGAATGATCTCGATCTGAACACTCTCCTCGGCGCCGAGGACGACGGCGGTCGTACCCGGCGCACTCGAGGCGGCCGTGGCGGCCGCCGGCGGCGTCGGCGCCGCAACCGTGGCGGCTTCATGGCGCCGCTGCTCGCCTTCGTCGTGCTGGCGGGCATCATCGGCGGTGGCGGTTACTACGGCTACCTGTGGCTCAGTGACGCGCTCGTGCCCGACGACTACAGCGGTCAGGGCACCGGCGAGGTCATCGTGGAGATCAAGGACGGCCAGAGCGCCTCGGACGTGGCGCAGGAGCTGGAGCGGCAGGGGGTCGTGGCCAGCGCCAGGGCGTTCACCAACGCGATCGGCAACGCCAACAGGAGCGGCTCGCTGCAGCCCGGCTCGTACAAGCTGCGCAAGAACATGTCGGCCGCGAGCGCGGTGGCGCTGCTCAGCCCGGACAACCGGCTGCTCGCGAAGGTGACCCTCAAGGAGGGTCTGCGCCTGTCCGACACCCTGAAAACGCTGGCCGAGGAGACCGGCAAGCCCGTCAAGGACTTCGCCGCCGCCGCCAAGAACGTGGACCAGCTCGACCTGCCGAAATACGCCAGGGGCAAGCTCGAGGGATATGCCTTCCCGGCCACGTACGAGGTTCAGCCCAAGTCCACGCCGACGCAGATCCTGGCGGCGATGGTCAAGCGGTTCAACCAGACGGCTGAGCAGATGGACCTCGAGGGCAGCGCCAAGGCACTCGGCCACACGCCGCACGAGATCATGATCATCGCCAGCATCGTCCAGGCCGAGGCCGGTCGCCAGGAGGACATGCCGAAGATCGCCCGCGTCATCTACAACCGGCTGGATCACAAGCCGGAGATGAAGCTGGCGATGGACAGCACGGTCATGTACGCGCTGAACAAGTACGGCACGGCCGCCTCGTTCGCGGAGACGAAGACCAAGAGCCCGTACAACACGTACCTGCACCTCGGCCTGCCTCCCGGGCCCATCGCCAACCCCGGGGACCACGCGATCGAGGCCGCCCTCAACCCCGCCAAGGGGCCCTGGCTCTACTTCGTCGCCACCGACCCCAAGAGCAACGTCACCAAGTTCGCCACCACGGAGGCCGAGCGGCAGGCGCTGCTGGCCGAATACCGCAGGAACGGCGGCTGACCGGCGGTCCGACGCGCCACCCGCCCGCCCACCCCACGGTGGGCGGGCGTCCTTTTTGGGGCCGGTTAGGTGCGATCCAGGGAACGCGCCGGTCGGCCCCCGTGCGGCGGGGTCTGTGCGGGTCGCCCGTCCTTGCGGGCGGTTGTGCGGCGGTGGCGGAGTCTGTGCGGGGACGCCCGTTCTTGCGGGTCGTGTGGCGGAGTCTGTGCGGGGTCGCCCGTTCTTGCGGGTCGTGTGGCGGAGTCTGTGCGGGGTCGCCCGTTCTTGCGGGTCGTGTGGCGGGGTCTTTGCGGGGTTGCCCGTTCTTGCGAGCCGTCGTGCGGCGGTGGCGGCGCCTGCGTGGTAGCACCCATCCTTTACGGCTGCGCACGCTGGGCACCTCCCGCCGACGTGCGCCGCCCCCCGTCCAAGTGACGCTTCTCAGGTGATGGGACGACCCGCCGTGACGCGCGCCCCGCGGGCCGTCCGAGCGGCGAAGCGTGGACGACGGGACGATAGGGTCGTCATGTTCGGAAGGAGTGTGGATGCGGGCTGCGGTGATGGGGTCGCCCATCGGTCATTCGCTCTCGCCTTACCTGCATCGGGCCGCGTACCAGGCGATGGGGCTCGGCGGGTGGAGCTACGAGGCGTTCGAGTGCGATGAGGCGCGGCTGCCCGCGCTGCTGGGCGAGCTGGTGCCCGTGCGCGGCGAGGTCCCCGACGATGAGCGCCCGTGGGCGGGGCTGTCGCTGACCATGCCGCTCAAGCGGGCCGTGCTGCCCCTGCTCGACACCGTGTCCGACTTGGCCGTCGAGGTCGGCGGGGCCAACACCGTGGTCTTCCGCGACGGGCGTCGGCACGGCCACAACACCGACGTCTACGGCATCGAGCAGGCGCTGACCGAGGCGGGCGTGCCCGCGCCGCGCTCCGCGACCGTGCTGGGCGGCGGCGCCACGGCGGCCTCGACGCTGGCGGCGCTGCGTAACCTCGGACTGTTCTCGGCGACGCTGCTGGTGCGCGACCCGGCGCGGGCGGGGGAGACGGTGGAGGTGGCCGAGCGGCTGGGCGTGGCGCTGGCGGTGGAGACGTTCGACAAGCTCGACGCCTTCACGCGGGTGGACCTGGTGGTCTCGACGCTGCCGGGCGGGGCGGCCGACGTGTTCGCCGACCGGCTGGCGCGAGTGCCCGCGCTCTTCGACGTGGTCTACTCACCCTGGCCGACCAGCGCGGCGGCGGCCGTCCGGGCTGCGGGCGGCACCGTGGTCGGGGGGTTCGCGATGCTGCTGCACCAGGCGGTGCGGCAGGTGGAGCTGATGACGGGCCGGACGGATGTGCCGGTGGAGGCCATGCGCGCGGCCGGCGAGGCGGAGCTCGCTAGGCGGTCATCTCGAACGGGTTGATCACGGTCACGCCGGTGTCCGTGAAGTCCTTCACGTTCCGCGTGACCACGCTCCAGCCGTGAACCTTGGCCGTGGCCGCGATCAACGCGTCGGAGAAGGGAAGCGGGCGCACGCAGCGCATGCGCCCCCATTCCTCGGTGACATCGCTGGTGATCGGGATGATCCGATCCCCGAAGGACTGGAAGAGCCGGGCGAGCCACTTTTCGAGCACCAGCGCCTGCTGGAGATCGGTCTTGCGACGCTGCTCAATCCCCCAGCGGATCTCGCCGATGGACAGGACGCTGAGGTAGAGGGTGGGCCCCAGAGATGCGTCAACCCATTCCTTCACCTGGGAGTTGCCATGTGGCTTGCGCACCTCGGAGATGACGTTGGTGTCGAGAATGTAACCGACGCTCATCAGCCGAGGTCCACCTCTCGCGGAAGACTCTTGTCGCGTCCGAACTCCAGATCGTCCGGCCAGTCCGGCTCGCTGAGCAGGAACTCCTTGAAGTCCGGCTGCTTGCGCTTGAGCTGACGGTATTCCTCCATGTCGAGGATCACCGCCACGTCCTTGCCGTGCCTCGTGACGATCTGCGGCCCCTCGTCGTGAGCCTTCCTGACGACTTCACTGAAGTGCTGCTTGGCCTCTTGGAGCTGCCATTTGGTCACTTCTGTCTGGATCGCGGTCATGCGACCCCTTTCTGACTAGACTGGACAGAAGTTTAGTGCAGGGGTCGGGCCAGCGGGGATGATTCGAGAGGGTCCGGTGGTTGTGGTAATGTAGCTCTCTGATCGGTCCGGCATGCCATTGCTGGACGCGCAAGCGGAGGTCTCCCTCCCACCTGAGTCGCCGGAAGGCGGACGGGTCCAGGATCACGCCGGACTACTCCGGGGAGCTCAAGGCCACGAAAGCCGAAGAGCTCAGTGGCCCCGCATGCGCGACGTGCGGGGCTTTTCGCGTTGGCGAGGAGCTCCCGGCACGACGAGCACGTAGGGATCGCAAACCTAGGAGGCCCCATCAGCACTGAGCCCCGCATCAACGAGCGTATCCGAGTTCCCGAGGTTCGCCTCGTGGGCCCGAACGGCGAGCAGGTAGGCATCGTCTCGATTCACGACGCCCTGAAGCTCGCCCAGGAGGCCGACCTCGACCTCGTCGAGGTCGCGGCCACGGCTCGACCGCCCGTGTGCAAGCTCATGGACTACGGCAAGTTCAAGTACGAGTCCGCGATGAAGGCGCGCGAGGCGCGCAAGAATCAGGCGCACACGATCATCAAGGAGATCAAGCTCCGGCCGAAGATCGACCCGCACGACTACGAGACCAAGAAGGGTCACGTGGTGCGGTTCCTCAAGGCGGGAGACAAGGTCAAAGTCACGATCATGTTCCGTGGTCGCGAGCAGTCCCGTCCGGAGTTGGGTTTCCGGCTTCTGCAGCGGCTCGCGGACGACGTCCAGGAGCTCGGTTTCGTGGAGTCCCACGCCAAGCAGGACGGCCGTAACATGATCATGGTGATCGGTCCGCACAAGAAGAAGGCCGAGGCCAAGGCCGAAAAGGCCGCCGCCAAGGCGCAGAGTGGCAGCGAGGACACTTCCCCACAGGAAGGATGACCCGCGGTTGGGGTTAGCCTTACAGAGCGCCCCGATTCAGCCACCAGCAGACGAATACGCCGCGACCGGGTCGGCCCAGCACCGGCCCGGCCCGTGGCACGACCGAAACGAGGAGAGACGGCGACATGCCGAAGATGAAGACGCACAGCGGTGCGAAGAAGCGGTTCCGGCTTACCGGCACCGGCAAGATCAAGCGTCGCCGTGCCAACCGCGCGCACTACAACGAGTGGAAGTCGTCCACGCTGACGCGCCGTCTCAAGAACGAGGTCGTCCTTTCCGACGCCGATTCCAAGAAGATCAAGAAGCTGCTCGCTAAGTAGCGCGATTCCCCGGGGAGAAGAAACATGGCACGCGTGAAGCGGGCGCTCAACGCCAAGAAGAAGCGCAGGGTCGTCCTCGAAAGGGCGAGCGGTTACCGCGGCCAGCGGTCGCGTCTGTACCGCAAGGCCAAGGAGCAGATGCTCCACTCGATGACGTACGCCTACCGGGACCGCAAGGACCGCAAGGGCACCTTCCGCCGTCTGTGGATCCAGCGGATCAACGCCGCCGCCCGCCAGAACGGCATGACCTACAACCGCCTGATCCAGGGTCTGCGCCTGGCCGGCGTCGAGGTCGACCGCAAGATCCTGGCCGACCTCGCGGTCAACGACAGCCAGACTTTCGCCACGCTCGTCGAGGCCGCCAAGAAGGCGCTTCCGGCGAACGTGAACGCTCCGGCCGCGAGCTGAAGAGCCGCGAGCTGAGGCGCTCGTCTTAATCGAGGGGCCCACCGATGACGGTGGGCCCTTTGTTGCTGTATGGGCGTAACTGCGCAGGGCTTGCCGCGAGCGGCCTCGCCAGGTGGGACGCTGCTGTGTGGGCGTTGCCGTGGGTGATGTCGTCAGGTGGGGCGTGGCTGTGTGTGGGGCGTTGCCGTGAGTGACGTCGTCGGGTGGGACGTCCCCCGTGAGGGACGCTGCGGTGTGGGACGTTGCAGTGAGTGACGTCGCCGTGTGGGACAGGGAGAGAGCATGGCCGGGTCCGAGCTGACCAACGTGAAGTCGCCGCGGGTGAAGGCGGCCAGGCGGCTCACCAAGCGGGCCTTCAGGGAACAGGACCGCAGGTTCCTGGCCGAGGGGCCGCAGGCGGTGCGCGAGGCGCTCAAGCTCGACGGCGTGACGCTGGAGCTGTTCAGCACCGCCGAGGCCGAGCTGCGCCACCCCGAGCTGATCACCGAGGCCCGCCTGAAGGGCGTGCCCGTGCACCGGGCCAGCGGCGAGGTCATGTCCGAGCTGTCCCAGACCGTGACGCCGCAGGGGCTGGTGGCCGTCTGCACGCTCGTGCACGTGCCCCTGGACCAGGCGCTAGGCGAGCAGCCGCGCCTGGTCGCCGTGCTCGCCCACGTGCGCGACCCGGGCAACGCCGGCACCGTCATGCGCGCGGCCGACGCCGCCGGCGCCGACGCGGTGATCTTCACCGACGCCTCCGTGGACCCGTACAACGGCAAGTGCGTGCGCGCCAGCGTCGGCAGCCTTTTCCACTTGCCCGTCGTCATCGGTGCACCGGTGAGCGCCGCCGTGCGTCAACTCAAGGAGCGGGGCCTGCGCGTGCTGGCGGCCGACGGCGCGGGCAAGCACACGCTCGACGATGTTGATCTTAGCGGACCCACCGCGTGGATCTTCGGCAACGAAGCCTGGGGACTGCCGGAGGACGTACTGGCTGAAGCCGACGATGTGGTCAGAGTGCCCATCTACGGACAGGCGGAAAGCCTGAACCTGGCCACCGCCGCGGCGGTATGCCTTTACTCCTCGGCTAGGGCGCAGCGAGTGCCCTAGGCGGCGGGAAACCCGCTATTGTCGGCGTTGTAGGCGGAGGGGGCGAGGTCGTGCACGGCGCAGACACCGACGGGCGAGTAGTGGCCGCCGCGTGCACGATAGCCATCGACGACCTTCCCGACGGCCTCATCGTGACCGACCGAGACGGCTGCGTGCTGGCCGTCAACCGGGCCGCGGCCCGGCTCACCGGCGTCGCCATGGAGCGCGCGGTCGGCAGGCACATGAGCGACGTGTTCCCGTTCCGCGACCACGACGGGCGCGACTGGTGGAAGGCGCTCGACCCCGAGGGCGGGCTGCGCATCAGGAGCAGGGCACCGGAGCGGCCGCTGCACCTGCCCGGCGGTCAGGAGCTCTACGTCGCGGCCAGGCTCGTACGTGAGCCGGAGCGCGGCGGCGAGGTCGAGCGGGTCACGATCACCCTGCGCGACGGCGGCGCCCGCGCCCGGCTGGAGCGCAGCCGCGCCGACCTGGTCTCCACCGTGGCCCACGAGCTGCGCTCGCCGCTGACCAGCGTCAAGGGTTTCACCGCGACCATGCTGGCAAAGTGGGAGCGCTTCACCGACGAGCAGAAGCGCGTCATGCTCGAGACCGTCAACAACGACGCCGACCGCGTCACCAGGCTCATCACCGAGCTGCTCGACGTCTCCCGCATCGAGTCGGGGCGGCTGGAGGTGCGCCGCCAGGTCGTCGACGTCCCCGCCAGGGTGCGCAGGCTCATCGCGGGCCGGATCGCGGCGGGCGAGACCGAGGGCCGTTTTCGCCTGATCGTCGGCGACGACCTGCCGGAGATGTGGCTCGACCAGGACAAGATCGACCAGATCCTGGGTAACCTGGTGGAAAACGCGCTGCGCCATGGGCGCGGCACCGTGACAATCGAGATCGAGTCCGTCGGATGGGGAGTTGCCGTGTCGGTGCGCGACGAGGGCGAGGGCATCGAGCCCGAGCTGGCTCCGCGCGTCTTCAGGCAGTTCTGGCGAGGCGGCAACAGCCGCCGGCGCGGTGGCACCGGGCTCGGCCTCTTCATCGTCAAGGGCCTGGTCGAGGCGCACGGCGGCACGATCACCGTGCAGCGGGCGCCCGAGGGCGGGGCGGAGTTCCGATTTACCGTGCCCACCGGCACGCCCGACTTCGCCACCCCTTAGCGATCGAGTCGGCCCCGGTGGGCGGGCCCCACTAGACTCTTTTTCGCTCAAGCCCTGGATACGGAGCTCACTCTTGTCTGACTACGACCCCGTCGAGGTGACACCGTTGCATGCCGACGAGGTGTCCCGCATGGAGGCCGACGCCATCGCGGCGATCAAGGTGGCCGACAGCCTCGACGCACTCAAGCAGGCCAGGCTGGCGCACGCGGGCGACCGCTCGCCCATCGCCCTGGCCAACCGCGAGATCGGCGCCCTGCCGCCCGCCGCCCGCGCCGAGGCCGGCAAGCGCGTCGGCACCGCCCGTAAGGCGATCAGCGAAGCGCTCGCTGCCCGCCAGGCCGAGCTCGAGGCCGAGCGCGACGCGCGGGTCCTCGTCGAGGAGACCGTCGACGTCACCCTGCCGTGGGACCGGCGGCCGCGCGGCGCCCGCCACCCGCTGACCACGCTGCAGGAGCGCATCGCCGACGCGTTCGTCGCGATGGGCTACGAAGTGGCCGAGGGCCCCGAGCTCGAAGGCGAGTGGTTCAACTTCGACGCGCTCAACATCGCCAAGGACCACCCGGCCCGTTCCGACCACGACACGTTCTTCGTCGGGTCCACCGACTCCGGCATGGTCCTGCGCACGCAGACCTCGCCGGTCCAGATCCGCGCGCTGCTCCAGCGCGAGCTGCCGGTCTACGTGATCTCGCCGGGCAAGACGTTCCGCACCGACGAGCTCGACGCCACCCACACCCCGGTCTTCCACCAGACCGAGGGGCTGGCCGTGGACGAGGGCCTGACTATGGCCCACCTCAAGGGCACGCTCGACCGGTTCGCGGAGGTGATGTTCGGCAAGGGCATCACGACCCGCTTCCGGCCCAACTACTTCCCGTTCACCGAGCCGTCCGCCGAGATGGACCTCAAGTGCTTCGTCTGCCGCGGCAGCTCGGCGATCCCCGGCAACCCGCCCTGCCGCACCTGCAAGTCGGAGGGCTGGATCGAATGGGGCGGCTGCGGCATGGTCAACCCGCGCGTGCTCATCGCCTGCGGGGTCGATCCGTCGCGATACTCCGGGTTCGCGTTCGGCATGGGCATCGAGCGGACGCTGATGTTCCGCCACAACGCCGAGGACATGCGTGACATGGTCGAGGGAGACGTGCGCTTCACCCTCCCGTTCGGAATGGAGATCTGATGAAGGTCCCGCTTTCCTGGCTGCGGGAGTATGTCGATCTCCCGGCGGTCACCGCCCACGAGGTGGCCGACAAGCTCACGGCCGCCGGGCTCAAGCTCGAGTCGATCACCTCGCACGGCCACGACGTCAAGAACGTCGTCGTCGGCGAGGTGCTCGAGATCGAGGAGCTGGCCGGCTTCAAGAAGCCGATCCGGCACTGCAAGGTCGAGACCGGTGAGGCGACGCCGCGCGAGATCATCTGCGGCGCCACCAACTTCGTCGCCGGCGACCGCGTGCCCGTCGTGCTGCCCGGCGGCGTGCTGCCCGGCGGGTTCGAGGTCGGGGCGCGCAAGACGTACGGGCGCATGTCGGAGGGCATGATCTGCTCCGAGCGTGAGCTCGGGCTGAGCGACGATCACGGCGGCATCATGGTGCTGCCGGCCGGCACCCCGATCGGCGCCGACGTGGTCGAGCTGCTCGGCCTGCGTGACGACGTGATCGAGCTGGAGATCACGCCCGACATCGGCTACGCCCTGTCGATCAGGGGCGTGGCCCGCGAGGTGGCGACCGGCTTCGGGGTGGCGTTCCGCGACCCCGCCGACGTCGAGCTGCCCGCCGAGACCGGCACGGCGTGGCCGGCGTCGATCGCCGACCCGACCGCGTGCGACAGGTTCGTGCTGCGCGAGGTCACCGGCTTCGACCCCGCCGCGCAGAGCCCGCTCTGGATGCGGGTACGCCTCACGCGCGCCGGCATGCGGTCCGTGTCGCTGGCCGTCGACATCACCAACTACCTGATGCTGGAGCTCGGGCAGCCGCTGCACGCGTTCGACCGCGGCAAGCTGCGCGGCGAGATCGTCGTGCGCCGCGCCGCCGCGGGCGAGCGGCTCGAGACGCTCGACCACGTCGTACGCGAGCTCGACCCCGACGACATCCTGATCACCGACCAGTCGGGCCCGATCTCGATGGCCGGCACCATGGGCGGGCTGGAGACCGAGATCTCCGACGCCTCGACCGACATCGTCATCGAGGCCGCCCACTTCTCCGCGACCGGCATCTCGCGCGAGTCGCGCCGCAACGGGCTGGTGTCGGAGTCGTCCAAGCGGTTCGAACGCGGCGTCGACCGGGAGCTGCCGCTCGTCGCCTCGTGGCGGGCCGTGCAACTGCTGGCCGAGCTGGGCGGCGGGAACATCCAGCCCGGGGTCACGCACGCCGAGGTCGAGGTGTCGCCCGCGCGCATCGCGATCCCGTCGAGCTATCCGGGCACCGTGGCCGGCGTCGCCTACTCCAAGGAGACCGTCGTCTCCCGGCTGCGGCAGGTCGGCTGCGTCGTGGTCGACGGCGACGACCCGGCCGTGCGCCAGGGCGGCGTCGACCCGACCGGGGTCGTGACCGGCGGCGCCCTGGCGGCCAAGCTGGCCGTCACCGGCGACGACATGATCACGGTGACGCCGCCGTCCTGGCGACCCGACCTCACCGACCCCAACGACCTGGCCGAAGAGGTCATCCGGCTGGAAGGCTACGAGAGCCTGCCGTCGTTGCTGCCCTCCGCCCCCGCCGGGGCCGGGCTCACCGAGGGCCAGCGGCTGCGCCGCCGGGTCGGCCGGGCGCTGGCCGAGGGCGGCTACGTCGAGGTGCTCAGCTACCCGTTCATCAGCCCCGACGACTTCGACCGGCTGCTCCTGCCCGCCGACGACGCGCGCCGCCGCGCCATGCGGCTGGCCAACCCGCTGTCGGAGGACGAGCCGCTGATGCGCACGACGCTGCTGCCGGGGCTGCTCAAGACCCTGGTGCGCAACTCGGGGCGCGGGTTCTCGGACGTGGCGCTGTTCGAGATGGGGCCGGTTTACCGGCCGCGCGAGGGCGCTCCCGAGGTGGCGCCGGTGCTCGGGGTCGAGCGCCGGCCGACCGCCGAGGAGCTGGCCTCGATCGAGTCGGCGCTGCCCGACCAGCCGCTGCGGGTCGCGGTGGTGCTGGCCGGGGAGTTCGAGCGGTCCGGCTGGTGGGGCAGCGGTCGCGCCGCCTCCTGGGCCGACGCGGTGCAGGCCGCGCGGCTGGTCGCGGGCGAGGCGCGGCTGGAGCTGTCCATCAGCGCCGACCAGCACGAGCCCTGGCACCCCGGCCGGTGCGCCGCCCTCTACGTGGGCGACACGCTGGTGGGGCACGCCGGTGAGCTGCACCCGCGCGTCATCGAGGCGTACGGGCTGCCGCCGCGCACCTCGGCCATGGAGCTGGAGCTGTCGCGCCTGGAGCCCGCCATGCCGGGCCCGGTCCAGACGCCGTCGGTGCCGGCCTACCCGGTGGCCACGCAGGACGTCGCACTGATCGTGCCCGACTTCACGCCGGTGGCCGACGTGGAGGCCGCCCTGCGCGACGGGGCCGGGGAGCTGCTGGAGTCGATCCGGCTGTTCGACGTCTACGCGGGGGAGCAGGTGGGCGAGGGGAACAAGTCGCTCGCCTACACGATGCGCTTCCGCGCCGCGGACCGGACGCTGACGGTGGAGGAGACCACGGCGGCTCGCGACGCGGCGGTGGCCATGGCGACCGACCGCGTGGGCGCTCAGCTCCGCAGCACCTGACCCGCTCAAGGGCTGGCACGGTCGGGCGCCCTGCCAGCCCTTATCGCGTTCGAGCCTGGTACAGCTTGGTGAGGTCGATGTCGATGTCGAACGGGACTGTGACCTTCAGCCTGTCATGATAGGTGCCGGTGGCCTCATAGGACTTCGTCACGGGATTCCGCTCGAACACGAAGACAGTCGGCTTGCCGTTGTTCTCTTCGATCAACCAGAAATGGGGGATTCCCGCTTCTGCGTAGAGGACAGGCTTGCGGTCTCTGTCGCGCACTTGGGAGTCGGGTGAGACCACTTCAACAGCGAGGATGACGTCGCTGGCCTGGAACAGAGTGACCTCGCCTCCGATGACCGCGTGGGGGCCCACCATCATCAGGTCAGGCTCTGGACGCTGCTTCGGGGCGAGCTTGACGCTCATCTCCTGGACCACTTCGTGGCCTGGCGGCAGGAAGTCTTCCAGCGCGACATGCAGCCGGAAGATGACCGTGTGATGGAAGTGTCGCTGCGGGCTCGCGAGCACCAAGCTTCCATCGATCAACTCTGTGTGCGCAGGCAAATCCGGAATGTGATCGAGGTCTTCTGCTATGAAGCCCTCCGATGGCGGGACGGCCCAGCTGGGCAGCGAGGGAGGTGTCATTTTTACGATCCCCGCTTCGGCAGTCACGATCCAACGCTACCAATGTATTCCGCTCACGCCTGGTAAACGACTGCATACGCTCATGGTGATGAAGGCGAGGGGATGATGAGGCATCTGCTGGTGTTCGCCGAGCGGGATGACGCCGAGGAGGTCGCGGAAACGCTCGGGGAGTGGTTTCCGGCGCTCGGGGTGCCGCGCGTGATGCGGGAGACGCTGGCCGGGGAGGATGACGCCGAGGACGCGCAGTGGCTGGTCGTCGTCGAAGGGCTGGACGAGGGCGCGTTGGCCAAGGTGGACGAGTTGGTGGAACGCTACGAAGGGTGGCGCGAGGAGGGGTGAGCCTCGGCCTAGAGCCGGTCGATCTCGGTGAGGTCAATGGCTAGGTCAAAGGGGACGCTTACTTTGACGCACTCGTGATGGATGCCGGTGGAGACATAGGAGCGCGTGGCGGGATCCAGTTCGTAGACATAGACCGTGGGCTTGCCCGCGTTCTTCTCGATTCGCCAGAAGTGTTGAATCGCAGCTTCGGCGTAGAGCTGCGGCTTGCGGTGACGGTCGCGGTCCTTGGACTCGGGAGAGACGACTTCTATGGCGAGGATCACGTCTGGCGCCTTGTAGAAGGTGTCGTCATTGTTGCCCACTGCTTCGGCCTTGATCACCATGAGGTCAGGCTCCGGGGTGGGCGGTCCGGTGGGGGAGAGTGGGCGTATGCGTATCGCTGTGTTGTCCGACATTCATGGGGTGTTGCCCGCGCTCGAGGCCGTGCTGGCCGAGCCCGAGGTGGCCGCGGCCGATGTGGTCGTGTTGACCGGGGACATGGCCGCCGGGCCGATGCCGGTGCAGACGCTGGACGTGCTCGTCTCACTCGGTGAACGGGCGTTGTGGGTCAACGGGAACGCCGACAGGGAGCTGGTCGAGGCGGTGCGCGGGAAGGTCAGCCCGTATCCCGTGTCCCAGTGGGCGGCCGAGCAGTTGCGCGACGATCAGGTGGAACTGCTGGCCGGGCTGCCCGATCGGGAGGTGGTCGAGCTGGGGCGGCTGGGGACCACGTTGTTCGTGCACGCCACGCCGCGCAGCGACGAGGAGATGATCCTCGTGGACAGCGCGCTGGAGCGGTGGGCCGAGGTGCTGGCCGGGGAGAGCGCCGGCACCCTGGTGCTGGGCAACACGCACATGCCCTTCGTACGGCTGGCCGACCGGGTGCTGGTCGTGAACCCGGGTTCGGTCGGCATGCCGTACGGGCGGAGCGGGGCGCATTGGGCGCTGCTGGACGGTGACACCGGCGCGGTGACCCTGCGCCGGACCCCGCTCGACGCCGCCCTGGTGGGGGAGCGGCTGGTGCGGGAGAGCGGGTTCGACGGGATCGAGGAGTGGGTGTCCGACTACGTGACGAACATCCACTCCGACGCCGAGGCGCTGCGGGTGTTCGCCAAGGCGGAAAACCGGTGACCTAGGCGGCGGCCTCCCTGCGGAGCCTCTCCGCCAGGGCGTGGTCGTCGGTCCTGGCGTCGTACCTGCGGAACGAAGGCAGTGCGGCGGCCAGGCCGAGCACGGCGACCACGCACAGCAGGCCGCCCGCCCCGAGGGAGAAACGGGTGCCGCCGAAGTTGGCCATCAGGCTGGCGCGGGCGTTGCCCAGCATCGGGCCGGACGCGTACGACAGGAGCTCGATCCCGGCCAGCCGCCCGCGCAGCTCCGACGGGATCGTCTGGTTCCACATCGTCATGCGGAAGATGCCGCTGATCATGTCAGCGGCGCCTGCGAAGGCGAGGCAGACGAACAGCACCCAGACGTTGGGGGCCAGGGCCGACGCGGCGATCGCCACGCCCCAGAGGGTGGCCGCGATGATCACGCCCAGGCCCTGGCGCTGTACGCGGGCCGCCCAGCCGCCGGTGATCGAGGCGGCCAGCGCGCCCACCGCCCCCGCCGAGTACAGCAACCCCAGCGCCTGCGGGGAGTGCAGCTCGTCGGCCAGGAAGGGGAAGAGTGACGTCCCCATCGCGAACACCATGGCGGCGATGTCCACCAGGTACGTGCCCATCAGGTCGGCGCGGCGCACCGCGTACCGCACGCCCTCGACCAGCGACTTCAGCGACGCGGGGGCGGCGTCCTCGGCCGGCGGCAGCGACCTGATCCGCCACAGCAGCGCCAGCGACAGCACGAAGCTCAGCGTGTCGATGCCGTACGCCGCCGCCGGGCCGAAGGCGGTCACCAGCAGGCCGCCCAGCGCCGGGGCGACGATGGCGCCGAAGTTCCAGCGCATGCTCGACAGCACCGCCGCCGCGCCCTGCTGCTCGTGCTTGACCACCTGCTGGAACACGGCCTCCAGGCTGGGACGCTGGAGGCAGGAGATGCCGGTGGAGACGGCGCCCATCACGTACAGGACCCAGACCTGGGGGTTGGGGAGCATCGCGTTGACCGTGAGAGCGCCCGTGGTGACCATGAGGCCCAGCTCGCTCAGGACGATGATCTTTCGGCGGTCGAGCGCGTCGGCGATCGCCCCGCCCCACAGGCCGCACACCACCATCGGGACGAACTCCGCCAGGCTCACCAGGCCGACCGCCAGGTAGGAGTCCGTCAGCTGCTTCATCTGGTACGGCACGGCGACCATGGTGATGAAGGTGCCGAACATGGTGATGACGCCCGAGGCGAAGAGGAGACGGTAGTCGCGGGAGTCGCGAAGGGGGCTGAGGTCGAGGGTGAGGTGACGCAGGAGGCGCTTCAGTCCGGTGGGCACGAGCGTCAATTTTCCGGCCGGAGTGATGATCGGGGCAAACCGTTTTCGGGTTCGGTCGGGTGCGCCCCCTTGCCGCCGACCGGGGTTGAGGTCCCTCGGGGGGAGGGACAGGGGCAGGGAGGGGGTGGCAGGGGCCGGGCTGGAGGGTGCTGGGTGGGAGGTGCCGCAGTCGAGGGTGTCGGGACGGAAGCTCTCAGGGCGGGGGTGCGGGTTGGGGTTGGGCGGCGGGAGGGCGCGCGGTGTGGGGGTGGGTGGGCATGCGGAAGGCCCCCGCGAGGAGCGGAGGCCTTCGGTTGGGAGAGGGGGAGGGTCAGACGGCGGGGACCTTGTCGAGGAAGCCGAGGACCGTGCGGATCCGCCCGTCTTCGGCCAGCTCCACCACGTCGAACCCGACCACGACCGCCTCCCCGTCCTCCGGGCCGAGGTGCCAGGTGAAGCGGGCGATGTGGTGGTGGGCGTCGTACAGCTCGCCCGGCGTGAACACCAGGCCGGGGAACATGCCCTGGGCGCCCGCGATCACCGCGGCGATCGCCTCGTGGCCCTTCACGTCGGCCAGGGGGTCGGTGTAGGTGCCGTCCTCGGTCCACAGCTCGGCCACGGCCTTGGCGCGGGCGTCGGCGTCGGTCTCGTTCCAGGCGGCGATGTAGCGCTCGATGAGGTTCATGATGGTCATTCCTTCTGTTCGTCAGTCGTGTCAGTTGTTGCGGGTCTTGCGGAGGCCGACGATCTGGAGTTCGGCGAAGACGCCGACCACCAGGGCCTGGGCGATGGTCCAGATGGCGCCGATCGTGGTGAGGTCGGCGGCGCCGGTGACGACGGCGGCGACGCTGGCGAGGGTCCAGACGATGTTCAGGGCGATCACGGCCCTGGTGGCGGCCGGGCTGATGGCGCGGCGGGTGGCGAGGAGGCCGACGGCGGCGCCGTACACCAGCAGGAAGGCGCCGATGCCGCGCAGCAGGCCCGCGCCGGGGCCGAGCAGATCGCTCACGGGGCCGGCGAAGGCGAGGTAGACCAGCCCGTTGCCGCCGGTGACGACGGCGTCGGCGGCCAGCGCGAGGCGCAGGAACTTCATCCGGTCGGCGGTGACGGTCAGGGCGGTGCTCATGTCTCGGCTCCCTTGGTGGCGGTTTTTCGCGACACCTGAAAGATGTCAGCCACCACGTAGGGAGCGCGATTACCCGCCACGTAAAGGGATCAGCCGATAGCCGGTTACACCTGCGGTGATGCTCGGATTGTGACGGTCGTCACCCGGCATGCGAAGGCCTCCCGGGCGCGGACGCACCGGAAGGCCGGAAGAGGGGTCACGCGCCCAGGATCTCCCTGCGCAGGTGGGTCTTGAGGATCTTGCCGCCGGGGTTGCGGGGCAGCTCGTCCTCCCGGAACCAGATGTGCGACGGGATCTTGAACTTGGCGATCCGGTCCTTGAGGAACGACTGGAGGTCCTCGGCGGCGACCGAGGTGCCGGGCGCCAGGCGGATGACCGCGCCGACCTCCTCCCCGAGCTCGTCGTGCGGCACCCCGATCACCGCCGCGTCGTCGACCGCCGGGTGCTCGAACAGGGCCGCCTCCACCTCGGCGCAGTAGACGTTCTCGCCGCCCCTGATCACCATGTCCTTGGCCCGGTCGACGATGTAGACGAAGCCCTCTTCGTCGATCTTGGCCAGGTCGCCGGTGTGCAGCCAGCCCTTCACGAACGTCTCCGCCGTCGCCTCCGGCTTGTTCCAGTAACCCATGATGACGTTCGGGCCGCGCACGCACAGCTCGCCCACCTCGCCGGGCGGCAGCTCGGTGCCCATGGGGCCGACCACGCGCACGTCCACGACGGGCGAGGGCAGGCCGATGCTGTCGGGCTTGGCGTGGTAGTCGGCACCGCCGTTGCCGATGGCCAGGGCGGTGGTCTCGGTCATGCCGTAGCCGTTGGAGGGAGCGCGGTTGGGGAGGTTGCGGGTGATGCGCTCCAGGAGCTTGGGCGGGGCGGGGGCGCCGCCGTACCCGAGGGTGGTCAGGGACGACAGGTCGTACTTGCCGAAGTCGGGGTGGGACATGAGCTGCCAGGCGTTCGTGGGCACGCCGATCATGGCGGTCACGCGCTCGCGCTCGATCAGGCGCAGCGCCTGCTCGGGGTCCCACTTGTACATGAGCACGAGGCCGCCGCCGGCGAACATCGTGGTGGTCAGGGCGGAGAAGCAGCCCGTGACGTGGAACAGCGGGACGGTCAGGAGCGTGACCCGGCGGGTGCCCGCCGCGGCCCCGACGTCCTTGCCCGCCATGGCCACCGCCCGCATGAGGCCGAAGGCGACGGTCATGGGGGACTGGCCGAGGTTGCGGTGGCTGCCCAGCGCTCCCTTGGGGCTGCCGGTCGTGCCGGAGGTGTAGAAGATCGTGGCGGGGTCCTCGGGGGCCAGCTCGACGGCGGGGAGCGTGACGTCGGCGGCGACCTCGCCCAGCACGTCGTCGAAGCCGCGCGCGCCCTCCGGGACCTCGCCCCGGGCGACGATCAGGGGGACGCCCGTCGAGGCGAGCCGGACGGCGCGCTCGCCGTCCGCGATCAGCACCTTGGCCCCGGAGTCCCGCACGCCGTAGGCCAGCTCGGCCTCCGTCCACCAGGCGTTGAGCGGTACGGCGACGGCCCCCGCCGCCAGCGCGGCCGACAGCGAGACGACCCATTCGGGGTAGTTGCGCATGGCCACGCCCACCCGGTCGCCCTTGCGCACCCCGTACTCCTCGACCAGGCGGTTGGCGAGGGTGGCGGCGCGGCGGAAATGGTCCTCGAACGTGATGTGCTCGTCCTCGTACACGAGGAAGACCTTCTCGCCGTGGAAGCGGCTCATCTCCAGCAGCGCGCGGAAGTGGGTGGGCGCGTGCTTCCAGGTGCGTATCCCGGTGTCGCCGATCTCCTCGATCTCGAACAGCTGACCGGGTCCGGTGAGCTGGGCCACGACCTGGGCATGCGAAAGGGACATACGCCGAACTCCCGGATGGTGGACGATTATTCTGGATAAATCACAGTACCGACCGGTAGGTACGTTGCGCTAGCTCGCCGGAGACGGGCTCAGCCGAGGCCGATGGGGGACAGTTGCTGGATGTCGTACCGGGCCCGCAGCTCGATCACGGCGGCCTGGTCGGGCGGCCCCGGGCGGGACAGCAGCTCGCCGAGTTCGCGCAGGTAGTGCTCATGGCCCGCCGGGGTCACGATGAAGAGCATCCGGGTGGGCGTGGTCCCGGGGTTGGCGAAGGCGTGCGGGCAGCCCGCGGGCACGTACATGAGGCTGCCGGGGCCGCCGCGCACCGTCCGGGTGCCGCTCTCCGACTCCCACGTCTGCCAGGGCTCGCCGGTGATCTCCCGAGGCTGGAAGGCCAGCAGGTCCAGCTCGCCGTCGAGGACGTAGAACAGCTCCTCGGCGTGGTGGTGGAAATGGGCGCCGACGTCGAAGCCCGGCGCGATCGTGTTCTCGAACACCGACCAGGTCTTCGAGTGCTCGGCCCCTACCTTGAGCGTCATCCCCATGGACCCGAGCGACTGCCCGGCGCCGGAGGGTAAGACGAGCCCGTCTGCCATTGGTCTGCCCTTCTGTGAGGGTGATTGCTACCAATGTTCCTGAGGGGTCCGGCGCAGGCAAGGCACATGAAAGTTTCATTTTCTGTCCGATAGTTTCTGTCGTCAAGCTGCTGATTCGGCGACCGGACGAGGTCGGCATTGACCCTCATCTCGCATGTCAATACCGTCTTCGGTGAGATCCACCAGGGTCGAAAAGTATCGGAATCGAGTGCCTGCCCCCGGAGGTAGATGTCCGTGCATTCGTCCTCGCCCGTCAGAGTCCTCCTCGCCCTCGTGGGGATGCTCGCAGCCTTCCTCCTGCCGGCCGGCCCGGCCCACGCCTCCGCGCCCCTGCGCACCCACGCCGCGGCCAAGGGCAAGTTCATCGGGGCGGCGCTCGCGACCAGCCCGCTCGCCAACGAGACCGCCTACCGCAACATCGCCGCCACCGAGTTCAGCCAGGTCACCGCCGAGAACGCGATGAAGTGGGAATCGACCGAGCCCAGCCAGGGCCAGTTCAACTTCTCCGGCGCCGACGCCATCGTCAACTTCGCCACCCAGAACAACCAGCAGGTCCACGGCCACACGCTCGTCTGGCACCAACAGACCCCGGGCTGGGTGCAGGGCCTGAGCGCCACCGCCATGCGCAGCGCCATGCAGAACCACATCAGCCAGGTTGTCGGCCACTACGCCGACAACCCCACCGTGGTCTCCTGGGACGTGGTGAACGAGGTCTTCGACGACAGCGGCAACCTGCGCACGTCGTTCTGGTACAACACGCTGGGCCAGAGCTACATCGCCGACGCCTTCCGGGCCGCCCGCACCGCCGACCCCGACGCCCGGCTGTGCATCAACGACTACAACACCGAGGGGATCAACGCCAAGAGCACCGCGATCTACAACCTCGTCTCGTCGCTGCGCCAGCAGGGCGTGCCCGTCGACTGCGTCGGCTTCCAGACGCACCTCGCCATCCAGTACGGCTTCCCGAACGACTTCCAGCAGAACCTCCAGCGCTTCGCCGCCCTCGGCGTCCAGGTCCGCATCACCGAGCTGGACGTGCGCATGGTGATGCCCAGGGACGCCACCAAGGACGCCACGCAGGCCACCTACTACCGCAACGTCGTCAACGCCTGCCTGGCCGTGACCGCCTGCGCCGGCGTGACGATCTGGGGCTTCACCGACAAGTACTCCTGGGTGCCCGACACCTTCTCCGGGCAGGGCGCGGCCCTGATCTACAACGAGAGTTACCAGCAGAAGCCGTCGTACACCGCCGTGCACGACGCGCTGGCCGGTGGCACGACCACCGACCCCACCCCGCCGACCACGCCCGGCACGCCTTCGGCGAGCAACGTCACCTCGAACTCGGCCTCGCTCACCTGGAGCGCCTCGACCGACAGCGGCGGGAGCGGGCTCGCCGGGTACGACGTCTACCGCGAGCAGGGCGCCACCGACCAGCTCCTCGGCCAGTCCACGACCAACTCGATCTCGCTCACCGGGCTCAGCCCCTCGACCCAGTACCAGGTGTACGTCCGGGCCCGTGACGGAGCCGGGAACGTCTCGGCGAACTCCGCCCTGGGCATCTTCACCACCACGGCCGGCCCGGGCGGCGGCGGTGGCTGCACGGCCACCGGGACCGTGCAGACCCAGTGGGCCACCGGGTACGTCGTCCAGCCCGTGACCGTCACCAACACCGGGACCTCCGCCATCACCGGCTGGACCGTCACCTTCACCCTGCCCGCCGGGCACACGCTGACCGGCTCGTGGAACGCGACCCTCACCGTCAGCGGGCAGACCGTCACCGCCAAGAACCTCGGCTACAACGGAAACCTGGCCCCGAACGCCGGCACCACCTTCGGATACCAGGTCAGCAGGCCGAGCGGCAACACGCAGACGCCCTCCGGCTACACCTGCGCATAAGCCCGATCTCCCGGGCCTTCACGACCTGCCGGTTTTCTGACCGGCAGGTCGTGGCGCGCCTGTGGACTGAAATTTACTTTCACGCACGGAGAACCACGTGAAGGCTGCTTGCAGATCGGGAGACCCTCATGCACCGTGGAAGCAAGATTAAGAAAGGAGGGACGGTGCAGGTCAGGGGCCCGATTTGGGAGGAGGTGAAACCTACGATGTGCGATCCATCGGGCTTTGGGACCACGATCGTGCAAGAGCTCGGACGCATAGTCCGGGATGCGATCAAGTCAACACCCCGGACCGTACGGTTTCTCGTCATACTTGCTGCCGTTGTCATAGCGATCGGCGCTACCACAGCCATGATCGACTAAACGGCCGCCGCATGTAGTGGCGTACATGCGAACTGAGGTAAGGCTAACGTGGGGCAGGTCAAGAGTCGACCTTCCCCACGTGATGCCTTTGTGAAACTCACGGATCCAGCGTGATCCCCTCGCGCCTGAGGTCCTCGACGATGCCGTCCACCAGGCGCGTCGCGACCGTCCGGCGCAGCCGCCCCTCCTCTCGCAGCTCCCGTACGGCGGGCACCGGGTCGGGGTCGGCGAACAGGCGCTCGTCGGAGTAGTCCACCGGCCGGCCGGTCGGATCGACGCTCCACCAGGAGGCCTCGAGCGCGATCCCGTTCGGGTCGCTGAAGTAGATGGAGCGCAGGAACCCGTGGTCGACGACGTCGGTGACCTCGCAGCCGTGCGCCTTGAGCCGGTCGCGCAGCTGGTTGAGCGCGTCCTCGTCCGGCAGGTGCAGCGACAGGTGGTCGAACTGCGCCGCCTTGGGATAGGGCACGCCGGCGGGCTTGGCGAAGCTGTCGAGCGGCTGGTCGGTGTATTCGAAGAAGGCGACGGTGTTACCCGGGGCCACCTCGAAGAAGTAATGCTTGAAGGCGGGGACGGCAAGGGTGGTGACCAGGCGGGCGTCGAGCACGCCGTGCCAGAAGCGCACGGTGGCGTCCATGTCCGCGGTCACGAGGGCCAGGTGGTGCACGCCGCGCCAGTGCACCGTGTCCGGGGTCGCAGCCATGCGTCAACGGTACGCCTTTCAACTACCTCTGATAAGCCGTCAACCTTTCACCGAGCCGGCGAAACTGAAGGAACTGGCCAGATATTTGTTGACGGCCACGTAAAGGACCACCGCCGGAGCCGTGTAGAGAATCGAGAAAGCGGCCAGCTGGCCATAGGCCACCTGCCCGTACTGGGAGAAGAACGTGTAGACGGTGACCGCCGCCGGCTGTTTCTCCGGGGTGTCGAGCAGTACGAAGGGGGCGAAGAAGTTCCCCCACTGGCCGACGAAGACGAAAATGGCCACCACGGCTATCCCCGGGGCCATCAGCGGGCCCACCACCGCCGTCAGCGAGCGGAGCCAGCCGGCCCCGTCCACCCAGGCGGCCTCCTCCAGGTTCACCGGCACGCCGTCCATGAAGTTCTTCATCATCCAGATCGAGAATGGCAATGAGCTCGCCGTCAGGAACAGCACCATGGCCGGCACGGAGCCGTACAGGTTGAAGCGGAAGAACATCGCGTAGACCGGCACGAGGATCGCCGTCACCGGCAGGCCCGTGGTGAACAGCAGGCTCAGCATGAAGTGGCGGCGGTAGCGGAGCTGGTAGCGCGACAGCGGGTAGGCGGCCAGCCCCGCCACCAGCACCGTCAGCACCGCCGTGGAGCCCGAGATGACGATCGAGTTGATCAGCGGCAGGATGATCGTGTCCCAGGTCAGGACGGCCCTGAAGTTGTCCAGGGAGAAGGAGAGCGTCGGCTGGGCGGCCAGGCTCGCCTCGGACTGGACGGAGGCGAGCAGGACCCAGAGGAACGGGCCCAGGAAGGCCAGGGTGATGACCGCCAGGGAGAGCAGGGCGGCGGCGCGGGCGGCGAGCCTCGTCATGCGTCCTCCACCTTGATCAGCCGCAGGTAGACCAGGGAGAACAGCGCGCCGATCACCAGCATGACCAGCGCGATCGCCGAGCCGTAGCCGATCTCGAAATAGCGGAACGCCTGCTCGTACATGTACAGCGGCGTCGTCTGGCTGGCCGTGCCCGGACCGCCGCCCGTCAGGGCGTAGATGAGGCCGAAGCTGGCCAGGGTCTGCAGTGTGATCAGCATGAGGTTGGCCATGATGGAGCGGCGGATCAGCGGCAGCGTGATGTGCAGGAGCCGGCGGCCGGGGCCCGCCCCGTCCACGGCGGCGGCCTCCACCAGGTCGGCGGGCACCTCCGAGAGCGCGGCCGAGTAGACGAGCATGGAGAAGGCCGTGCCGCGCCAGATGTTCGCCAGGATCACCGCCAGCATCGGGGCCGTGTAGAGCCACTCCTGGGAGATGCCCAGGACCGTGTTGAGCGTGCCCTCCTCGGCCAGGAAGGAGAACCAGCAGGCCGCGGCCACGACCTCCGGCACCACCCAGGCGGCGATCACCACGCCGTTGACGACGCTGCGGGTCACCCGGCCGCGGCCGCGCTGGAGGAGGGCGATGATCAGGCCCAGCGTGTTCTGGCCGATGACCGCCGAGCCGATGACGAAGACGAATGTCAGCAGGAACGAGTTCAGGAAGTTGGGGTCGCCGAAGAGCTTGACGAAGTTGGCCAGGCCGACGAACTGCGAGTGAACCGAGGCCGAGCCCGTCAACGTCTCGTTGGTGAAGGCGATGTAGACGCTCCACAGGATCGGCCCCGCCAGGAAGAGCGCGAGCAGGACCAGGGCGGGGCCCAGGGGCAGGAGCCAGCGCATGGCGCCCCGCCGTGATGAGCCGCGTACCGGGCGGCTCGTCACGGGCGGGGGTGGGGCGGTGACGACCGTCATCGCGCCATGACCTTGTCGGGTCCGCCGACGGCGGCCGGGAGCGCCTTGGCGTAGCTCGCGCTGGCCTCCTCAGGAGTCTGCGAGCCGGTCACCACCGCCTCCATGGCCTCCTGGACCTGGGTGGACACCTTCGGGTACACCTCGTACGCGGGCCGGTAGTGGGTGACGGAGGCCAGGTCGGTCCAGAACTTGACGCTCGGGTTGTCGGCGCTGTACTTCGGGTCGGCGGCCACGTCCTTGCGGGCGGCCAGGTCGCCCGTGCCGACCGAGTACGCCATCGAGTTCTCCTTGTTCGTGGCCGTCGTGATGAAGTCGAACGCCTCCTGCTTGTGCTTGGTGTACGCGCTCATCGCCATGACCCAGCCGCCCGACATGCTGACCGCGCCCGGCGCCTGGCCGTTCTGCGTCGGCATGGGCGTCCAGCCGATCTTCTGCGTCCACTCGGGCCACGGTTTGGTGCCGGTCGGCTTCCAGGCCGAGCTCGCCCAGGCCCCGTCGAGCGAGATGCCGAGCTTGGCCTCGGGGAACCACTCCATGGTCACCTTGTCGCCGAGCTTGGCGTTGTGGGCGTCGGCCTGCTTCGGGCCCAGTTCCTCCCGGAAAACGGTGTTGACGAAGGTCAGGGCGTCGGTGAAGTTCTTGCCGCCGGCCACCCACTTCTTCTGCGCGTCGTCGTAGAGGGTGCCGCCGGGCGTGCCGTACAGGAGCATCTCGAAGCCCTGCATGGTCGACGCCTCGCCGTGGATCTTGGTGGCGTACATGCTGAACGGGACGACGCCGGGCAGCTTCTGCTTGATCGTGCGGGCCGCCGTCAGCACGTCGTTCCAGGTCTTCGGCTCCCACGGGACCGGCAGGCCGGCCTTGGCGAAGACGTCCTTGTGGTACCAGAGGCCGCGCGTGTCCGTGCTGATCGGCACGCCGTAGATCTTGCCGTCGCCGCCCTTGGCGGCCTGCTTGACCGAGTCGGGGAACTGGGTGCCCCAGTCGGGCCACTTGGCCAGGTAGTCGTCGAGCGGGGCCAGCTTGCCGGCCGCGACGTCCGCGTTGACCTGGAACGTGTCGTGGTAGTAGAGGTCCGGAGCCGAGTCGGGGGAGCGGTTGAGCAGCGCCAGCTTCGTGTAGTACGCCTCGTTGTTGCCCTGGACCGCCGTCAGCTTGATCGTGACGCCGGGGTGGGCGGACTCGTACTGCTTCTTCGCGTCGCCGAGCATCTTCTCCAGGTACGGCCACGTCGTCTCGACCTTGTAGAGGACCTCGAGTTCCTTGGTGCCTGAGGTGTTCTGCGAGGTGCCGCCGCACCCGGCGACGGCGGTCAGAAGGAGGAGAGAACCGGCCAGCGTACGTTTCATCACGCGCTCCCCGTGTTTCCTTGGGTTTGCGGAGAACGTAAATCTTTTTGATTTACTAAGTCAACACTCTGTGGTGACATGGCTCACATGCGACTGGGCACGAACCTGCCCAAGGTGGGGAGCTACAACCGGGCCGTGATCCTGGAGGCGATCCAGGCGTCCGACGGCATCAGCCGGGTGCAGATCGCCGCCCGCACCCGGCTGACCGCGCAGACCGTGTCGGTGATCGTGCGCAGGCTCCTGGAGGAGGGACTCGTCGTCGAGGACGGGTCCGTGCCGTCGAGCGGGGGCAAACCGCGCACGATCCTGCGCGTGGACCCGGACGCCGGCTACGCGATCGGGGTGCACTTCGACCCCGAGGAGATCTCGTGCGTGCTGGCCGATCTGGCCGGGCGGCCGGTCGAGCGGCTGCGCCTGCCCGTACGGCGCGGCCTCCGGCCCGAGGCGGTGATCCGGCAGATGGCCAGGGCCGCGCGGCGGATCCTGCGGGAGGCGGGGGTGGCCGACGGCAAGGTGCTGGGGGTGGGGCTGGCCTGCCCGGGGCCGCTGGACGGGGACGGCGTGATGGTCTCGCCGCCCAGGCTGCCCGAATGGGACCAGGTGCCGATCAAGGCGCTGCTGCACGAGCACACGCGGTTCCCGGTGACCGTGGACAACGACGCCACCGCCGCGGCCATCGGGGAGCGGTGGGCCGGGATCGCGCGGACCACGCCGAGCTTCGTGTACCTGTACCTGGGGACGGGCATCGGTGGCGGGATATTTCTGGATAACCAGGTGTATCGGGGGCGGTCGCTGAACGCGGCCGAGTTCGGGCACATCACGGTCGAGCCCGACGGGCCCGAATGCTACTGCGGCAACCGGGGCTGCGTGGAGGCGGTCTGCTGCCCCGGCGCCATCGAGGCCGCCATGGGCGGGCGCGTCTCGCACAAGGCCGTCTGTGCGGCCGCCGTCAAGGGGGAGCCCGAGGCGCGGCGGGTGATCGAACGGGTGGCGGAGCGGCTGGCCGACGCCGCCGTGAGCGTGGTCAACATGCTGGACATCGACCTGCTCGTGCTCGGCGGGCCCGCGCTCAGGGAGGTGGGGGAGCTCTACCGCGAGGTGATCGCGCGGGCTGTGTCGACCAGGACGCTGGCCAGGCGGCTGCACGCCGTCCGCGTGGAGACCTCGCCGATCGCGGCCGACGCCGCCGCGATCGGCGCGGCCTCGCTGGTCTTCCACGCCACGTACGCGCCCCGCCTGGGCGCTCTCCTCAGCGACTAGGCACGCTTCAGCCGGAGCGTGACCAGCTCGAACGGGCGCAGCGACACCGACAGCCCCTGCCCCGGGGCGCCCGTGGGACGCTCCAGCAGGTCGGTGGCGACGACCTCGGCGACCGGGAAGCCCGGCGTCAGCGTGGCGCGGGCCCGGCCGCCCCTCGACTCGTGGAAGCGGACGATCACGTCGCCGCTCCCGTCGTCGGCCAGCTTCACGGCGGTCACCACCACGGCGTCGTCGTCCACCGTGACCAGCGGCTCCACCTCCGCCGCGGCGCCGGACACCGGACGCTCGGGCAGGTTGACGAAATAGCCCTCGCGCACCGCGTCGCCGATCGTCGCCCCCGGCACGAGCGCGTGCCGGAAGCGGTGCACGCCCTGGTCGGTCTCCGGGTCGGGGAAGCGCGGGGCCCGCAGCAGCGAGACGCGCACGGTGGTGGTCGTGCCCGCGTCCGGGCGGACGGCCCGGGTGACGTCGTGGCCGTACGTCGAGTCGTTGACCAGCGCGACGCCCCAGCCCGGCTCCTCCACGTGCACGAAACGGTGGTTGCACGCCTCGAACTTGGCCGCCTCCCAGCTCGTGTTGGTGTGCGTGGCGCGGTAGGCGTGGCCGTACTGGCTCTCGGAGGCGTACCGGTCGGCGCGCACGTCCAGCGGGAAGGCCAGCTTGAGGAACTTCTCCGTCTCGTGCCAGTCGACCTCGGTCAGGATGTCGAGCCGCCCGCCGGCCAGCGTGAGCACCTGCGTCACCGTGGACGACCCGAACGAGCGCCGGACGCGGACCCCGTCGCCGTCTAGGCTCACCTCGTCGGCGTCCACGAGGTCGGTGACCGTGTTGCGGTAGAACTCGTCCACGTCCCAGGCGTCCCACATGTTGGGGAAGTCGGGGTGGAGCTGGAGGAGGTTCGCCGCCTGGCCGGGCGGCACCGTCTCCCTGCCCGCGGTCGAGTCGTAGGCGGACACGAGCAGGCCGCGGGCGTCGATCTCCACCCTGAGCAGGTCGTTCTCCAGGACGAAGCCGCCGCCGTCCCGCTCGCGCGTCTCCGTCCACCGCACGCCGGAGACGGCGCGGGCGCCCCCTCCGGGGACACCGTGGCGCGCGTGCGGGGCGCCGTTGAAGACCACCGTGCGGTCGCCGTCGCCGGCCAGGGCGCGCTGCGCGGTGTCGATGATCTCGTTCAGCTCGGCGGCCACCGCCTCGTACGTCCTGCGCGCCTCCCGGTGCACCCACGCGATCGACGAGCCCGGCAGGATGTCGTGGAACTGGTGCAGCAGCACCGTCTTCCAGATCCGGTCGAGCCGCTCGTACGGGTACGAAGCCCCGGTGCGCACCGCCGCGGTGGCCGCCCACAGCTCGGCCTCCCTCAGCAGGGACTCGCTGCGCCGGTTGCCCTGCTTGGTCTTGGCCTGGCTGGTGAGCGTGGCGCGGTGCAGTTCGAGGTAGAGCTCGCCCACCCAGACCGGCGGGTCGGGGTACTCGGCCTCGGCCTTGGCGAAGAAGTCGGCGGGCGGCTCCCACGTGACGGCGGGCGAGCCCTCCAGGTCGCGCACCCTGGCCGCCTTGGCGACCATCTCGCGCGTCGTGCCGCCGCCCCCGTCACCCCAGCCCGTAGGCGCGAGCGAGTGCCGCGCGACGCCCTTGTCCTTGAAGTTACGGGCCGCGTGCGCCAGCTGCCGGCCGCTCATCGAGCAGTTGTAGGTGTCCACCGGCGGGAAGTGCGTGAAGATCCGCGTCCCGTCGATGCCCTCCCACAGGAACGTGTGGTGCGGGAAGGTGTTCGTCCGACTCCACGAGATCTTCTGCGTGAGCAGCCGCTTCGACCCGGCCGCCTTGATGATCTGCGGCAGCCCCGCCGCGAACCCGAACGTGTCCGGCAGCCACACCTCCTCGTTGTCGATGCCGAACTCGTCGATGAAGAACCGCTTGCCGTGCACGAACTGACGGGCCATCGCCTCGGAGCCGGGCATGTTCGTGTCGGACTCCACCCACATGCCGCCCGCCGGGACGAACCGGCCCGTGGCCACCGCCTTGGTCACCTTCGCCCACACCTCGGGGCGGTGCTCCTTGATCCACGCCCACTGCTGCGCCTGCGACATCGCGAACACGAAGTCCGGCTCGTCCTCCAGCAGGGCGGTCATGTTCGCGGCGGTGCGGGCCACCTTGCGCACGGTCTCGCGCAGCGGCCACAGCCAGGCCGAGTCGATGTGCGCGTGGCCGACGGCGCTGATCCGGTGCGCCGACGGCACCGCGGGGGACGACAGCACGCCGGTCAGCTCGGCCCGGGCGGCGGCCGCCGTGCCGTTGACGTCCTGGAGATCGACGGCGTCCAGCGCCCGCTCCAGGGCCCGCAGCAGCTCCCAGCGGCGGGTGCCGTCGGCGGGCAGCTCCAGCATCAGCTCGCCCAGCACCTCCAGGTCCATCACGAGCTGCCACACGGTCTCGTCGAAGACGGCCAGGTCCATGCGGGCCAGCCGGTACAGCGGGTTGCCGCCGGCCGTCTCCTTGTCGCCCAGGTGCGTCGGCTGGAAGGGCGGGTTGCCGAGGATGACGGGGTTGGAGGCGGCCTCGATGTGCAGGTGTACGCGCTCGCCGCCCTCGACGGGGGAGCCGATGCGTACCCACTGGTTGCGGGGGTTGAGGCCCTTCACCGGGGAGCCGTCGGGGCGGTAGACCAGGCCCTCGCTCTGGAATCCCGGCATGTTCTCGTTGAAGCCCAGGTCGAGGATGGCCTCCACGGTCCTGCCCGCCCATTCGGCGGGCACCGTGCCGGTGACCGTGAACCAGCTCGTGCCCCACGGAGCGCCCCACGCGGCGCCGGGCGCGATCGGCTCGGGCGTCGCCGCCAGCCCCTCCGCGACCGGTACGGGCTCGCCCGGCGCGTGCCAGACCGCCACCTCCAGCGGGACGGACTCGGGGTACACGGCCGGGCGGATGCGCTCGTCCAGCACCCGCTGCAGGCGGGCCTCGACCAGGTTGCGGTCATCATGCATGTCAGGCGGCTCCCCACGGAAAGGCGACAGATCAGCCTTTAGCACGTTAAGCAACTTGATCGGGCCCGGCAATGCACGAACCGGATCACCTCAGCAAGGGCCGGAGCCCTTCGACGAAGGCGGGCGGGTCGGCCGGGCTTCCCATCCCCCAAGGACCCCGGCCGAAGTGGGGGCCGCACTTCCGCCGGGGTTCCTCCGGGCGGCGGCGCGACGCTGCGGCGCGGCCGGGCTTCCCCATCCCTCCCTATAGGACCCCAGCCGAAGTGCGGACCGTACTTCGGCTGAGGTCCTTGGGGGGCAGGGCACTGCGGCCCCGGAGGGCGGTGGCGGGTTCCCGACAAGTCGGGATCTGGCCACACCAACCTCATAGACAACGCCCATCCGGATGACTAGTAATTCGGTATTCGTGCTTACCGATTTGTCTGGAGGTCGTCCATGGGGCGATGGCGGGTTGCGGCCGCCTCCATGGTCATGGTCGCATCGTTATTCTCGGCACCCGGCGCGGCGCACGCCGGCACCGAGGCGGCCGGCGCGCCGATGGCGTTCACCAGCGCCCCGGTCGGCGAGATCACGCTGATCACGGGTGACCAGGTGCAGGTGCGGGCCGTGGACGGCGAGCACCGCGCGGTGACGGTCACCCCCGCGCCGCGGGCGGACGGCTCCGTGCCGACGTTCCAGGTGCTGGAGACGGACACCGGCGTGACCGTCATCCCCGACGACGTCGCCGCCCTGGTCCCCGACCGGCTCGACACCGCGCTGTTCAACGTGAGCGAGCTGGCCGAGCAGGGCTACGCGGCAGGCGCCATCCCGCTCATCCTCACCTACGAGGGCAACGCCACCAAGGCCGCCCTCCCCGCCGTCAAGCAGACCCGCACGCTGGAGAGCATCGGCGGCGCCGGCGTGTCGGTGGCCACCCGGGACGCCGCGGCGTTCGGGGCCGAGCTGGCCAAGCTGGCCACCCCGAGCCTGAGGGCGGCGGGCCCGCTGGCGGGCGTGCGGAAGATCTGGCTCGACCGCAAGGTGAAGCCGGACCTGGAGCAGAGCGTGCCGCAGATCGGCGCCCCCGAGGCGTGGGCGGCCGGGTACGACGGCACCGGCACGACCGTGGCCGTCCTCGACACCGGCGTGGACGCCGCGCACGCCGACCTCGCGGGCAAGGTCGCGGACCAGCGCGACTTCACCGGCCAGAGCGTCACCGGCGACCCCCACGGGCACGGCACCCACGTGGCCAGCACCATCGCGGGCACGGGCGCGGGCGGCGTCGGCAAGGGCGTGGCGCCCGGCGCGCGGCTGCTCAACGGCCGCGTGCTGGACGCCGACGGCTACGGCCGGCTGTCGTGGATCATCGACGGCATGGAGTGGGCGGCCGGCGAGAAGCACGCCGAGGTCGTCAACATGAGCCTGGGCAGCCGCGAGCCCGGCGGCCCGCTCACCTCGGCGGTGACCCAGCTCAGCAAGCAGTACGGCACGCTGTTCGTGGTGGCCGCCGGCAACGACGGCTGCGACGGGTGCGTGGGCGCCCCGGGCGACGCCCCGGAGGCGCTGACCGTCGGCGCGGTGGACAAGCGGGACGCGCTGGCGCCGTTCTCCAGCAGGGGTCCGATCACGGCCGACCTGTCGGTCAAGCCCGACGTCACCGCCCCCGGCGTGGACATCACCGCCGCCAAGGCGGGCGGCGGGAGCCTCACGCTGTCCGGCACCTCGATGGCGACCCCGCACGTCGCGGGCGCGGCGGCGCTGCTGCGCCAGGCGCGCCCGGGGATCGCCGGCAACGAGCTGAAGTCGCTGCTCATGGCCGGCGCCAGGCCCGGCCAGGACATCCCCGTGGACGCGCAGGGCGCGGGCCGCATCGACGTGGCCGCCGCGCTCAAGGGCTCGGTCGTGGCCTCGACGGGCTCGGCGAGCTTCGGCAAGCTCACCACCGGCGAGCGGAAGAGCCTCACCGTGGGCTACCACAACCTCGGCCAGGCGCCCGCCGAGCTGGCCCTGTCGGCCGGCGACGCGTTCACCGTCGAGCCGTCGAAGCTCACCGTGCCGGCCGGCGGGACGGCCGAGGTGCAGGTCACGGCCAAGGCGGCCGAGAGCGGGCTGGTGCGACAGGAGCTGACGGCCGCCGTCGCGGGCGGCAGCCCGGTCCGCACGCTGCTGACCGCGAGCATCGACGAGAAGCGGGTCGAGCTGCGCGTACGAGGCATCGCCCGCGACGGCCGCCCCGGCCGCGGCGGCTTCACCGTCCTCAACCTGGACGAGGGCACCCTGGTCGGCCGCCTGCTCCCCGGCGACCCGGCCCAGCCCTGCACCGACCAGAAGTACGGCAGCGGCACCTGCCTGCTCGTCAAGCCCGGCACCTACTCCGTGCTCGGCCACATCTTCACCATGCCCGCCACGCAGGGCAGCACCACCGGCGGCAAGCCGCTCAACGAGAGCCTGCTCGGCGACCCCGAAATGAAGATCACGGAGAACACCGAGGTCGTGCTGGACGCCCGCAAGGCGGTCGAGGTGAAGATCGAGACGCCCGACCACCGGACCAAGCGGAACACCGGCGCCGCCGGGGCCCTCATGTGGTACCGCTCCAGCGAGCAGGGCACCGCGCTGCGCGGCGGCACCACGATCTCGCCCGGCGGGCAGATCGAGGAGCGGCTGTTCGTCCAGCCCACGAGGAAGGTCACCAAGGGCACCTTCACCGTCGCCACCCGCTGGCGGCTGGCGGCCCCCGAGATCGAGCTGTCCACGCCCGGCCTGGACCTCGAGCCGCAGTACGTCGACCCGGTCCAGTTCAGCGACTTCTCCACCGAGTACCCGCGCCTGGACGGCACCCGGCTGCTCATGGCCGTGGACGCGGGACGGGGCAGCGCCGAGGAGATCAAGGCCCGCGACCTGCGCGGCAAGCTCGCCGTCATCCGCCGCACGGACGGCGTGCCCGTCTCCGCCCAGTCCAACGCCGCCGCGGCCGCCGGGGCGAAGATGGTCGCCGTCTACAGCGACCAGCCGGGCGCAGACGTCACTTCCCCGGACGGCACCGGCAACAACAGGGTCAAGCTCGCCGTCCCGACCGTGCGCCTGACGCACGAGGAGGGGCTGAAGCTGGTCGCGCGGCTGCGCCACCTGCCCGTGCCGATCCTGGCCAAGGGCATCGTCGCCAGCCCGTACGTCTACGACCTCTACCTGCGCGAGAAGGGCCGGGTGCGCGACTCGCTCACGTACGTGGTCAGGTCGAGGTCGCTGGCCAGGATCGAGACCGGCTACCACAGCCAGCTGGCCGACGACGTGACGATGAACGAGGCCAGGTTCGTCTTCGAGCCGTGGGACACCTCGTCCATCTCCACGAACCTGCCCCTGGCCAAGACGCCGCGCACCCGCACCGACTACGTCACCCCCGACCCCGAGCTGAGGTGGAGCTCGTCGGCGGGCAGCCCGGAGCGCTCCTACAACAACATGTGGCCGCACCCGGACACGCCGCGCATCCTGATGTCGTCGCCGGAGTTCCGCCCCTACGAGGTGGGGGAGCGGGTCGGCCGGACGCTGTTCAAGCAGCCGCTGATGCCCGGCATCAACCCGCGCAACCCGCTGCGCCGCGACGGCGACCGGCTGCGCATCTCGATGCAGGGCTTCGTGGACGCCGACCGCAACTACGGCGACGGCTACACCAGCATGTTCGAGCACGGCCTGAAGAGCGACTTCCGGCTCTACCAGGGCGACAAGCTGCTGCTGCAGACGAACTACCTGCCCGCGGGGTCGGGCCTGCTCCCGCCGGAGCAGGCCACGTACCGGATCGAGTACGACCTCGCCAACGAGGCCGAGTGGGCGAAGCTGTCCACCCGTACGAGGGCGGTGTGGACGTTCGGCTCGGAGCACACCACGCAGACGACGGTGGTCCCGCTGCTGCTGGCCTCGTTCGACGCGCCCGTGGACCTGAAGAACCAGGCCAGGTCGCACCGGCTCGGCCTGTCGCTCTACCACCAGGAGGGCGCGCCGCAGAGCGCGGTCAAGGACGTCTCGCTGGAGGTGTCGTACGACGACGGCGCCACCTGGAAGCCGGCCCGCCTGCGTGACAAGGGCGAGCGGGCCTACGAGACGACGCTCGGCAGGTCGCCGTCCGGCTTCGTCTCGCTGCGGCTGAAGGCCTCCGACGTCAACGGCAACACCCTGTCGCAGGAGGTGATCCGCGCCTACGCGGTGCGCTGAACGCCGTGCAGGAGGGTGCCGATCACCCTCGTGGCCAGCGCGTCGGGATCGGAGCCTGGGGGAGAGCCGTGCGCGGCCTCCCCCAGCAGCGCGAGATAGACCTGCCGGGCCCAGACGATGTCGCCGCCGGGGCCGGTCGAGACCCCGTTCTTCGACAGGATCGGCACCAGGCAGGCGGCCATCGGCGCCAAGCTCGCCACCCCCGAGCTGGTCGTCACCACGGCCCTGCGCGCCTTCGACCGCGACCGCGGGTACGTGGTGCCCGGCCGCGGCAGCCTGGGGATGGCCCACCTCATGCCCCGCCGCCCGCGCAAGCTCCTGGCCCTCATCGGCCGCCGCGTCACCCGCCAGGTCGCCGACGCCCTCACGCCCTCCCCGGGACGCGGCTGAGGCTGCCGCGCCCTACCGGAAGCCGCGGTCCGCGCGGTCGCGCCGGAAGGCGTCCAGGCGGTCGAAGTCCAGGTCGTGGGCCGAGACGGGGGCGTCGCCGGTGCCGGTGAAGAAGCCGGCCCGGGTCTGCGGGCAGGGGTTGGCGAACCCGGCGACCCCCGCGCAGGGATGCCCGTGATAGGTGGTCTCGTGGTGCCAGTCGCTGACCGCCACGTACGTCATGAACTCGTACGCCCGCGCCACGGTCATGTGCTGCCACAGCTCGCGCGCCGGTGCGGGGCCCTCCCAGCGGGTGACCGAGAAGGCCGGCACCAGCACCGCGTCGAGGCCGTCGCGCCCGGCCAGGCTGGCCGAGTACCACAGGTCGGCGCAGAGCAGGACGTGCAGGCGGCGGCCGTGTAACTCGAAGCCCGCGCTCGGGAGCCCGGGGACGACCCCCGAGCGCAGCTCGACGCCGTAGGGGTGGACCTTGTCGTACTCCATCAGCAGCTCGCCCCCGGCGTCGAACACGGCGCCCCGGTTGACCGGGCCGTCGTAGTGCGACCCGCCGACCACCGCCATCCCTGTCCCCTTGGCCAGGGCGCGCACCCTGGCCAGGTACTCGGCGCGGGCCAGGCCGGCGCCCGCCAGCTCGGGCAGGAGCACCACGTCTCCCGAGCGCGCGGAGACGAGCTCCTCGATCGCGTCGAAGTTGGCGTGGCCGTCGGGAGACCAGTGAGGGGGCTGAACCAGGAGGATCTTCACCCCTCCACTGTGACGGGTGAAGGGTCTACTGCGGCTGATGTACGCGTATAACGGACATGTCCTCTACGTGCACGGGCTCGCGGCAGTGCGCGCACACCATGACCGGCTCCAGCGGCTCGCCGCAGCTGTGCCGCCACACCGTCGGCGGCTCGCCCTTGGTGACGTACCGGTCGCCCCAGTCCATGAGCGACAGCAGCACCGAGTGCAGCGCCCGCCCCGCGTCGGTCAGCACGTACTCGTAGCGCGGCGGGTGCGACTCGTACAGCTCGCGCTCCAGCAGCCCGACCTCCTCCAGCTTGCGCAGCCTGGCGGTGAGGATGTCGCGGCTGGCGCCGGTGTTGCGGGCGATCTGGTCGAAGCGGCGCACGCCCAGAAGGACCTCCCGCATGGCCAGCAGGCTCCACCGCTCGCCGACCACCGCCAGCGCGTTGGCGATCGAGCATTCCCTGGGCATGCTCACCTCCAAGAGAGTCCGGATTTCCAACCTACCTGTTGCCAGGGATCGCCGCGAGCAGCTCGCGGGTGTAGTCCGCGGACGGGCGGTCGAAGACGTCCTCGGCGGCGCCGCTCTCCACGATCCGGCCGTTCCGCATGACGTGCACCTCGTGCGAGATCATCCGTACGACGGCCAGGTCGTGGCTGATGAACAGGTAGCTCAGCCCGAGCTCGCGCTGCAGCCCGGCGAGCAGCTCCAGGATCTGCGCCTGCACCAGCACGTCGAGCGCCGAGACGGCCTCGTCCAGCACGACCAGCTCGGGCGAGAGCGCCAGCGCCCGGGCGATGGCCACGCGCTGGCGCTGGCCGCCGGACAGCTCGTGCGGCAGCCGGTCGGCCATGGAGGCGGGCAGCGACACCTTCTCCAGCAGCTCGGCCGCGGCCTTCCTGCGCTCGGCCGCGGTGCCGACGCGGTGCACGCGCAGCGGCTCGGCGATCGACTTCCCGACCGGGTAGCGGGGGTCGAGCGAGGCGTACGGGTTCTGGAACACCGGCTGGACCCGCCGCCGGAAGGCGAACAGCTCCCGCCTGCCGAGCGCCGCCAGGTCCGTGCCGTCGAAGCGGATGCTGCCGGAGGTGAGGTCGTCGAGGCCGAGCAGCAGGTTCGCGGTGGTCGACTTGCCCGAGCCCGACTCGCCCACGATCGAGACGGTCCGGCCCTTCGGAATCCGGAACGAGACCTCGTCCACCGCGGTCAGCTCCTCGCCCGTGCCCCTGATCGGGAACACCTTGCGCAGGTCCTCGACCACCACCAGGTCCTCGCCCTCCTGCGGCGGTTCCGCTACGCGCACCGACGACAGGCTCGGTACGGCGTTCAGCAGCCGCCTGGTGTACTCGTGCGCGGGCTCGGCGAGGATCTCCGCCGCCCGCCCGGTCTCGACGATCCGGCCGTCGTGCATGACGGCCACCACGTCGGCCCGCTCCGCGGCCAGCGCCAGGTCGTGCGTGATGAGCAGGACGGCCGTGCCCATCTCGGCGGTCAGCTGTTCGAGCTGGTCGAGGATGCGCCGCTGCACGGTCACGTCCAGCGCGGAGGTGGGCTCGTCGGCGATGAGCAGCTTCGGCCGGCAGGCCAGTCCCATGGCGATCAGCGCGCGCTGCCGCATCCCGCCGGAGAACTCGTGCGGGTACTGCCCGATCCGGCGGGCCGGGTCGGGGATGCCGACGAGGTCCAGCAGTTCGAGCACGCGGGCCCGGGCCGCCTTGCCGGTGGCCACGCCGTGGACCTCCAGCGCCTCGGCGACCTGGTCGCCGACGCGCATGAGCGGGTTGAGGTTCGACATGGGGTCCTGGGGGACCAGGCCGATGCCCGCGCCGCGGATCGCGGTCATCTCGCGTCCGGAGAGCCCGGTCAGGTCGCGGCCGTCGAACATGATCCGGCCGCCGGTGATGCGGCCGTTGTCCGGCAGCAGCCGGTTGACGGCGGCGGCCGTGGTGGACTTGCCGGAGCCCGACTCGCCGACCACCGCGACGGTCTGGCCGGGCAGGATCTCCATCGAGACGCCCTTGACGACGGTGACGTCCTGCCTGCGGGTGCGGAAGGCGACCGAGAGGTCACGGATCTCCAGGAGGGGGGTCATGCGGTCCTCGATCGTTGCGTGGTGGCCTGGAGCAGGCCGGCCCAGAGGGCGTCGGTGGGGGTGGGCTCGCCCTCGACGAGCAGGCGGTTGCTCGCCAGGGCCAGGGCGATGTCGCGGCCGGGCACGAAGCCGACCGCGCAGCCGACGTGGCCGGGGTGGCCGAGCACGGTGACGGTCTCGTCCCACAGCCGCAGCTCGTACGCGCGGAACCCCAGGGCCTGACCGGCGTCGGGGCCGGGGGTGAAGAACTCCCTGGCCACCTCGGGCCGCCACAGCCGGTCGTAGTCCTGGTAGCGGGACATCGCCAGGCCGTAGGCGAGCAGGTCCGGCACGGTCGAGAAGAGCCCGGCGTGCCCGGCGACCCCGCCGAAGGCGTGGTGGGCGTTGCCGTCGGCGACCTCGCCGAGCACCGGCCCGCGCCGCCAGCGCGCGAAGTCGGAGCTGCGGTACGGCACGGGGTACGGCCGGCCGGTGTCGAGCATGACCATCTCGATCCGGTCGTCCAGGGCGCTCATGGCCACCTCGGGGCCCGCCGGGCGGCCGTACCCGGTCGAGCCGAGGCCGAGCGGCTCGGTGACCAGCTCGGTCACGGCCTGGTCCAGGCTCAGGCCGGTGACGGTCTCGACGATCCGGCCCAGCAGGACGAAGCCGAGGTCGGAGTAGTGGCGGGCGCGGCCGGGGCGGTAACGCGGGGGCGGCTGCTCCGGCTGGATGTAGAGCGGCCACCACTCCCACAGCCCGCCGCGGTGCAGGAGCAGGTCCCGCACGGTGATCGCCTCGTACGAGCGGGCGAGGTACGCGCTCAGCGGCGCGTCCAGGTCCACCAGGCGGTCGGACACCAGGCGGATGAGCGCCGTCGTGGTGGCCACGACCTTGGTGACCGAGGCGAGGTCGTGGCAGGTGTCCAGGGTCATCGGCGCCTCGCCGACGAGTTCGCCGCCCTCCCGGCGCACGGTCCGGTGACCGGCGCACTCGGTGAGGTCGAACCACGGCGTCCGCGCGGCCATGACCACCCCCGCGGGGGCGCCCGCCGGTTCGTCGCCCGCCGGGCGGCTCATCGCGTCAGCGCCAGCGAGCGCGGCGGCTCGGCGACCGGCGCCGGCAGCGCGAGCGGCCCCGCGCCGGGCGTCAGCGTGCCGAGGATGCGGGCCTCCCGGGCGCCCGTCCCTCCCGGCGCCGTGCCGGGCAGGCCGTGCGCGGTCAGCCACCCGATCAGCGCGAACGCGATGGCCTCCTTGTCGTCGGACGGGGCCCCGTAGTCGTCGGACGGCGCCACGTCCACGCCGGGCAGCGCGGCCCGCAGCCCGTCCATGATCACGGGGTTGCGGCAGCCGCCGCCCGAGACGACCAGCGCGCCCACCCCGGCGGCCCGCACGTCCCGGGCCACCGTCCGGACGGTCAGCTCGGTGAGCGTCGCCACCAGGTCGGCGTCCCCGGGCGCGCGTCCCGCCCGGGCTATGGCGGCCTCCACGTACCCGAGGTGGAACAGCTCCTTGCCGGTGCTCTTCGGGGCCGCCAGCGCGTAGTACGGCTCGTCCAGCAGCACGTCGAGCAGCCGCTCGTCGACCCGGCCCGAGGCCGCGATCCGGCCGTCCTCGTCGAAGCCCCGCTCGTTCAGGCCCCTGCTCGTGACCACCGCGTCGATCAGCGCGTTCGCGGGCCCGAGGTCGTAGGCGTACAGCTCGCCGCCGCGCACCACGGTCATGTTGGCGATGCCGCCCAGGTTGAGGGCCGCCGCCCCGCCCTCGTGGGCCCGCAGCAGCAGCCCGTCCAGCACCGACACCAGCGGCGCCCCGTGCCCGCCCGCCGTGATGTCCCGGACGCGCACGTCCGACAGCACCGGGACGCCCGTCCGCTCGGCGATCCACGCGGGCTGGCCGATCTGCAGCGTGCCGAGCGCGTGCGTGCCCTCCACCCAGTGGAACACGGTCTGCCCGTGCGAGACGATCAGGTCGACGGGCCCGCCCAGCGTGATCGCCGACGCTGCGGCGTCGGCGAAGCTCTGCCCGATGAGCGTGTCGAGCACGCACACCTCGGCCAGCGTCGTCCGCGCCGGCGGCAGCGCCGCGATCAGCCGCGCCCGCAGCTCCGCCGGGTACGGTCTGCTCGCCGTGTGACCCACCCGGCCCTCCAGCAGGCCGCCGACGAGCTCGAAGTCCACCACGGCCACGTCGATCCCGTCGTGCGACGTGCCGGAGATCATCCCAAGAATTCTCATCGTCTTCCTCGCGGGTCGAGAGTGTCACGCAGGCCGTCGCCGAGCAGGTTGAGGCCCACCACCAGCAGCACGACGAGCGCGCCCGGCGCGATCAGCGTCCACGGGGCCACGAAGACCAGGCTGCGCGCCTCGAAGATCATCGAGCCCAGCGACGGCGCGGGCGGCGGCGTGCCCAGGCCCAGGAAGCTCAGCGACGCCTCGGTCAGCACCGCCCACGACAGCGACAGGGCGACCTGGACGATGACGATCGAGGTGATGTTCGGCAGGACGTGCCGGAGCATGATCTGCCAGCGGCTCATGCCCGTCGAGACGGCCGCCTTCACGTACTCGATCTCCCTGAGCGACAGCACCGGGCCCCGGGTGACGCGGACGAAGATGGGCACGTACACGACGGCGATGGCCACGGCGATCGTGAACCAGTTCCGGTCCAGCACCGACGCCAGCGACAGCGCCAGCAGCAGCGGCGGGAACGCGAACAGCACGTTCGTGACCCCGCCGATCGCGCCGTCGGCGACGCCGCGGTAGAAGCCGGACACCAGCCCGCCCAGCGTGCCCGCCACGGTCGCGAACGCCACGGCGACGACCGCGATGAGCGCCGAGTTGCCGACCCCGGCCGCCACCCGGGAGAACACGTCCCGGCCGAACTGGTCGGTGCCGAACAGGTGCGCTCCGGACGGCGCCCCGAACCGGGCGGGCGGGTGCTGCGCGACCGGGTCGTACGGAAGCAGCCCGGCGTACGCCAGCGCCGCCACGACCCCCAGCAGCACGAGGATCACCGACCCCGCCACCAGGGCGGGACTCCTCCTCACGAGGCCCTCACCCTCGGGTCGATGACCCGGTAGAGCACGTCCGTCAGCAGGTTGACCAGCACGAACGCCAGCGCGATCACCAGCACCGTGCTCTGCACGACCGCGTACTCCTTCTGCTGGATGCCCAGCAGCACCTGCCGGCCGACGCCCGGCACGGAGAAGATCTGCTCCACCACGACCGCGCCGCCGAGCAGGTAGCCGAACTGCAGGCCGGTCATGGTCACGATCGGCACGAGCGCGTTGCCGAGCACGTGCTTGACCTGCAGCCGCCGCTCCGGCACGCCCTTGGCGCGGGCGGTGCGGACGAAGTCGTCCGAGCGCACCTCCAGCACCGCCGTGCGGGTGGTGCGCAGGATCGGCGCGGCGATGCCGAAGCCGAGCACCAGCGCCGGCAGGAACATCTGCTGCAGGTTGAGCAGCGGATCGTCGAGGAGCATGGCGAAGCCCTGCCCGTTGGGGTTGAACCCGAACGACGCCGCGAAGATCGACAGCAGCGCCGTGGCCAGCAGGAACGCCGGGACCGACAGCCCCGCCAGGCTCACCAGCTGACCGAGGGCGTCCCTCGGGGAGTTGGCCCTGGAGGCCGCCAGCATGCCCAGCGGCACCCCGATCAGCAGCGCCAGCACGATCGAGAGCACCGCCAGCTCGAACGTCACCGGCAGCGAGTGCAGGGTCAGGTCGAGCACGCTCTGCTGCTGGCGGGCCGAGTAGCCGAAGTTCCCCGTGAACATGTTGCCCAGCCACGAGAAGAACTGCGTGATCAGCGGCTGGTCGAGCCCGTAGTACTGCTCCAGGGCCTGCCGCTGGGCGGGCGTGAGCGCCGCCGCCTCGGTGCCGAGCCCCGCCGTGATCCGGTCGCCGGGGATCGCCCGCAGCATGACGAACACGAGCACGGCCACCCCGAACAGGGTGCCCGCCGTGCTGATGACGCGGTTGCGCATGCGTCTCATCAGCTGACGGAGGTGGTCCGCAGGTACTGCAGCGAGCCGCTGGCCATCGGCACGAAGCCCTGCACGCCGGAGGCCGTGGCGGTGTAGGTGTAGCCGGAGAACAGCCAGATCCAGGGGGCGTTCTCCTCCAGCTTCGCCGAGACCTGCTCGTAGATCGCCTTGCGCGCGGCCTGGTCGGTCGTCGCCTTGCCCTCGGCGAAGAGCTTGTCCAGCTCGGGCGAGCTGTAGCCGGCGACCTTGTTCAGGTTGCCCTTGCTGGTGAAGTAGCGGCCGTAGGAGCCGTCCGGGTCGGGGCGGCCGCCGTTGAGCGCCACGGCCGCGTCGAAGTCGGCGGCCACCCAGCGGTCCACGAACGCGCCCGACTCCAGCACCTCCAGGTCCAGGTTGATCTTGGCCTCGGCGAGCTGGGCCTTGAGGTTCTGGGCCTCGTTGACCGAGGTCGCGTACTCGCCCTGGGAGACGATGGTCTTGACGGTCACCCCGCCGGACTTGCCCGCCTTGCCGAGATACTCGGCCGCCTTGGCCAGGTCGCGGGCCGGGCAGGGGCGCTTGTTCGGGTCCGACTTGAACGCGGGAGCGGTGATCGGCCCGGTCACCTCGCCCTCGCCGAGCGCGGCGGTGTCGAGCACCTGCTTGCGGTCGATGGCGCACTGGATCGCCAGGCGCACGTTGACGTCCTTGAGGTCGCCGTGCTGCGCGTTGAGCTGGAGCACGTGGTAGTTGAGCTGCGGTGTCTTGGTCACGGTGAGCGTGCCGCCGCCCTGCGCGGTCTGCGCGACGAGCGGGTCGTTGAAGACCGCGAGCTGCACGTTGCCCGACTGCATGGCCGAGACGATGGACGACTCGTCCGGGATCACCCGGAACTCCACCGCGGCCACCTTCGGCTTCTCACCGCCCCAGTACGCGTCGTTCCTGGCCAGCGTGATCGACTGGCTCGCCACGCGGGTGCGCAGCTTGAACGGCCCGGTGCCGTTCGGCGTGGTGTTGAGCTTCTCCTCGGTGTCGTCGGAGGAGAGCATCGCCATGTTGACCGTGGCCAGGTTGGCGGGCAGCGCGGCGTCGGGCCCGGTCAGCTCCAGCACCACGGTGCCCGCGTCGGGCGCCTCGACCGACTTCACCGACGACAGCGACGCCCTGGCCACGGCCGCCGTCTTCTCGTCCATGATCTTCTCCAGCGACGACTTCGCGTCCTGGGAGTCGAACGTGCTGCCGTCGGCGAAGGTGACGCCCTGTCTCAGCTTGAGGGTGAGCTTCTTGCCGTCGTCCGAGGTCTGCCACGACTCCGCCAGCCCGGGCACCACGTTCAGGTCCTTGTCGAACTCCGTGAGCGTCCCGTACAGGTTCTGCAGCACGTTCACGGCCTGGAACTGGGTGGCCTTCCAGGGGAAGAGCGTGTCCGGGTCGGAGGTCACGCCGACCACGAGGGTCTTGCCGGAGGCCGCGCCGCCGGCGCTCGGGGCGGGCCCAGAGGACGAGGATGACGAGCAGCTGGTGAGGGCGATGGACAGCGCAGCGGCGATGCCGACCGCGGAGATTGCGCCACGGGGCATGTGGTCTCCTGGGGGGAGTCGGTCATAAAATTACGCAGACCCTACCACTGGGGTATTTTCTTTCCGTTGCGGGGATGGGTGAGGATGGCCGAGGACGACGGGACCGTGCTGATCCGCATCCGGGCCGCCATGCCCGCGCTGCGGCCGTCGGAGCGGCGGATCGCGGAGGAGTTCGTCGGCGATCCCGCCCGGGCGGCCAACCTGTCCATCGCCGAGCTGGCCGCCCGCTGCGCGACCTCGACGACCTCGGTGGTGCGCTTCTACCAGCGCATGGGCTACGCCCACTACAAGGACCTCAGGATCGACCTGGCCAGGGCGGTGGCGCGCGAGGAGCTGACCACGTCGAGCCTGCCGGAGGCGTCCGGCGACATCGACCGCTACGACAGCCTGGAGGGCATCGTCTCCAAGGTGGCGATGAACGAGACGCTGTCCATCGCCGACACGGCCCGTTCGCTGGACATGGAGGCGCTGGCCACCGCCGTGTCGCTGCTGCTGGCGGCCCGGCGGATCGACAGCTTCGGGGTCGGCGCGAGCTCCCTCGTGGGGCTCGACCTGCAGCAGAAGCTGTCGCGCATCGGCCGTACCGCGATCAACTGGCACGACTCCCACTCGGCCTGGACGTCGGCGGCCACGCTCGACTCCGGCTGCGTGGCGGTCGCGGTGTCCCACACGGGCGCCACCGTGGACACGGTCGAGTTCCTGTCGATCGCCCGCAAGTCGGGCGCCTCGACCGTGGCCATCACGAACTTCCGCGACTCGCCGCTGGCCCGGGCCGCCGACGTGACCCTCACGACGGCCGCGCGGGAGACGAAGTTCCGCTCGGGCGCGCTGGGCAGCCGCATCGCCCAGCTCATGGTGGTGGACTGCCTGTTCACCGGGGTCGCGCAGGCCTCCTACGACGAGTCGATGGCGGCGCTGCGCAACACGTACGCGGTCGTGCACGCGCGGGTCGTCCACAAGCGGGGGTGAGGTTCACAGCCCGGATTCACCTGGGGTTCACGGGCCTTCTCTACCTTGGTGGGCCATGAGCTGGAGGTACCGGGCCAACACCACGTTGGAGGGCCTGACGGGATACACGTTGACGCGGCGGCCGCGGAAGCAGCCGCCCAAGCCGCCGCCACCGCCGCCGCTGGCGCTCCAGCGGCTGCCCGGTGACGAGGTGCGGCCGCCCGCCGATCCCGCGCACGACCGGCTGCTGCGCGAGCCGGTCTTCCTGCTGTCGTCCGTACGGTCGGGGTCCACGCTCCTGCGGGTCATGCTGAACAGCCACTCCCAGGTGCATTCGCCCATCGAGACGCACTTCAGGCGGCTCACGGTCGGGCTCGGCACCGAGCCCGTACGGCAGGCCATGGACGCGCTCGGCCACACCCACAGCGACATCGAGCACATCGTGTGGGACCGGCTGCTCCACCGCGAGCTGACCCGCAGCGGCAAGCCGGTGCTGGCGGAGAAGACGCCGAGCAACGTGTTCGCCTGGCGGCGCATCGCCACCTGCTGGCCCGACGCGCGCTTCGTCTTCCTGCTGCGCCACCCCATGTCCATCGTGCAGTCCTGGCACGAGGCCGACCCGGACAAGCGGCCCATGGAGGAGGCCGTGCCGCGCACGCTGAGCTACATGACGTATCTGGAGGAGGCCCGCACCCACCTCGACGGGCTGACCCTGCGCTACGAGGACCTGGTCGCCGACCCCGAGCGCGAGCTGCGGAGGCTCTGCCTCTTCCTCGGCGTGGGGTTCGAGCCGGCCATGCTCACCTACGGCGACAAGGACCACGGCGGCTTCGTCAAGGGCATCGGCGACTGGCGCGACAAGATCCGCACCGGGACGGTCGTCGCGGGCCGCCCCCTGCCGTCGGCGGACGAGGTGCCCGCCGAGCTGCGCGAGATCTGCCGCCTGTGGGGCTACACGCGGTGACGGAAGTTCGGCTGCGATTTGTCTCCCGTTCGCCTTTGGCTCCGATAGGTTGCGGATCGTGATCGACGGGCCCTCGCGCCGCACCCTGCTCGCCGGAAGTCTCGCCGGCCTCGCCCTGCCTGAACCTGCTCACGCGGCCTCGGCTCTTCCCGCGCGGCCCAACATCGTCGTCATCCTGGCCGACGACCTGGGCTGGGGCGAGATCGGCAGCCAGGGGCAGCGCCTGATCAGCACCCCCAACCTGGACCGGCTGGCCGCCGAGGGCGTGCGCTTCGAGACGGCCTACTCGGGGGCGCCGCTCTGCGCGCCGTCGCGCTGCGCGCTGCTCACCGGGCTGCACGCGGGGCACGGCACCGTACGCGAGAACCCGGAGGGCGGGCCGCAGCGCTCGCTCACCGACGCCGACCTCACCTTCGCCGAGCTGCTGCGGCTGTCCGGCTACCGCACGGCCTGCTTCGGCAAGTGGGGATTCGGCCCCGAGCAGCCGGGCCAGGCCTCACACCCGAACGAGCGCGGCTTCGAGGAGTTCTTCGGCTACATCGGCCACGCCCACGCCCACCAGTACTTCCCCGAGTACCTGTGGCACAACGGCGCCAAGGTGCGCCTCGACGGCAAGCGGTACGCGCCGGACCTGTTCCGCGAGCGGGCGATCGAGTTCATCCGGCGCGGCGGCGACGACCCGTTCCTGCTCTACTTCCCCACCAACCTGCCGCACTCGCCGAGCGTCATCCCCGGCGACGCCGGGCGCTACGAGAGGCGGCCGTGGAGCGGCCCGAACCGGCGGCACGCCGCGCAGGTGGCCCGGCTCGACGCCGACGTGGCGACACTGGTGCGGGAGTTACGCGCGGCCGGCGTGGCCGAACGCACGCTCGTGCTGTTCACCAGCGACAACGGGCCGCACAGCGAGAAGGGCGTGACGCCGGAGCTGTTCGACTCCAACGGGCCCTGGCGCGGGGACAAACGCGACGTGTACGAGGGCGGCATCCGCGTGCCGCTGATCGCCTGGTCGCCAGGGCTGCGGCCGCGCGTGGTGAAACAGCCGGTGGCCTCGTGGGACGTGCTGCCGACCCTCGCGGACCTGGCCGGGGTGCCGGTGCCCGCGCACCTCGACGGCCTGTCCTTCCGCGGCCTGCTCACCGGCGCGGGCGCCCCCAAGCACGACCACCTGGTGTGGAACCGGCCCCGCAAGGCCCAGGCGATCCGCCGCGGCCGGTGGAAGCTGGTCCGCTTCGCGCCGCACATCGCGGGCGCCGGTCCGCAGGGCCGGATCGAGCTGTACGACCTGGCCGCCGACCCGGGGGAGCGCCGCGACCTCGCGGCGGAGCGGGTGGAGCTGGTGGACGAGCTGACGAGCCTGCTGGACGGCTCGATCGGCCCGGACCCGCGCATCCCGTACGGGCTGAAGACCGAGATCACCGGCGGCCAGGTCGTGGTGACGCTGTACAACGGCTCGTCGGTGCCCTGGCGCGAGGTCGAGCTGGGCCTGAACCGCGCGCGGGCCCGCACGATGCCACGCGTGGACCCGGGAACGGCGATCTCGGTCGGCTTCGCGCTCCCCGGCGGGAGCGGGAAGCGGGTCACGGCCCGCGCCGAGTTCGACGCGGGCGGACGCTCCCTCTCCTTCAGCAGGGCCGTCTGATCAGGGCCGTCTGATCAGGGCCGTCCGATCAGGGCAGGCAGCCGACGTGGGCGAGGGCCTGCTTGAGCAGCACGCCCTGCCCGCCGGTCATCTCCTGCTGCACCGCCGGGGAGGCGGCGTCCTCCGGGGTGAACCACTCCAGGTCCAGGGCGTCCTGCCGGGGCCGGCAGTCACCCGCGACCGGGACGATGTAGGCCAGGGAGACGGCGTGCTGGCGGGGGTCGTGGTAGGGGGTGACGCCGGGCGTGGGGAAGTACTCGGCGACGGTGAACGGCTGAGGGGAGGCGGGGATGTGGGGCAGCGCCACGGGGCCCAAGTCCTTCTCCAGGTGACGCAGGAGCGCGTCACGGATCCGCTCGTGGTGCAGCACCCGTCCCGAGACCAGCGCCCGGCTGACCGTGCCGTCTGACGCGATGCGCAGCAGCAGGCCGACGCGGGTGACCACGCCGGTGTCGTCCACCCGCACCGGCACGGCGTCGACGTAGAGGATGGGCAACTGGCCTCGCACCGACTCGAGTTCGTCGCGCGAGAGCCATCCAGGCGTGGTTTCGGTCTTTTCGGTCATCTGCTGATCGTACGTCCCCTGATCCGGCCCCCGGGATCGGTCCTGCCCGCCAGCCAGGAAGTTACGCAGGTGACCAGGACGATGCCGAAGAACGGCAGGTAGGCGATGACTCTGCGGCTCATGCGAGCTTCCTCCGCTGCCACTGGACGGTGTACTTGGGGTCGTTCGCGGACTCCATCCCGGCGCGGAAGATCCCGAACCGGGTGCACGCGGAGCCCGCCAGCAGGGCGGCGCCCGCCGCCATGGCCGCGATCCTGCTGCGCCGGCCGAGGGTCACCCCGGCCAGCGCGCCCGCCAGCGACAGCGCCTCGCCCGCGCGCAGCAGCCGGCTGCGCTTGAGCGGCTCGGCCAGCGGCCCCAGCCGCCGCTCCATGCGGGTGGCGGCCACGCATTCGACGGCCGCGCCCAGCATCGCCACCCGGCGGGCCGGTCCCGCCTCCAGCAGCGGCGTGGCCAGCATCCCGAGCCCGCCCGCCGCGGCCGCGGCCGAGCCGGCGAACAGGAACGGCATCTCGCGGAACCCCTCGTGCCAGGCGGGCACCGCGGTGTCGCAGATCAGCGCGGCGGTGTAGGTGGCCACCGCGGGCCCCGCCAGGCCCGCCCCGACCGTGGCGGCCCGGCCCAGCCTGGGCAGGCGCCCGGTCAGGTCGGCGGCCCCCGCGCACACGGCCTGCGGGCCGTACGCGGTCAGGATCCACGTGCCGACGCTCATCGGCGAGGTCACCTTGAACACCCGCAGCATGTTGATGAACCGCTCCGGCCGCCCCAGGTCATGGATCAGCGAGTAGAACGAGCCGCCCAGCGCGCACAGCGCGGCCACCCTGCCCACCCTGGCCAGGCGCGGCCTGCCGGTGAGCTCGGCGACGGCCGCCAGCGTGGACGACGCGCCGGCCAGGCCGCCCAGGAACAGGTAGCCGGCGATGTCGTGCTCCTGCCACGTCGGCTCGTTCAGCACCGGCCGGCCGTAGTAGGAGTCGTAGCCCTTCTCCGGGCCCGCCTCCGGCGGCCTGAGCCGCTCGCGCCGGTCGCCCGCGGAGCCCGGTGTGGCCTCGCGCTCGGTGCGCAGCTCGGCCGAGCCGTCCAGGCGCACGTCGGTCTGACTGGTCATCCCCGCCTCCTCCAGATCGGCAGCGCCGTCGCCGCCACGCCCGCCAGCAGGGCGAGCGCCGCGACCCCCGCGTGGCGCCACATCGACGGCAGATCCCTGGTGGTCACCACGGGATCGGGCGGCAGGCCGTACACCTCGGGCTCGTCCAGCAGCAGGAAGAACGCCCCCATGCCGCCCACCCCGTCGCCCGGGTCGTGCCCGTACAGGCGGGCGGAGGCCGTCCCCGCCTCCCGCACCTGCGCGAGCCGGCGCTCGGCCCGCTCGCGCAGCTCGTCGAGGTCCCCGAACTGGATCGAGTCCGTCGGGCACGTCTTGGCGCACGCGGGCTCCTGCCCGTCGCCCAGCCGGTCGTAGCACATGGTGCACTTGGCGGCCAGGCCGCTGCTCTCCCGCTTGCCGATCACCCCGAACGGGCAGGCGGGCACGCAGTAGCCGCACCCGTTGCACACGTCCTGCTGCACCACGACCGTGCCGAACTCGGTGCGGAACAGCGAGCCCGTCGGGCACACGTCCAGGCAGGCCGCCTCCGTGCAGTGCTTGCACACGTCGGAGGCCATCAGCCAGCGGAAGTCCATGTCGCCGACCCCGGGCTCCTGGTGGCCGAGCGGCCGGCGCTGCTCGACGAACGCGACGTGCCGCCAGGTGTCGGAGCCCAGGCCCACGGTGTTGTCGTAGGACATGCCGGTGAAGGCCAGGCCGTCCTCGGGGACGGCGTTCCACTCCTTGCAGGCCACCTCGCACGCCTTGCAGCCGATGCAGATGCTGGTGTCGGTGAAGAACCCCACGCGGCCCATCACGCCTCCGTCCCCGTGCCGGCGCCGACGCCCGCGCGCTGGCGGTAGGACCTGACCAGCTCCGGCAGCTCCGGTCCGCGCGGCCGCCGCCCGGGCCGGATGTCGGCCGCCAGGGCCTTGACCTCCTGGATGTGGGAGTTGGGGTCGAGCGAGATCGCCGACAGCTCGTTGGCCGCGTCGCCCCTGGCCAGGCCGTTGGGCCCGTAGTGGAACGGCAGCCCGATCTGGTGCAGCACCTTCCCGTCCAGGCGCAGCGACGGCATCCGGTCGGTGACCATGACCCTGGCCTCGATGGCGTTGCGCGCCGTGATGATCGTGGCCCAGTCGCCGTGCACGAGCCCGCGCTCGGCGGCCAGCTCGGGCGAGACCTCGCAGAACATCTCCGGCTGCAGCTCCGCCAGGTACGGCGTGTGCCGGCTCATCCCGCCCGCCGTGAAGTGCTCGGTCAGCCGGTAGGTCGTCACCACGTACGGGTAGACCGACGCGCCCGGCTCGTCGCCGCTCGGCTGGTAGCGGTTGTCCTCGTGCGGGTAGACCTTGCGCGCCGGGTTGCGCTGGCGGCCGTAGAGCGGGTTGGCCACCGGCGAGTCCTGCGGCTCGTAGTGCGTCGGCAGCGGCCCGTCCACCACCCCGGACGGGGCGAACAACCAGCCCTTCCCGTCGGCCTGCATGACGAACGGATCGGTCCCCGACAGCGCGGCCACGCCCTGGGCGTCCTCCGGCGGCCGGAAGCCCGGGTCCACTCTCTCGTCGATGTCCGGCACGTCGAACCCGGTCCACCGGCCCGCCTCGGCGTCCCACCAGACGAGCTTCTTGCGCTCGCTCCACGGGCTTCCGTCCGGCCTGGCCGAGGCCCGGTTGTAGAGGATCCGCCGGTTCGCCGGCCAGGCCCACGCCCATTCGGCGGCGATCCAGTCCTGCTCGGTGTGCGGCTTGCGGCGGGCGGCCTGGTTGACGCCGCCGGCGTACACGCCGCAGTAGATCCAGCAGCCGCACACCGTGGAGCCGTCGTCCTTGAGGTCCCCCGCCCCGGACAGCGGCCGCCGATCGGGGCCCCAGCCGTTGATCTCGGCCAGCACGGCCTCCGCGGACGGCTCGGCCAGCTCGCCCTGGGTCGGGTAGTCCCAGGTGAGCTCGAGCACCGGCGCGTCCATGGGGTCGGCCGAGCCCGCCAGCTTCTCCCGGATGATCCGCCCCAGGTGGTACATGAACCACAGGTCGCTGCGCGCGTCGCCGGCCGGCTCGACCGCCTGGTGGTGCCACTGGAGCAGCCGGTTGGTGTTGGTGAAGGTGCCGCTCTTCTCGGTGTGCGCGGCCGCGGGGAAGAAGAACACCTCGGTGCCGATGTCCTCGGTGATCAGCTCGCCCGTCTCGATCTCCGGGCCGTCCTTCCACCAGGTGGCGCTCTCGATCAGGTTGAAGTCGCGGACCACCAGCCAGTCGAGCTTGGCCATGCCCAGGCGCTGCAGGCGGGTGTTGGCCGAGCCGACCGCGGGGTTCTCGCCGAGCAGGAAGTAGCCCTTGCAGACGCCGTCGAGCTGCGCCAGCACGGTGTCGTACGTGCTGTGCGACCCGGTCAGCCTGGGCAGATAGCCGAACCTGAAGTCGTTGTCCGGCTGGGCGGAATCACCCCACCACGCCTTGAGCAGGCTGATCAGGTACGCGGGCATGTTCGCCCAGCAGCCCCGGTGCGGCGAGTCGGCCCGCAGGAACTTGCGCAGGCCCAGATCCTCGTGCGCGTGCGGCATCGGGATGTAGCCCGGCAGCAGGTTGAACAGCGTGGGCACGTCGCTGGAGCCCTGGATGCTGGCGTGCCCGCGCAGCGCCTGGATGCCGCCGCCGGGCCGGCCCAGGTTGCCGAGCAGCAGCTGCAGGATGCTCGCGGCCCTGATGAACTGAGAGCCGTCGCTGTGCTGCGTCCAGCCCACCGCGTAGACGAACTCGGCAGTCCGGTCCGGGCCGGAGTTGTCCGTCAGATGCCGGCACACCCGCAGGAACAGCTCGCGCGGCACCCCGCACACCCGCTCGACCATCTCCGGCGTGTAGCGGGCGAAATGGCGGCGCAGCACCTGCATGACGCAGCGCGGATGCCGCAGCGTCTCGTCGCGCCGCGGCGTGCCGTCCATCGGCAGGCCGGTGGCGCCGAGCATCTCGGAGCGGCCCGGCGGCAGCTTGCCCACCCGCCGCTCGTAGTCCTTGTCGCGCCGGCCGGAGGCGGGGGAGACCGTCATGCCCTCGTACTGCCAGGTCTCGTCGTCGTAGACGCGGGTCTCCGGGTCGAAGCCGGAGAACACGCCGTCGAGGTCCTCGGCGTCGCGGTAGTCCTCCCGCAGGATGGTGGCCGCGTTGGTGTAGTTGACCACGTACTCGTGGAAGTACAGGTCGTTCTCCAGCACGTGGTTGATGATCGCGCCGAGGAAGGCCACGTCGGAGCCCGCGCGGATGGGCACGTGCAGGTCGGCCAGCGCGCTCGTGCGCGTGAAGCGCGGATCGACGTGGATGATCACCGCGCCGCGCGCCTTGGCCTCCATCACCCACTGGAAACCGACCGGGTGCGCCTCGGCGAAGTTCGAGCCCTGGATGACCACGCAGTCGGAGTGCTGCAGGTCCTGCATGAACGTGGTCGCCCCGCCCCGGCCGAACGACGTGCCGAGCCCGACCACGCTGGAGCTGTGGCAGACGCGGGCCTGGTTCTCGATCTGCACCACGCCGAGCGCCGTCAGCAGCTTCTTGATGAGGTAGTTCTCCTCGTTGTCCAGCGTCGCGCCGCCCAGGCTGGCGATGCCCAGGGTCCTGGCGGTGCGCTTGCCGTCCCGCTCCCACTCCCAGGTCTCGCGCCTGGTGGCGATGACCCGGTCGGCCACCATGTCCATCGCCGTGTCGAGGTCGATCTCCTGCCAGTCGGCGCCGCCCGGCGGGCGGTGGAGCGCCTTGTGCCGGCGGTCGGACGCGGTGGTGAGCTGGAGGCTGGCCGCGCCCTTGGGGCACAGCCGGCCGCGGCTGATGGGGGAGTCGGGGTCGCCCTCGATCTGGACGACGCGTTCATCCCGTACGTACACGTTCTGGGCGCAGCCCACCGCGCAGTACGGGCAGATCGACTTGACCACCCGGTCGGCCGTGGCCGTGCGGGCGCGCAGCGCCGCCGTCCTGGCCGACTTCACCGCCGCTCCCCGCCCGCTGCGGTCCTCGCCGGTCAGCTGCCGCAGCAGCGGCCAACGCATGTCCATGACGCCCCCCGAAACCCCTGGCCGGGTTCCTGCCCTGCTGCCGGGAGGCGAAAACCCGCAGGTCGAAGGGGGTCAGGCGAGGCGCGCGGCGGCCTTCTCCCACGCCTGGGGATCGCCGGAGGGCTCGTAGCGGCGCAGCGGCTGGGAAGCGGCGACCAGCGAGCGCATCTCCGCCAGGTCCGAGACGAGTCCCGCCGACCGGGCCTGCACGAGCACGTTGCCGAGCGCGGTCGCCTCCGCGGGCCCGGCCACCACGGGCAGCCCGCAGGCGTCGGCGGTGAGCTGGCACAGCAGCTCGTTGCGCGACCCGCCGCCCACCAGGTGGACGACCTCGACGTCGCGCCCGGACAGCTCCATCGCCTGCCGCACGGCCAGCCGGTGCCCGAGCGCCAGGCTCTCCAGCACGCACCGCACGTACGCGGCCGGCGACGACGGAGGCTCCTGCCCCGTGCGCCGGCACTCGGCGGCGATCCTGGCCGGCATGTCGCCCGGCGGCAGGAACACCGGCTCGTCCGGGTTGACCACGGCCGCGAACGGCCGCTCGCCCGCCGCCGCCGTCAGCAGCTCGCGCAGGTCGGAGCCCGGCCAGGCGCGCAGGCACTCCTGCAGCAGCCACAGCCCCATCACGTTGCGCAGGTAGCGCACGGTGCCGTCGATGCCGGCCTCGTTGGTGAAGTTCGCGGCCCGGCTCTCGGGCGTCAGGACGGGCTCCGGCAGCTCCACCCCGGCCAGCGACCACGTGCCGCACGAGATGTAGGCGAAAGCGGGACCGGTGGCGGGCACGGCGGCCACGGCCGAGGCCGTGTCGTGCGAGCCGACCGCCGTGACGGGCGCCGACCAGCCGATCACGTCGGCCACGTGCCGGCGCAGCCCGCCGACCGCCTCGCCGGGCTGCCGCAGCGGCGGGAACAGCCCGGTGGGCAGCCCGAGCTGCTTGATCAGGGGGAATGCCCACGACCTGGTGCGCACGTCGAGCAGCCCCGTCGTCGAGGCGTTGGTCACCTCCGCGCCCACCTCGCCGGTCAGCCAGTAGCCGATCAGGTCGGGGATCAGCAGCATCGTCACGGCCCCGTCGAGCGGGTCGGCCAGCAGCTGGTAGAGCGTGTTGAACGGCAGCACCTGCAGCCCGGACACGTCGTACAGGGTCTCCGCGCCGACCGACTCGGCCACCCGTTCGGCCACCCCCCGCGTGCGGTCGTCGCGGTAGTGCACCGGGTTGCCCATCAGCCGGTACGACTCGTCGAGCAGCCCGTAGTCGACCGCCCACGAGTCCACGCCGATGGACGACACCGGGCCCGCGTCGCGCAGGCCGTCGAGGATCTCCGAGTAGAGGGCGGTGATGTTCCAGTGGAGGCGGCCCGCCTCGGTCACCGGCTCGTTGACGAAGCGGCGGACCTCGGTCAGCTCCAGGCCGTCGGAGAGGTCGGCCAGCATCACCCGGCCGCTGGAGGCCCCGAGGTCGACGGCGGCGAAACGGCGGCTCATTGTGTGGACTCCCTGGCGACGAGCTCCGGCTGGAACATGATGTGCTGGTGCGCGTGCGTCTCCGGGTTGTCGCACTCGTCCAGCAGCAGCTCGGTGGCGATCCGGCCCAGCTGGTAGGTCGGCTGCCGCATCGAGCTGAGCGACACGGTGGAGGCGGCGGCGAAGTCGATGTCGTCGTAGCCCATCAGCGCCACGTCCTCGGGCACCCGCACGCCCGCCCGCAGCAGCGCGCGCAGCACGCCGAGCGCGAGCAGGTCGTTGGCGCAGAACACGGCCTCGGGCAGGCCGCTCCCGATCAGGTCGGCGGCCGCCTTCTCGCCCGCGCGGGCCGTCATCGTCGCGGTCTCGGCCACCTTCAGGTCGCCGGGGTCGAGCCCGGTGGCCCGCATCGCGGCCTTGGCGCCCTCCCAGCGCTCCACGCACTGCCTGATCGTCATCGGGCCCGTCACGTAGGCGACGCTGCGCGCGCCCTTGGACAGCAGGTGGGTGACCGCGGCCCGGCCGCCCGCGACGTCGTCCACGGCCACCGCGCACTGGTCGGGCCGGTGCGCCGGATGGTCGACCAGGACGACGCTGATGCCGCGCTCGCGCAGCCGGTCGAGCCGGCCCGGGTCCTCGCCGGAGGGGGTGATCAGCACGCCGCGCACCCGGTGCTCGGCCAGCACCCGCAGGTTGCGCTCCTCCTTGTCCTGCGAGCCCGCCGAGTTGCCGAGGATCACCGCGTAGCCGAGCTCGCTGGCCACGTCCTCGACCCCGGCCGCGACCTCGGTGAAGAACGGGTTGCCGATGTCGATCACGCTCAGGCCGATCGTCCTGCTGTGCCCGGCGCGCAGCGTCGAGGCCGAGCCGTGCCGGACGAAGCCCAGCTCGCTGATCGCCGCCTCCACCCGCTCCCGGGTGGCGGGGGCGACTTTTCCGGGCCGGTTCAGTACGTTGGAGACCGTGCCCGGGGAGACGCCGGCGTGTGCGGCGACGTCCTTGATGCTGACCATGGCCATGAGGACCAATTAAAACGTACTAACGACTATGGCGCCAGTCGCGCCACCGGTCGGACGCTGTTTCCGGGTCTGGGGTGGCCGGAGTTGCGCGGGGACCGAGTAAAACGTTTGTATCGGGACGCGTACGCAGGCTGTTTTCCCCGCTTCTCGTAACGTTAAGATAACACCAGGATCACGGGCCGCCCCTGGACAGGGCGTGCCTGCCTGCGTAATCACCCCTGTTGATCAGCGGGAACCTGCCCGGGGCGGCGGGCCGGGCCTTGTGCGACGCGCTTGGGGAACGTTTTAATCCCCCGTAAACGCTGACGTAACACGCTGTGAGCGCTAACAGACTTGCGAAAGGCAGGTTTCATGCCGGACGTCATCGCCTATGGCGGGGACTGGAGTCCAGAGCAGTGGCCCGAGGAGACGTGGGAGCAGGACGTCGCGCTGATGCGTGCGGCCGGCGTCAACCGGGTCAGCGTCGGCATCTTCTCCTGGTCGCTGCTGGAGCCGGCCGAGGGAGTGTTCGACTTCGGCTGGTTCGACCGCGTGATGGACCTGCTGGCCGCGAACGGGATCAAGGCCAACCTGGCCACGCCGACCGCCGCCCCGCCGCCCTGGTTCGGGGACACCTACCCGGAGGCGCTGCCGGTGGACGCCGACGGGCGGCGGCTGACCCACGGCAGCAGGCAGGGCTTCTGCCCCAGCTCGCCGATCTACCGCGAGAAGGCGCTGCGCATCGCCGAGCAGGTGGCCACGCGCTACCGGGACCACGAGGCGCTGGCCCTGTGGCACGTGCACAACGAGTACGGCTGCCACAACGCGCGCTGCTTCTGCGACACCTCGGCGGCGGCCTTCCGCGCCTGGCTGCGCTCGCACCACGCCTCGCTCGACGCGCTCAACGACGCGTGGGGCACCGCGTTCTGGTCCCAGCGCTACAGCGACTGGGCCCAGATCCTGCCGCCGCGCGCCACCCCGACCTTCCCCAACCCGGGCCAGCAGCTCGACTACCGCCGCTTCAGCTCCGACGCGCTCATCGAGCTCTACACCGCCGAGCGCGACCTGCTCAAGAAGATCACCCCGGACGTGCCCGCGACCACCAACCTGATGGCGGGCGCCCACTGGGACATGGACTGCTGGGCCTTCGCCGCCGAGATGGACGTGGTCTCCACCGACCACTACCTGATCGGCGCCCGCGCGGAGCCGCACATCGATCTGGCCTTCGCCGCCGACTACGCCCGCTCGCTCAACGGCGGCCGGCCCTGGCTGCTGATGGAGCACTCGACCAGCGCCGTCAACTGGCAGCCGCGCAACCGCGCCAAGGCCCCCGGCGAGCTGCGCCGCAACTCCCTGACCCACCTGGCCAGGGGCGCGGACGGGATCATGTACTTCCAGTGGCGGGCCTCCCGCGCCGGCGCCGAGAAGTGGCACTCGGCGATGCTGCCGCACGCGGGCACCGACACCAAGATCTGGCGGGAGGTGACCGCGCTCGGCGCCGAGCTGGCCGGGCTCGCCGACGTGGCGGGCAGCACCGTCAGCGCCGACGTGGCGATCCTCATCGACCACTCCAGCGTCTGGGCCCAGGACCACCCCGCCCAGCCCTCCGTGGACATGGACCCGGTGGAGGAGGCCAAGCGCTGGCACGCCGCGCTCTGGCGGGCCGGCGTCACCTGCGACCTGGCCCACCCCGAGGGCGACCTGACCGGCTACCGCCTCGTGCTGGTGCCCGCCCTCTACCTGGTGAGCGACGCGGGGGCGGCCAACCTGGCGCAGTTCGTGGAGCGGGGCGGGGTCGCGCTCGTGGGCCCGTACAGCGGGATCGTCGACGAGCACGACCGGGTGCGGCTGGGCGGCTACCCCGGGGCGTGGCGCGACCTGCTCGGAGTGAGCGTCGAGGAGTTCTTCCCCCTCGACGGGCCGATCGCGCTGGCCTCGGGCGCGTCGGGGACCGCCTGGAGCGAGATGGCGCACGCCACCGGCGCGAAGGTCCTCGACACGTACGCCACCGGCGAGCCCGCCTGGACCCGCAACGAGTGGGGCGACGGGTTCGCGCACTACCTGACCACCAGACTCGACGACGACGGCCTGGCCGAGGTCATCGCCGCCGTCGTGACGGAGGCGGGCGTCGAGCCCGTCGCCGCCGCCCCCGCCGGCGTCGAGGTCGTACGGCGCTCGCACGCGGACGGCCGCTCCTACCTGTTCGCCGTCAACCACACGGGCGAGGACGCGGTCGTGACCCCGCCCGGCGGCGACCCGGTCACGGTGGCGGCGGGCGACGTCCGCGTGATCTCCGCCTGACGGCGGGGCGCCCCCGGGCGTTCCGCCATCCGGCTTTGGAAAGCGCTTCCCCCAGGGAGCGGTACCACCGACCAACCCCCCTGAGGGGCGTGCCCGAGCGCGCCCCTTCCCGCCTGGAGGTGCACCTGTGTCCGAGCAGATCTCACGCCGCGACGCCCTGAAGGGGTTAGCCGTCGCCGGAGCCGCCGTTCCGCTGGCCTCGGCCCTGGAGTCGCCCGCGCTGGCCGCGCTGGCGGTCCCGGACGTCCCCCTGCGCTGGCTGGAGGACAAGCCCGCCGAGGCGCCCGGCACCACCTGGGGCGTCCCGTGGCCGAAGGGCGCCGTGGCCAAGGAGCAGGCGTTCGCGCTCACCGCGGCCGACGGCGCCGCCGTGCCGATGCAGACCTGGCCGCTGGCGTACTGGCCGGACGGGTCGCTGAAGTGGACGGCCCACGCGGTCGGCCCCGGGACGCCCGCGGCCGAGACGTACACGCTGCGGCCCGGCACCGCCGCCGCCCCCGCCAAGCCGGTCACCGTCAAGGACGAGAAGCAGTACGTGGACGTGGACACCGGCGTGATCCGCGCCCGCGTCCGCAAGAGCGGCAGCGAGCTCATCAGCCAGATCTGGCGCGGCGAGACGGAGATCGCCCGCAAGGGGCAGCTCGTCAACCTCCGCCAGGGCAAGATCGACGACGATGACGACCGCACGGTCGAGGTCGACTCCTACCTGAGCGACATCTCGAAGGTGGTGGTCGAGCAGTCCGGCCCGGTGCGCGCGGTCGTCCGGATCGAGGGCCGCCACACCTCCAAGAAGGGCCGGTCGTGGCTGCCGTTCACGATCCGGCTGTACTTCTACGCGGGCGCGGAGAGCGTGCGGATGACGCACACGTTCGTCTTCGACCGCGACGGGCAGCACGACTTCGTCGCCGGGCTCGGCGTGCGCTTCCGCGTCCCGATGCGAGACGAGCCGTACAACCGGCACGTCCGGTTCGTCGGCGACGGGCACGGCCTGCTCACCGAGGCCGTCAAGGGCATCACCGGCCTGCGCCGCGACCCCGGCGCGGCCGTGCGGAAGGCGCAGGTGGCCGGGCAGCGGCTGCCGGACATCGCCACCTGGGACACGCGCGTCAGCAGCCGCGTCCAGCTCATCCCCGACTGGGGCGACTACAGCCTCGCGCAGCTGTCCTCCGAGGGCTTCACGCTCAAGAAGCGCACCAAGAAGGGGTACGGCTGGGTCGCCGTCGACCAGGGCCGGCGGGCCTCGGGGTTCGGGTACGTGGGCGGGACGAGCGGCGGGCTCGCGTTCGGCCTGCGCGACTTCTGGCAGCGGCACCCCACCCAGCTCGACATCCGCGGGGCCGCCTCGGAGGAGGCCGAGGTCACCGTCTGGCTCTGGTCGCCCGAGGCCGGGCCGATGGACACCCGCTTCTACCACGACGGCATGGGCCAGGACACCTACCCGGAGCAGATCGAGGGCCTCAACATCACGTACGAGGACTACGAGCCCGGCTTCGGCACGCCGCTCGGGATCGCGCGGACGAGCGAGCTGACGTTCTGGGCGCTGGCCGCCACCCCGGACGCCGCCCGGCTCGGGGCGATGGCCGACGCCGTCCGGACGCCGCCCCTGATCGTCGCGCCGCCCGCGCACCTGGCCGCCGCCAAGGTGTTCGGCGGCCTGTTCAGCCCCGTCGACCGGTCGACGCCCGGCAGGAAGACCATCGAGGACCGCCTCGACTTCCTCTTCGACTACTACAAGAAGCAGGTCGAGCAGCGGCACTGGTACGGGTTCTGGGACTACGGCGACATCATGCACACCTTCGACGAGGACCGGCACGTGTGGCGCTACGACGTCGGCGGCTACGCCTGGGACAACTCGGAGCTCTCGCCCGACCTGTGGCTCTGGTACGCGTACCTGCGCTCGGGGCGCGCCGACGTGTTCCGCTTCGCCGAGGCGATGACCCGGCACACCGGCGAGGTGGACGTCTACCACCTCGGGCCCTGGGCCGGGCTCGGCAGCCGGCACAACGTGCAGCACTGGGGGTGCAGCGCCAAGCAGCAGCGCATCTCGACCGCGGTCTACCGGCGCATCTTCTACTTCCTGACCGCCGACGAGCGCACCGGCGACCTCATGCGGGCCCTGGTGGACTCCGACAAGACCTTCCTGGCCATCGACCCGCTCCGCAAGATCCGCACGGAGCCGTACACGCCGGACCCGTCGGCCCTGGCGATCGGGCTGGGCACCGACTGGAGCGGCCTGGCCGCCGCCTGGCTGACCGAGTGGGAGCGCGGCGGGGACCCGGTGGCCGAGAAGAAGCTCAAGGCCACCATGCGGACCATCGCCGCCATGCCCAACGGCTTCGTCACCGGCGAGGGCCTCTACAACCTCAGCACCGGCGAGTTCGCCCCGGCCGCTCGCAAGGTCGCGGTGTCGCATCTGTCGGCCATGTTCGGCCAGGTCGAGATCTGCGCCGAGCTCATCGACCTGGTGGACATGCCGGACTTCGAGCGGGCCTGGCTCCAGTACTGCCGCCTGTTCAACGCCACCAAGGCCGAGCAGGCCGCCGAGACGGGCGCGAACTTCGGCAACCTCATCCTCAAGCAGGGGCACTCCCGGCTCACGGCGTACGCGGCGGTCCGGCTCCAGCGCGACGACCTCGCGGCCCGGGCGTGGACGGAGTTCGCCACGGGGGACGGTTACGCGCCGAACCTGCCGTGGAAGTCGGAAAAGGTCACGACGACCCTCAACCCGACGGACGAGGCCGCCTGGGTCTCCACCAACACCACGGCCCTGTACGGGCTGGCGGCCATCCAGAACCTGGCCCTCGTCGGCAACAAACTCCCCGCATGACCGCCCCGCCCCACCACCCCGACCCACGGCTTCCGCCGGACACCCCGGCCGGACGCCTGGGCCGGGCTCCAGCCCACCACCCCGGCCGGACGCCTCGACGGGGCTTCGGCCCACCACCCCAGCCGGACACCGGATGCCCCAGCCGGACGCCCCTCCCGGGCGCTCTGGCCCAACGCCCCGGCTGGGCGCTCCGGCTCGCCGCTCCAACTGGACACCGCCCCGATGCCTCGCTGCCGTCGACGGCGGCCGGGTCGGGCGTTGCCCGCCGTGCGCGTTGCGCCGGTCGCGTCCGTGGGGCGTCTCGCCGCCGCGGCGCTCCAGTGGCGGGCCGAGTGGCGTGGGGCGGCGGCGAGGGGCCGGGGGCGCCGCCGTGGGATTAAAACGTGTCATCGTGGCTGGGCGATCACCCGGCCGGGTCCGTGGGTCGGGGCGCATTGACAGCGAGCACCAGGAATCATAGTTTCCTGCACGAAGGATTAAAACGTTTTGAAGGGAGTGTCAGTGCAACGCGTCTGCTTCCTGCTGAAAGTCCGCCCAGAGCGGCTGGCGGAGTACCGCGAACGCCACCGAGATGTCTGGCCGGAGATGCGAGAGGCGCTCGCGCGCACCGGCTGGCACAACTATTCGCTCTTCCTCAGAGACGACGGCCTCCTCGTGGGCTACCTGGAGACCGAGGACTTCGAGGCAGCCAGGAAGGCCATGGCCGAGACCGAGGTCAACGCCCGCTGGCAGGCCGAGATGGCGCCGTTCTTCGAGAGTCTCGACGGGCGGCCCGACGAGGGCATGCACCCGCTGGACGAAGTGTTCCACCTGGATTGATCGGGGAGTAATGACTGACATCAAGGCCGCGCTGCGGGCGCAGCACATCGAGACGCCGTCCTGGGCTTATGGCAACAGCGGCACGCGGTTCAAGGTGTTCGCGCAGAGGGGGGTGCCGCGCGACCCGTACGAGAAGCTCGCCGACGCCGCCCAGGTGCACGCCTACACCGGGATCGCCCCCACGGTCGCCCTGCACATCCCGTGGGACAAGGTGGACGACTACGCCGACCTGGCCAGGCACGCCCGTGAGCTGGGCGTGGGCATCGGAGCCATCAACTCCAACGTCTTCCAGGACGACGACTACATGCTGGGCAGCGTCACCAACCCGTCCGCGCGGGTGCGCCGCAAGGCCACCGACCACCTGCTCGAGTGCGTGGACATCATGGACGCCACCGGCTCCGACACGCTCAAGCTGTGGTTCTCGGACGGCATCAACTACCCGGGCCAGGACGACATCAGGGCCCGGCAGGACCGCCTGGCCGAGTCCCTGGCCGAGGTGTACGACCGGCTCGGCGAGGGCCAGCGCTTCCTGCTGGAGTACAAGCTCTTCGAGCCCGCCTTCTACGCCACCGACGTGCCCGACTGGGGCACCGCGTACGCCCACTGCGTCAAGCTCGGCCCCAAGGCGCAGGTCGTGGTGGACACCGGCCACCACGCGCCGGGCACCAACATCGAGTTCATCGTGGCGTTCCTGCTGCGCGAGGGCAAGCTCGGCGGGTTCGACTTCAACTCGCGCTTCTACGCCGACGACGACCTGATGGTGGGGGCGGCGGACCCGTTCCAGCTGTTCCGCATCATGTTCGAGGTGGTCCGCGGCGGCGGGCTGGACCCCGAGACCGGCGTGGCGTTCATGCTCGACCAGTGCCACAACATCGAGCCCAAGATCCCGGGCCAGATCCGCTCGGTCATGAACGTCCAGGAGGCCACCGCCAAGGCGCTGCTGGTGGACCGGGAGGCGCTGGCCGCCGCCCAGTCCGAGGGCGACGTTCTGGGCGCGAACGCCGTGTTCATGGACGCGTACAACACCGACGTGCGGCCGCTGCTCGCCGAGCTGCGGGAGGAGTCGGGGCTGGCGCCCGACCCGATGACCGCGTACGCCAAGTCCGGATATTTCGAGAAGATCGCCGCCGAGCGTGTCGGCGGCACCCAGGCCGGCTGGGGGGCCTGACCAACCATGGAAGTCGTTAAGGAACTGCTGGAGCGCTCGCACCGGCTGGGCGCCGACCCGCGCAACACCAACTACGCGGGCGGCAACACCTCGGCCAAGGGCGCGGCGCCCGACCCGGTCACCGGAGAGGACGTCGAACTCCTCTGGGTCAAGGGCTCGGGCGGCGACCTGGGCACGCTGAAGGAGTCCGGCCTCGCCGTGCTCCGCCTGGACCGCCTGCGCGCGCTCGTGAACGTCTACCCGGGCGTGGAGCGCGAGGACGAGATGGTCGCCGCGTTCGACTACTGCCTGCACGGCAAGGGCGGCGCCGCGCCGTCGATCGACACCGCCATGCACGGCCTGGTCGAGGCCGCGCACGTCGACCACCTGCACCCCGACGCCGGGATCGCGCTCGCGACCGCGGCCGACGGCGAGGAGCTGACCAGGCGCGTCTTCGGCGACCGCGTGGTGTGGGTGCCGTGGCGGCGGCCCGGGTTCCAGCTCGGCCTGGACATCGCCGCCATCAAGGAGGCCAACCCGCAGGCCATCGGCTGCATCCTCGGCGGCCACGGCATCACCGCCTGGGGCGCCACGTCGCAGGAGTGCGAGTCCCGTTCGCTGGAGATCATCCGCACCGCGGAGGCGTACCTGGCCGAGCACGGCCGCCCCGACCCGTTCGGCTCGGTGATCCACGAGACGCTGCCGGAGGCCGAGCGGCACGCGCGGGCCGCCGCGCTGTTCCCGCACATCCGCGGCCTGGCCTCCACCGACGTCCGCGTCGTCGGCCACTACACCGACACGCCCGAGGTGCTGGACTTCGTCTCCCGCGCCGAGCACCCGCGCCTGGCGGCCCTGGGCACGTCGTGCCCGGACCACTTCCTGCGGACCAAGGTCGCGCCGCTGGTGCTCGACCTGCCGCCGGACGCGCCCCTGGAGCAGGCCGTCGAACGGCTGCGCGAGCTGCACACCGCCTACCGCGCCGACTACACGGCCTACTACGACCGCAACGCCACCCCCGACTCGCCGCCCATGCGCGGCGCGGACCCGGCGATCGTGCTGGTGCCGGGCGTCGGCATGTTCTCGTTCGGCAAGGACAAGCAGACCGCCCGCGTGGCCGGCGAGTTCTACGTCAACGCCATCAACGTCATGCGCGGGGCAGAGTCCGTCTCCACGTACGCGCCCATCCCCGAGTCGGAGAAGTTCCGCATCGAGTACTGGGAGCTGGAGGAGGCCAAGCTCCGCCGCATGCCCAAGCCGAAGCCCCTGGCCACCCGCGTCGCGCTGGTGACCGGCGGCGGCTCGGGCATCGGCGCGGCGACCGCGCGCCGCCTGGCCGCGGAGGGCGCGTGCGTGGTGGTGGCCGACCGCGACGTGGCCGCCGCGGAGAAGGTCGCCGCCGAGCTCGGCGCGGCCGCCTACCGGGTGTCCGACGTCGCGGTGGCGGTCGCCGTGGACGTCACCTCGGAGGAGCAGGTCGCCGCGGCGGTACGCGCGGGCGTGCTGGCCTTCGGCGGCGTGGACCTGGTCGTCAACAACGCCGGCCTGTCGCTGTCCCGCGCGCTGCTGGAGACCACCCTGGACGACTGGGACCTGCAGCACGACGTGATGGCCAGGGGCTCGTTCCTGGTCGCGCGCGAGACGGCCCGGGTCCTGATCGACCAGGGTCTGGGCGGCGACATCGTCTACATCTCCTCCAAGAACGCCGTCTTCGCCGGCCCGAACAACGTCGCCTACGGCGCGGCCAAGGCCGACCAGGCGCACCAGGTCCGGCTGCTGGCGGCCGAGCTGGGCACGCACGGCATCCGCGTCAACGGGATCAACCCCGACGGCGTGGTACGCGGCTCCGGCATCTTCGCCTCCGGCTGGGGCGCCAACCGCGCGGCCGTCTACGGCGTGCAGGAGGAGAAGCTCGGCGAGTTCTACGCGCAGCGGACCCTGCTCAAGCGCGAGGTCCTGCCCGAGCACGTGGCCGCCGCGGTCTTCGCCCTCACCGGCAACGACCTGACCCACACCACGGGCCTGCACATACCGGTGGACGCGGGCGTGGCCGCCGCCTTCCTGCGCTGACCGCTCAGGAGTAGGCCGCCACCATCCCGACCACCGTCAGCGCGGCTCCGGCCGCCGTGACCAGGAAGCCCCCGGTCACGGCGGCCCGACGCCCCCTGCGCGCCCCCGCCCAGTACATGATCACGTACGGCAGGAACCCCAGCCCCCCGAACCCGACCGCCGGCAACGTCAAGGCCGCCATGACCCCCTTGGTCCCGGCCGGGACCGCGCGGTCGCCTTCCGGCGTGAGCTGGGCCCGCGACACGGCGCCCGCCTCGGAGTCCGGCGAGGCGTCCACCGCCACGGCGCTCCCGCCGGAGTCCGGAGTGAAGATCCCCTGGCAGTCGTAGCGGCCCTCGCCCAGCGCCTCGCACGAGGCCACCCGCAGCGTCCCCGGCGTGCCGGCGCGCCCGGTGGCCAGCTCCAGATCGCCGATCGCGAACGCCACCGGCGCCAGGCACACCGTCAGCCAGAGCAGCACGAGGACGATCCGCCCGAACCGCCCCGGGTCCCTCCCGCCAGGGGTGACGAACTGCAGATCGGGCAAGAAGTCGCTCATGCGCCCCATCGTCGCCGCCCCCGCTTGGCATTCACCTGCAGCCGACTGGGAACACTCCCCGTCTCACGATGTGGTCATCTGGACGCCTCCAGCTTGCATGTCCATCCCGTGGAGTGCATTATCTTCACAGTAAGGTCATGAGCAAGGATGCATGAATATGCAGGAGAGAGGGCTGAATGAGGGCAGCGGTCGCGGGTGCCAGCGGCTACGCGGGAGGAGAGCTGCTCCGCCTCCTCCTAGGGCACCCCGAGTTCGAGATCGGCGCGCTCACCGCGGCGTCCAGTGCGGGCAGCCGCCTCGGCGCCCACCAGCCTCACCTGCCGCAGCTGGCCGACCGGATCATCGAGGACACCGTCGCCGACACGCTGGCCGGGCACGACGTCGTCTTCCTCGCCCTGCCGCACGGCCACTCGGCCGCCGTCGCCGCCCAGCTCGGCGAGGAGACGATCGTCGTCGACTGCGGCGCCGACCACCGGCTCACCGACCCGGCCGCCTGGCAGGAGTTCTACGGCGGCGAGCACGCCGGGTCCTGGCCCTACGGCCTGCCCGAGCTGCCCGGCCAGCGGGAGATCCTGCGGACGGCCACCCGCATCGCGGTCCCCGGCTGCTACCCGACCTCCGTCCTGCTGGCCCTGTGGCCCGCGTTCGCCGCGGGCCTGGCCGAGCCGGACGTGGTCGTGGTGGCCGCCAGCGGCACCAGCGGCGCCGGCAAGTCGCTCAAGCCCAGCCTGCTCGGCAGCGAGGTCATGGGCTCGGTCAGCGCGTACGGCGTGGGCGGCGTCCACCGGCACACGCCCGAGATGGAGCAGGGCCTGTCGGCCGTCGCCGGCACGCCGGTCCGCGTCTCGTTCACCCCGACGCTGGCCCCCATGAGCCGCGGCATCCTCGCCACCTGCACCGCCCCGGCCGCGCCCGGCCTCACCAAGGAGTCGCTGCGGACGGCGTACGAGGCGGCGCTGAAGGCGGAGCCGTTCGTCAAGCTCCTGCCCGAGGGCACGTGGCCGGCCACCTCCATGACCTACGGCGCCAACACCGCCGTCCTGCAGGTGACGCTCGACGAACGCGCGGGCCGCGTGGTCGCCGTCATCGCCATCGACAACCTCACCAAGGGCACGGCCGGAGGCGCCGTCCAGAGCGTGAACCTCGCACTCGGCCTCCCCGAAGAGCTCGGCCTTCCCCTGACAGGAGTCGCACCGTGAGAGAGCGCAGCGAACGAACCAATGAGCACGGGCGTCAAACGCTTGCGTTGCCGACGAAGGAGGCGGCGTGAGCGTAACCGCACCACTCGGTTTTCGGGCCGCGGGCATCGCCGCCGGGATCAAGTCCGGCGGCGCCCGTGACCTGGCCCTCGTCGTCAACGACGGGCCCAGCAGGGCCGCCGCGGGCGTCTTCACCGCCAACCGCGTGAAGGCCGCCCCCGTGCTGTGGTCGCAGCAGGTCCTGGCCGGCGGACGGCTGCGAGCGGTCGTGCTCAACTCCGGCGGCGCCAACGCCTGCACCGGCCCCGAGGGCTTCCAGGACACCCACGCCACCGCCGAGAAGGTGGCAGAGGTGCTCGAGGACTCCGCGGGCGAGGTCGCGGTCTGCTCCACCGGCCTGATCGGCGAGCGGCTGCCGATGGACGTGCTGCTGGCCGGCGTCGAGACAGTCGCCACCCAGCTCTCCCGCGACGGCGGGCTGGCCGCCGCCGACGCCATCCGCACCACGGACACCGTCTCCAAGATCTCGTTCCGGCGGGGCAGCGGATACATGGTCGGCGGCATGGCCAAGGGCGCGGGCATGCTCGCCCCCTCCCTGGCCACGATGCTGTGCGTGATCACCACGGACGCCGACCTCACCAGCGAGGAGCTCGACGCGGTGCTGCGCAGGGCCACGGCCAGGACGTTCGACCGTCTCGACACCGACGGCTGCATGTCCACCAACGACACCGTGCTCCTGCTGTCCAGCGGCGCCGCCGGCGTCAAGCCGGACCTCGCCGAGTTCGAGCAGAAGGTCCACGAGGTCTGCGCCGACCTGGCCAGGCAGCTCCTGGTCGACGCCGAGGGCGCCTCCAAGGCCATCGCCATCGAGGTCGTCGGCGCCGACTCCGAGGACGACGCGGTCAAGGTCGGCCGCGCGGTCTCGCGTTCCAACCTGCTCAAGTGCGCCATCCACGGCGAGGACCCCAACTGGGGCCGCGTCCTGGCCGCCGTCGGCACCACCGACGCGGTGTTCGAGCCCGAGCGCCTGAACGTGGCCATCAACGGCATCTGGATCTGCCGCGGCGGCGCGGTCGGCGACGACCGCTCCAAGGTGGACATGCGCCCCAGGGACGTGACGATCACGATCGACCTGTCGGCCGGCCCGCACACCGCGACGGTGCACACCACGGATCTCACGGCCGAGTACGTCCACGAGAACTCGGCGTACTCCTCATGAGGTCCCTCAGCGCACAGACCAAGGCCGAGTCGCTGATCGAGGCACTGCCCTGGCTGACCCGCTTCCACGGCGCCACCGTCGTCATCAAGTACGGCGGCAACGCCATGACCGACGAGGGGCTCAAGGCGGGCTTCGCCGAGGACGTCGTCTTCCTGCAGCACGCGGGCCTGCGCCCGGTCGTCGTGCACGGCGGCGGCCCGCAGATCAGCAGCGCGCTGGCCAGGCTGGGCATCGAGTCCACGTTCACCGCCGGGCTGCGGGTCACCACGCCGGAGGCCATGGAGGTCGTCAGGATGGTCCTGGTCGGCCAGGTCAACCGCGACATCGTGGGCCTGGTCAACCGGCACGGCCCGTTCGCCGTAGGCATGTCCGGCGAGGACGCCCACCTGTTCACGGCCGTGCGCAAGCACGCGATCGTGGACGGCGAGCCCGTGGACATCGGCCAGGTCGGCGAGATCATCAAGGTCGATCCGGGCGCGGTGCGGGCCCTGATCGACAACGGCCGCATCCCGGTCATCTCCAGCGTGGCGCGCGGCGACGACGGGCAGATCTACAACGTGAACGCCGACACCGCCGCGGCCGCGCTGGCCGTGGCGCTCGAGGCGCAGAAGCTGATCGTCCTCACCGACGTCGAGGGCCTGTACGCCAACTGGCCCGACGACACCGACGTGATCGACCAGCTCAGCGCCGACGAGCTCGACACGCTGATGCCGACGCTGTCCAGCGGCATGGTCCCCAAGATGGAGGCCTGCCTGACCGCGGTCCAGGGCGGCGTCCCGCAGGCCCACGTGCTCGACGGCCGTGTGCCGCACTCGCTGTTGCTGGAAATATTCACCAATGAGGGAATCGGAACGATGGTGATGCCCTGATGAGCCTGTACAAGAGGTTCGAGGAAGCCTTCATGCCCAACTACGGCGTCCCGCCGGTGGCGCTGGCACGAGGCGAGGGCACTCGCGTCTGGGACGTCGACGGCAACGAATACCTCGACTTCATCGGCGGCATCGCGACCAGCTCGCTCGGTCACGCCCACCCCGCCCTGGTCGAGGCCGTCTCCAAGCAGGTCGCCACGATCGCCCACACCAGCAACCTGTTCCTGCACGAGCCCGAGGTGCTGCTCGCCGAGAAGCTCCTCACCCTGCTCAACGCCCCGGGCAAGGTCTTCTTCGCCAACTCCGGCACCGAGGCCAACGAGGCCGCCTACAAGCTCGCCGTCAAGTACGGCAAGCGCGAGGGCCGCTCCTACTTCGTCGCCGCCGAGAACGGCTTCCACGGCCGCACGATCGGCGCGCTGTCGCTGACCGGCAAGCCGTCGATCCGCGACCAGTTCGGCCCGTTCCCGGTCGACGTCCGCTTCGTCCCGTACGGCGACGCCACCGCGCTCAAGGAGGCCGTGACCGGCGACTGCATCGCGGTCTTCCTGGAGCCGACCCAGGGCGAGGCCGGTGTCGTGCCGCCGCCCGAGGGCTACTTCGAGGCGGCCCGCGAGATCTGCGACTCCACGGGCGCCCTCCTGGTCGCCGACGAGATCCAGTCCGCGATCGGCCGCACCGGCCACTGGTTCGCCCACCAGGCCGACGGCGTCACGCCCGACATCCTGACCCTGGCCAAGGGCCTGGGCGGCGGGCTGCCGATCGGCGCGTGCATCGGCTTCGGCGACGCGGGCAAGCTGTTCGCCAAGGGCGACCACGGCTCCACGTTCGGCGGCAACCCGGTCGCCTGCGCCGCGGCCCTGGCCGTGCTCGGCAACCTCGACCTCGACCACGTCAAGTCGGCCTCCGCGCGGCTGCGCTCGGGCCTGGAGTCGATCCGGCACCCGCTGCTGAAGGGCGTGCGCGGGCGCGGCCTCTGGCTGGCCACCGTGCTGAGCGAGCCCCGCTCGGCCGAGGTCCAGAAGGCCGCCCAGAGCGACGGCTTCCTGGTCAACGCCCTCCAGCCGGACGCCGTACGCATCGCGCCGCCGCTGGTGGTCACGGCCGAGGAGATCGACAAGTTCCTGGCCGCGTACCCGGCGATCCTCGCGGAGGCGGCCAAGTGACCCGGCACAGCGCGGACTCGGCGCACATCAGACACTTCCTGAGGGACGACGACCTGACGCCCGCCGAGCAGGCGGAGGTGCTCGACCTCGCCGCGGCCATGAAGAAGGACCGGTTCGGCTACCGCCCGTTCGAGGGGCCGCAGACGGTCGCGGTCCTGTTCGACAAGCCGTCGGCCCGCACGCGCATCTCCTTCCACACCGGCATCGGCGAGCTCGGCGGTCTGCCGCTGGTCGTGGACAACGTCTCGGTCCTCATGGGCCGCGGCGAGCCCACCGCCGACATCGCCCGGGTGCTCGACCGGCAGGTCGCCGCCATCGTGTGGCGGACCGCCGGTCAGGAGCTCATCGACGAGATGGCCGCCCACTCCCGGGTGCCGGTCGTCAACGCGCTCACCGACGAGTTCCACCCCTGCCAGATCCTGGCCGACCTGCAGACCGTGCAGGAGAGGCTGGGCCGGACCGCCGGGGTCACGCTCACCTACCTGGGCGACGGCGCCAACAACATGGCCCACTCCTACCTGCTCGGCGGAGCCACCGCCGGCATGCACGTGCGGATCGCGGCCCCGGCCGGCTACCAGCCCGACGCGGTCATCCTCGACCAGGCCGCCGCCATCGCCGCCAAGACGGGCGGCTCGGTGATCGCGCTGTCCGACCCGGCGGCCGCCGCCCAGGGCGCGCACGTGATCGCGACCGACACGTGGGTGTCGATGGGCCAGGACGGCAAGGAGGCGCGGGTCGCCGCGCTCATGCCGTACCAGGTGAACTCCGAGCTGCTCCAGCACGCCGCGCCCGACGCGATCGTGCTGCACTGCCTGCCGGCCTACCGCGACTACGAGATCACCGACGAGGTCCTCGAAGGCCCGCAGAGCGTCGTGTGGGACCAGGCCGAGAACCGGCTGCACGCCCAGAAGGCACTCCTCCACTGGCTGGTGTCCCGTCGATGACGATCCCCATGACCAAGGCGGCGCGGCAGGCGAAGATCACCGATCTGCTGCAGCGGCAGGCCGTGCGCTCCCAGCCGGAGCTGGCCAAGCTGCTGGCCGAGAGCGGCGTCGAGGTCACCCAGGCCACGCTCTCGCGTGACCTCGACGAGCTCGGCGCGCTCAAGCTGCGCGCCGACGACGGATCCCTGGTCTACGCCCTGCCCGGCGAGGGCGGGGCCAGGATCCCGCTCACCCGGCTGGGCACCGGAGAGACCCCGGCCGCGCGACTGCACCGCATCGCCGAGGAACTGCTGGTCGGCGCCGAGGCGTCGGCCAACCTGGTCATCGTGCGCACCCCGCCGGGCGCGGCCCAGTTCCTGGCCTCCGCCATCGACCACGCCGACTGGGAGTCGATCCTCGGCACGGTCGCGGGCGACGACACGATCCTCGTGATCAGCCGCGACCCCACGGGCGGCCAGGCCGTCGCGGAGGCGCTGCTGAGAGTGGCCGACCGGCGCGCCTAGCCCGCCGTTCGGCCAAGATTCGACATCCGGAGATATGTAATGTCCGAAAGGGTTGTTCTCGCATATTCCGGCGGCCTCGACACCTCGGTCGCCATCCCGTACCTCGCCGAGAAGATGGACGCCGAGGTCGTCTGCGTCGCCGTGGACCTCGGCCAGGGCGGCGAGGACATGGAAGCGATCCAGAAGCGGGCCCTCGACTGCGGCGCGGTCGAGTCGGTCGTGGTGGACGCCAAGGAGGAGTTCGCCGCCGACTTCTGCGTGCCCGCGCTGCAGGCCAACGCCCTCTACATGGACCGCTACCCGCTGGTCTCCTCGCTGTCGCGCCCCCTGATCGTCAAGCACCTGGTCTCGGCGGCCAAGCGGTTCGGCGGCACGATCGTCTCGCACGGCTGCACCGGCAAGGGCAACGACCAGGTCCGCTTCGAGGCCGGCCTGGCCGCCCTCGCCCCCGACCTCAAGGTCGTCGCGCCCGCCCGCGACTTCGCCTGGACGCGTGACAAGGCCATCGAGTACGCCGAGGCCAAGGGCCTGCCCATCGAGACGTCGAAGAAGAACCCGTTCTCCATCGACCAGAACCTCTGGGGCCGCGCCGTCGAGACCGGCTTCCTCGAGGACATCTGGAACGGCCCCACCGAGGACGTCTACTCCTACACCGACGACCCGGCCGGGCCGCGCGAGGCCGACGAGGTCGTCATCACGTTCGAGCAGGGCGTCCCGGTAGGGCTCGACGGGCGGGCGCTGACGCCGTACCAGGTCATCGACGAGCTCAACAGGCGCGCGGGCGCGCAGGGCGTCGGCCGGATCGACCTGGTCGAGGACCGCCTGGTCGGCATCAAGTCGCGCGAGGTGTACGAGGCGCCCGGCGCCGTCGCCCTCATCGCCGCGCACATGGAGCTGGAGAACGTCACCGTCGAACGCGACCTGGCCCGCTTCAAGCGCGGCGTGGACCAGCGGTGGGGCGAGCTGGTCTACGACGGCCTGTGGTTCTCCCCGCTCAAGAGCGCCCTCGACGCGCTCATCGCCGAGGCGCAGAAGCACGTCTCCGGCGACATCCGCATGACGCTGCACGGCGGCCGGGCCACGGTCACGGGCCGCCGCTCGGAGGAGTCTCTGTACGATTTCTCGCTGGCCACCTACGACACCGGCGACACGTTCGACCAGTCGCTGGCCAAGGGCTTCGTCCAGCTGTTCTCCCTCCCCAGTAAGATCGCCGCCGCACGAGGCGCCGAGAAAGGGTGACTTGCACTATGGTCGCGCCGGAGCACAGGAGCTCGGGGCGAGAGAACGAGGAACGATGCCAACGAGTCCCGAAGCGGGTGCGACCATGGACATGGTCACGAAGGAGACAACGGTGAGTGATGGCAAGCCGATGCGGCTGTGGGGCGGGCGCTTCGAGAGCGGCCCGTCCGACGCGCTGGCCCGGCTGTCGGTGAGCGTGCACTTCGACTGGCGGCTCGTGCCGTACGACCTGGCGGCGTCCAGGGCGCACGCGCGCGTGCTGCACAGGGCGGAGCTGCTGAGCGACGAGGAGCTCGAGCGCATGATCGGCGCGCTCGACGACCTGGAGCGCGCCTGCAAGGCGGGCGAGTTCCGGCCGACGGTCGCCGACGAGGACGTGCACACGGCGCTGGAGCGCGGTCTGCTGGAGCGGCTCGGCTCGCTGGGCGGCAAGCTCCGCGCGGGGCGCTCGCGCAACGACCAGATCGCCACCGACCTGCGCCTCTATCTGCGCGATCACGCCCGCTCGGTCGTCTCCCGCCTGGTCGAGCTGGAGACGGCGCTCATGGCCCAGGCAGAACAGCACGCCGAGACCGCCGCGCCCGGCATGACGCACCTGCAGCACGCGCAGCCGGTGTCGTTCGGCCACCAGCTCCTGGCCCACGTGCACGCCTTCGCCCGCGACATCGACCGGCTCACCGACTGGGACAAGCGCGCCGCGATCTCCCCGCTCGGCGCCGGCGCGCTGGCGGGCTCGTCGCTGCCGCTCGACCCGCAGGCCGTGGCCGAGGAGCTCGGCTTCGCCGCCGCCGCGCCCAACTCGATGGACGCCGTCGCCGACCGTGACTTCGCGGCGGAGTTCCTGTTCGACGCGGCCATGATCGGCGTGCACCTGTCGCGGCTGGGCGAGGAGATCGTCCTGTGGGCCTCGCAGGAGTTCCGCTGGATCGAGATGGACGACGCCTACTCCACCGGCTCGTCGATCATGCCCCAGAAGAAGAACCCCGACGTCGCCGAGCTGGCCCGCGGCAAGTCCGGGCGCCTCATCGGCAACCTGATGTCGCTGCTGACCACGCTCAAGGGCCTGCCGCTGACCTACAACCGCGACCTGCAGGAGGACAAGGAGCCCGTCTTCGACGCCGTAGACACGCTGCTCCTGGTCCTGCCCGCGATGGCCGGGCTGGTCGCGACCATGCGGGTCAACACCGCCCGCATGGAGTCCTCGGCGCCCGACGGGTTCGCGCTGGCCACCGACCTGGCCGAGCTGCTCGTACGCCGGGGGGTCCCGTTCCGCGAGGCCCACGAGGCGGTCGGCCACCTGGTGGTGTGGTGCCAGGTCAACGACAAGGACCTGGGCGACCTCACGGACGAGGAGCTGATCAAGGTGTCGTCGCACCTGACGCCCGACGTCCGCGACGTGCTCAACGTGCCCGGCGCCCTGGCCGCGCGCAAGGCTCACGGCGGCACCGCGCCCGACCGCGTCCGCGACCAGCTCGTCGCGCTGCGGGAGGCGGTCGACGCGCAGGCGGCATGGGCAGCGGGGAGCTGAGCTCCGCCGCGCTGCCGCGGGGTTTCTTCGACCGGCCGTCGCACGAGGTCGCGCCCGAGCTGCTCAGGCGCGTGCTCGTGCACGGCCCCGTCGCCGTGCGTCTGACCGAGGTCGAGGCGTACGGCGGCCCCGGCGAGGACCCGGCGGCGCACACCTACCGGGGCAAGACGCCGCGTAACGCGGTCATGTTCGGCCCGCCCGGGCACCTGTACGTGTACTTCACGTACGGCATGCACTTCTGCGCGAACCTGGTCTGCCTGCCCGAGGGCTTCGGCTCGGCCGTGCTGCTGCGGGCCGGCGAGGTGGTGGCGGGCATCGACGAGGCCCGCGCCCGGCGCACGTCCGCGGGCAACGGCCCTACGTCCACGACCGGGAGGGTCAGGACGATCCCCGATCGGGACCTCGCCCGCGGGCCGGCCAGGCTGGCCGTCGTCCTCGGCCTGCTGCGCGAGCACAACGGCCTCGACGCGATCGCGGGTGACTCTTACGCAGCGGATCGCCGGCTGACCGGAGTCCCGCATGGCGCGGCGGCCGTGCTGGAGGGCCGTCCGGCGGAGGCGGCGTCGATCAGGTCAGGCCCGCGTACCGGCATCTCGACCGCCAAGGACACGCCGTGGCGGTTCTGGATCGAGGGTGACCCGACCGTGTCGCCCTACCGCGCTCACGTGCCCCGCCGCCGCAACGCCGCGGCCACCTCGGTGGGAGGAGCATCCAGGTCGTGACGGCTGAAGATGTGCAGGTGGTCGCCCGTGTCGATCTCCAGGATCTCGCTGCGCCGCCCCCATCGCCTGCTCACGTCGACCTTGATGTCCCGGATCGCCTCCCAGGGTACGTGCCGCCTGCCCGCGAACCCGTGCACCACGGTGATCCCCCTTTCGTCGGCCGCCAGCCGTACGGGGACGATCAGATCGCGCAGCCCCATCCCTCCGACCAGCACGGCCGCGGGGACGGCCAGGACCACACCGCGGACATCGCCGGCGACCCACCAGTAGACGGCGAGCCCAGCACACGCCAGAGCCCCTAAAATCTTGAAAACGGCCAGCTCGCGACGGACCCTCCACATGGAGACAGAGCGTATCCAAGTGGCGGTTGACCCGAGCGATCGGGCACGCTTGTCATAACTCAACATCCAACGTCTCTACGGAAAGCCGGCACCGTGACCGACATTCTCGATGACCTCGCGTGGCGAGGGCTTATCGCTCAGTCCACCGACCTCGACGCCCTGCGCGCGTCCATGGCCAAGGGCCCGATCACGGTCTATTCCGGTTTTGACCCCACCGCCGCCTCCTTGCACGTCGGCCACTTCGTGCCGCTGCTCACGCTGCGCCGCCTCCAGCTGGCCGGGCACCGCCCGATCGGCCTGGTCGGCGGCGCCACCGGCCTGATCGGCGACCCGAGCGGGCGCAACACCGAGCGCTCGCTCAACGCCACCGAGGTCGTCGCGGAGTGGGTGGAGCGCCTGCGCGGCCAGGTCGGCCGTTTCCTCGACTTCGACGTCCAGCCGAACGCCGCCCAGCTGGTCAGCAACCTCGACTGGACCGGCGAGCTGAGCGCCATCGACTTCCTGCGCGACATCGGCAAGCACTTCCCGGTCAACCGCATGCTCGCCCGGGAGTCCGTCTCCGCGCGCCTGCAGGGGGAGGGGCTGAGCTACACCGAGTTCAGCTACCAGATCCTGCAGGCCAACGACTACCTGGAGCTGTTCCGCCGGCACGACTGCACGCTGCAGATCGGTGGCAGCGACCAGTGGGGCAACATCACGGCGGGCGCCGACCTCATCCGCCGCATCGAGGGCGGGCACGTCCACGCGCTCACCCTGCCGCTGATCACCAAGGCCGACGGCACCAAGTTCGGCAAGACGGCGGGCGGCGCGCTCTGGCTCGACCCGGAGATGACCTCGCCCTACGCCTTCTACCAGTACTTCCTCAACTCCGACGACCGCGACGTGATCCACTACCTCAAGGTCTTCACCTTCAAGACCCGCGAGGAGATCGAGGCCCTGGAGAAGGCCGTCGCCGAACGCCCCTTCGCCCGCGAGGCGCAGCGGACGCTCGCCGAGGACCTCACCGAGCTGCTCCACGGCAAGCACGAGCTCGACGCGGTCGTGGCGGCCTCGAAGGCGCTCTTCGGACAGGGCGCGCTGGAGGACCTGCCCGCCTCCACGCTGGGGGCGGCGCTGGCCGAGGTGCCGAAGGCCACGGTCCCCGCGCTCGGTACGTCGTTCGTCGACCTGCTGGCCGACAGCGGCCTGGTGGAGTCGAAGTCGGCGGCCAGGCGGGCGGTGAAGGAGGGCGGGGCTTACCTCAACAACGTCAAGATCACTGACGAGGCGTACGTACCGGGCTCCGAGGATCTGCTGCACGGGCGCTTCATGGTGCTGCGGCGCGGCAAGAAGTCGATCGGCGGCGTCGAGGTCGGCTGACCTCCGCGGGTCCTTCCCCCCCGTTTGGGGAAGGGCCCGCGAGGTGCGTCAGCGGCGGACGAACAGCGCCACCGTCAGCCCCGGCAGCTCGGCGGAGTGCTTGGCCAGGCTCAGCTTGAATCCCGCCTTCACCACCTCGGCCACCCGCGGAACCGCGTCGCCGTCGAGGCCCGACTGCTTGCTCCCGCGCCACACCACCCACACCCGGTCACGCCCGTCCAGCGCGGCCGCCGCGTCGGAGCGCTCCGGATACCCGAACCCGTCGGGCGAGGGCGCTTCACCGGTCTTGAGCACGTCGACCGGCATCAAGGAGTCGGCGTAGTACTCGAAGCCCGTGCGGAGCTGGCTCTGGCCGTACACGATCGCGTCGTCGGGCTCGGCCTTGATCACGCGCAACGCCCAGGGGATGTTCTCGAAACGTCCGTTCTCCTCGCGTACCGTGACGTGCTCCTGGACGGACAGCGCGCATCCGAGCAGCACCACCACGACCGCGGCCACCACCTGGAACCGGGGCAGGGCCGCCACGGCGAGCCCCGCCAGCAGCGCCAGCGCCGGAGCGGTCACGAACAGGTACCGGTCCACGTAGACGGGCGTCACGAGCTGCGACACGGCGAGCAGCAGCACCGGCGGCAACACGAGCCACCCGACCAGCACGAACACCCACACCCTGGCCCCGCCGCGTTCTCCGGCCCCGCCGTACTGCCCTTCCCCGGCCCTGGCTCGGCCGGCTTCCTCGACCCCGCCGTGTTCTCCAGCCCTGGCTCGGCCGCCTTCCCCGGCCCCGCCGTGTTCCCCGGCCTGGGCTTGGCTGGCTTCCTCGGCCCCGCGTGGCGCCCCCCTCCACAGCAGCACCGCGCCGGCCAGCGCCAGGGCGAACAACATCACACCCAGCCCGGTCGCTCCCGCCGCCATCTTGGGGAACTTCAGCCACACCTCCGGCCCGCGCTGCGGGATCCAGCTGATCGCGTGCCGCTCCCCGAACCCCACCAGCCCCAGCACCGCGGCGGGCAGGCACCCGACGGCCAGCGCCGCCAACATCGGCACCACCCAGGCCCGGCGCAGGAGCAGCAACTGGGCGGGCAGCACCAGCACCGCGAACAGGTGCGTGGAGCACACGAGGGCCACCGCGACCCCGTACACCACCCACCGCCTGGCCTCGGAGCGCTCCACGGCCCGATGCAGCGCCCAGAACGAGAACGCCACCGCGGCCGCCGCGAACGCGTACGACCTCGCAAAGGCCCCGAAGTAGGACACTGAGGGCAGGATCGCGAAGACGGCGGCCGCGATCACCCCGGCCCGCGTGCTGTGCAGCCGCCGCCCCAGATCGACCAGGAACCAGGCCGCCACGCCGATCCCCACCGCCGACGGCAGCCGCAGCCACAACTCCGCCGTGCCCGTCTTCACCCAGAGGTGCATGAATAGGTAGTACGGGAGGAAATGACCGTCGATGTTCCGGGCCAGCTCCCACATGCCGGACAGCGAGCGGGAAGCGGCGCTGATGGTGGCCAGTTCGTCGCCGTTCAGGGTGGCGGACCCGGTGCCGGTGAACGCCGCGATGCCGGCGAGCAAGGACATCCACCATGGGGTGAAGGTCCGGAGACGTTCGGCGGGGCGGGCGGGGGGAGCGAGCGTGGCGGCAGTGGTCACCGGGGCAGGATACGCGGGAGAAGGTGGGGCGTATTCGCGTTCGCCCCTTATGCGGGGCGCCTTCGGACGGGCCGCGTCCGCGACACCTTGGAGCCTTCGCGGCTACCTTCAGGTGGCACTTGTGTTGCAGTCCGCCCTGGGCGCAGCGCAGGCATCGACGCTCACCCGGCACCCTGGCCAGGCCGCCTGCTCACGCCACCCGGTCCGGCACCCGGTCCGGCATCCGGTCCGGCTACCTGGCCTGGCGCACCGACATTCGCGGCCCGCTACAGCGCCCCAAGCACACGGCTTGCCGCCACCAGCATCGTCACTGTCATCAGCACCGCCACCGCCACCGGCACGGCCACGGCCACCGTCACCGGCACGCACCGGCATGTCACCGCACGGCCCCCGGCACCGCCACCGGCACCGCCACCGGCACCGCCACCGGCACCGCCACCGGCACCGCCACCGGCACCGCCACCGGCACCGCCACCGGCACCGCCAACGGCACCGCCACCGGCACCGCCACCGGCACC
>NZ_JBIEIS010000026.1:0-178295 GCF_043496855.1 Nonomuraea sp. JJY05
GCACCAACCCAGCGGCATGAGCGCCCACCTCACCACCACCGACATCACCCGCATCGAACAAGCCGGCTACCACCGCATCACCACCACCCAAGGCAACCAACTCCTCGACACCGCCCTCACCACACCCCGACCCCACCTGCTCCCGATCCCCATCAACACCCACATCCTCGGCAACCGCCACGACGGCGTCCCGGCGATCCTGCGCGGGCTCGTCCGTGCTCCCGCCCGCCGCACCGCCCACGCCGGGCAGGCCGCGGCCGACGGGTCGGCGGTGCAGCGGCGGCTGGCCGGGCTGTCGCCGGCCGAGCAGGTCGAGGAGCTGACCCTGATGGTGCGCGAGTGCGCGGCGAAGGTGATCGGGTACAGCGAGCCGGAGGCGATCCGGGCGGAGCAGAACTTCCTCGAAGCGGGCTTCGACTCGCTGACCGCGATGGAGCTGCGCAACGTACTGAACAAGGCGACCGGCGTGCGGATGCCGGCGACGGCGGTCTTCGACTACGGCACCGCCGCGGCGCTGGCCCGGCACCTCGCGGAGGAGATCGCGATCGACAACGGCGCCGGCTGGGACTCCGGAGCGGCGGAGCCGGACGGGGGCGGATCGCTCAGCTCGCTGGTGCGCGCCGCGGCCCCCGCCGGGAAGCTGCAGGAGGGGCTGGACATGCTGGAGGCCGCGGCGCGGCTCCGGCCGATGTTCCGGACGCTGGACGAGCTGGACCGCGCCTACCCGCCGCTGGCCCTGGCCTCGGGGCCAGGGCGGCCGAAGCTGTTCTGCTTCAGCACGCCGATGGCGCTGGGCGGCGCGGCCCAGTTCGCCCGGCTGGCCGTGCACTTCCAGGGAGTACGCGACCTGTACGCGCTGCAGGTGCCCGGATACGCCCCGGACGACAGCCTTCCCGACAACGTGGACGTCGTGGTGCGCATGTGGGCGGAATCCATCCGCGAGGCGGCCGGCGACGACCCGTTCGTGGTGATGGGCTACTGCGGCGGCGGTAACTTCGCGCACGCGGCCGTCTCCTATCTGGAGCGGAACGGGGTGCGCCCGGACGGCCTCATCCTGCTGGACACGTTCCTGCCGGACAGCGACGTCATCGATGACCTCGGCGGTCAGATGCTGGAGGGGATGTTCGACCGGGCGGAGGTGTACGGGCCCTTCAGCGACACCAGGATGACGGCCATGGGGCGCTACTACCGGCTCTTCAGGCAGACGGTGGTGGAGGACATCGAAACCCCCGTTCTCTTCCTCAGACCGGACACCCCCCTGCCCTCCGGCCCCGACGGCGAACGGTCCAGGGAAGGCAACTGGCGGGCGTCCTGGCATCTGAAGCACGACCTGTGCGAGGTCCGCGGCGACCACCTCACGATGCTGGAGGGCGAGGCGGGGTCCATCGCGCAGGCCGTCGAGGAATGGCTCAAGCCGTCCGGTTCGAACGGCGCGTGAGCGGCGAACGACGCAGATGCCGAGGACCAGCCCGACCGGGGCGCGGGGGGCGCCGTCAATGATCCTCGGCCGAGGGCTGACCAGAGCGGGGCCACTGTGGAGGGGGAGCGGGCGACTCCCCCTCCAGGAACCGGGCGATGCCGTCCAGCAGGCGCTGGAGGCTGAACTCGAAGATCTCCTCCAGGTCCGTGAGGACCTCCGGGCGGTTCCGCAGCGCGGCCTGCCGCGGATAGCGGTCGGCGCCCAGTTCCTCGAGGATCGCGGGCACCTTCACGGATCGCCACTGGCTGAGCGAGATCCCGCCGCCGCGCCGTTCGGATGCGATCTCGCTCACCCGCAGCAGGGCGAGCCCCTGCGCGATGCCGCTGACGCCCAGATAGATCCGATGGGTCATGACGGGGTCCAGGCCGAGGCCGTCGAACGCGCCCAGGCCGCGCTCGAAGCGGGCCAGGAGGCTGGGGACGAGCGGCGGCTTGACCGTCGCGATGACCTCCAGGACCCACGGATACGTCGAGTACAGCGCCCACTCCCACCGGGCCGCGGCCTCCAGCTCGGCCCGCCAGCCTCGGGGGGTGTGGGGTCCGGTGTCCCCGCCCTCGCTGAACACGGCCTCGACCATGAGGTCGATCAGCGCGTCCTTCCCGTCGATGTAGTTGTACAGCGACATCACCTTGACGCCGAGCACGTTCGCGACGTGCCGCATGGACATGCTCTCCAGGCCCTCGGCATTGGCGATCCGGATGGCGGTCCACACGATCCGCTCCCGGGAGAGACCGGCGTCGGTCCGCTGAGAATCGACACGCCCGCTGGTGGCGGGCCGTGCCGGACGGGGAGGCGAAGGCTGCTCCTCCTTCTTCTTCTCCCGCAAGGCTCCCTGGCCGGTACGCGCGTCGAGGCGGGCCCGGTAGGCGCGAGCCTGGCACGAGCGCGAGCAGTAACGGGGCTTGCGCCCGCGGGGAGGCGCCGTGAGCTCTTTCCCGCACTGCACACACGTCAGCATGGCCGCCTGATTTCATCACGATCTTCCATTGTGATGAAATTATATCACGTGCTCTGTGTGACGAAAAGAAAGGAGGGCGGCTGTGACGAAAATATTTTTCAAGCAGAGGCGTCAGTCAGGAGATATCCGTGAGCAGCTATGACGTGCAGCGCCAACCTGCACAAGGAGTCAATATTTGCTTGACGAGGCCCTCCGGCAAGCTGACATATGGTGTACTGTAAATGTTACGTACACAGTATGAGAGGGGTGTGAATGGATATCGCCGAAAGCGGCGCCAAAGCGGGGTGGAAGGAGTGGACCGGCCTGGCGATCCTCATGCTGCCTGTACTGCTCATCTCCATCACGGTGACGGTGCTGTTCTTCGCGCTCCCGTCACTGACCGCCGAGCTGGAACCGAGCGGCACGCAGCAGCTGTGGATCGTGGACATCTATGCCTTCCTGCTGGCCGGGCTTCTCATTCCGATGGGCAACCTGGGTGACCGGATCGGCCGGCGGCGGCTGCTCCTGGTGGGCGCGGTGGTGTTCGGCATCACGTCGGCCATCGCGGCGTACGCGCCCAGCGCCGAGCTGCTCATTGTGGCGCGTGGCCTGCAGGGGGCCGCGGCGGCGACGCTGATGCCGCCGACCCTGGCCCTCATCCGGGTGATGTTCACCGACGGCCGCCAGCTCCACATGGCCATCGCCATCTGGGCGGCGATCTTCACTCTCGGCAGCGTGGCCGGGCCGATCGTCGGCGGGTGGCTGCTGGAGAGCTTCTGGTGGGGAGCGGTCTTCCTGATCAGCGTGCCGATCATGATCTTGTTACTGGCGCTCGGCCCGCTCCTGCCGGAATACCGTGACCCCAATCCGGGGAAGTTCGACATCCTCAGCGCGGTCCTCGTCCTGCTCGCCGCCCTGCCGATCGTCTACGCGGTGAAGATGGTCGCCGAGCAGAACTTCTCCCTGACGATGTGGATCAGCGCCGTGATCGGGCTGGCGTTCCTGACCCTGTTCCTGCAGAGGCAGCGGAAGCTGCCCGACCCCATGCTGGACCTGGCGCTCTTCCGCCGGCACACGTTCACCGTGTCCCTGATCACCGCCACCCTCGCGGTGTTCGCCCTCGTCGGGACGTTCTATTTCATCACGCAATACCTGATGTCGGTGCTCGGGATGCGGCCGATCGTGGCCGGCCTGATGACCGTGCCGACGGCCGTCAGCTCGGCGGCCGGCTCGGTGCTCGGAGCGGCGCTCACCCGGTGGTTCCGGCCCGGTACGATCATGGGCTCCGGCATGGTCTTCGGGTCGATCGGCTTCCTGCTGATCTCCCAGCTGAGCACGGACGTCAACCTGCCACTGCTGTTCAGCGGGCTGTTCCTGCTGGGCTGGGGCATCGGATCGGTGCAGGCGCTGGCCTCGACCATGGTGGTCGCCACGGCGCCGCCCGAGAAGGCGGGCTCCGCCTCGGGGCTGTTCGAGTCCTCCACCGAGTTCGGGCAGGCGCTCGGAGCGGCCATCCTCGGCAGCATCGGGGTGGCCGTCTATCGCAGTGCCCTCGCGGCGCAGCTGCCGGCCGGCGTCCCGCCCGAGGACGCCGCGGTGGCGCACGAGACCCTCGGCGGCGCGCTGTCGGTCGCCGGCGAGCTCCCTCAGGCGGTGGGCACGGCGCTGGCCTCCGTGGCCCGTGACGCCTATGTAGACGGAATGCAGATCGCCGCTTTCGCCGGCGCGTTCATCATGCTAGTAATGGGGATTCTCGCGTTCATCAAGCTGCGTGAGGCGCAAAATCCTTCATGAGCATCCGGGGTACGGAAGGCCGAACCGGAAAAGGGGGGATAGCACCATTGAGTACATGAGAGAATCCGGGCACTCTTCGAGGTATAGACAAGAGTCTTCGCGAGACGAACGCGATTGATCCTCGGTGCGTTCGCGTCGGCGGGCACCGGTGCGGTGCCACGGCCGCGGGCCACCCTTATTGTCGGAGGGAAGTCGGAGACATGTACGACCAGAGCAGTCATACCTTTTTGAATTTCAAGGGCTATGGCGCGGTACGTGCAGCCGACTATCCAGCCGAAGACTTCCGGGAGAATGGCCGGGACGACTATCGGACGACCGTGGAGCAGACCGCCGCATTTCTCGCCGCCGAGGCGGGGATCGACGGAGCGAGCACGGTGCTGGAGGTGGGCGACGACTGCGAATGCCTGCTGGTCTACCTGGCCCAGTGGTTCGGCTGCCGAGGTGAGGGGATCTTCGAGAGCGAGGAGTACGTCAGGTTCGCCCAGGATCTGTGCACCAACCAGCGGCAGCGGTTGGACGTCGGCTTCCGGCGGGCGTCGGTGCTGCGACTTCCCTACGAGCCCGGCACTTTCACCCACGTCGTCAGCCACGGCGCGCTGCACAAGGCGCCGGACCTGCCGCGCAGTTATGCGGAGATCCGCCGCGTGCTGCGCAGCGGCGGAATCTTCGCGTTCAGTGATTTCTACCGGCCGCAGACGAGGATAAGCGAGCGCACCCGGACCGAGGTCTACGACAAGTTCGGGTGGAACGACGGTTACACGCTTCTCGAATACCACTCCGCGTTGGAGGAGGCCGGCTTCGAAATCAGTTCGGTGGTCAATGTGACCGGCTTCCTCAGGCAGACGTTCGAGGGGAACGCGGAGGCGGCCCGGGCGCGGGCCGGACAACTGGCCGACGCCGAGGCCCGGGACAAAATGCTCGCCTTCTCCTCGTCGTGCGAAGAAGTGCAGGCCGCTGTCGACCGGGGGGAGGTCGGCTGGGCCATCGTGGTGGTCCGCAAACGGGACGTGCCCGAGCGGCGGATCCCGCATGACTCATAAGGCCGTCACCCGGGCACGGACGCCGAGCCGGGAAGGTGCCGGGAATTCTCCGCGACCAGCACATTTCCGTTCGACGAGCCGAGCTCTTTCGACGAGAACAGCCGCGGAAGGTCATTCCGGCCGTTCACGCCGAGCTTTCGATATATGCGGGTGAGGTGCTGCTCCACCGTGCTGATGGTGATATGAGCTCTCGTCGCGATCTCCCGGTTCGTGTAGCCGAGCGCCGCCATCGAGGCGACCCGATATTCGGCGGGGCTCAGGGCGTTCTGATCGTTCCCGGCGGTCATCACGCCGAATTCGCTGTCGAAGGCGTTCGCCACCGACCTGCGCAGGGGCTCGGCGTGGCAGCGCTGGCCGACCCGGTCGGCCTGCTGGCCGATGAGCCGGGCCTTGTCCGTCTCGCCCAGGGCGGCCAGGGAGTGGCTGAGGCGTGCCAGCGCGTGCGCCAGCTCCATCTTGTGGCCGGAATCCTGGAGCATGTCGACGGCCTTGCGCAGCAGTGGCGGCCTGCGTCCGACCTCCTCGGCGGAGGCCAGCACCATCAGCGCGAACCCCCGGATCCGGGGGCTGTGGCCGTGCGGCGTGGCGTGGTGCAGCTCAAGGAACTTGCGGGCGCGGGCGTTGTTCTTCAGCACGACCGAGACCCCGGCCGCCCCGAGCCGCCACGGGACGAGCAGCGGCGTGTCGACCTCCCAGGAGCGCATCAGCGTGCCGCACTTCAGGAAGTCGCTGAGGCCCGCGTGCGCCTGGCCGACCGACGTTCTGTAGTGGCCCCGCGCGAAGAGGTAGTGCAGCCCGTAGCGGGTCTGGTAAACGGTTTCAGGCAGGGGATGGCGGAGGTACTGCTCGGCCTTCTGATACTCGCCCATCTCGGTGTGCGCCTCGATGAGGCTGGCCAGCGGCAGCGCCGCGAGCACGCCCAGGCTCCTGGGAGGCAGGATGCGCAGGGAGAGCTCTCCCCACTCGACGGCCTCCAGCATCTCTCCCTTGTGCTCGGCGATGTGCGCGCGGAAGGCGGCGAGCACGCTGAGCCACGTGGGTGAGGAGCGCCGCTCCGCCACCGCGTACAGGTTCTCGGCGAGGGCGGCCGCCTCCTGGGTGCGGTCCGAATAGACGAAGCAGAACAGGGCCGCCTCGACCAGCTCGATGTTGCAGCCTTCGAGCTGGACGGAGTGCAGGACCTTCTCCGCCGTCCTCAGGGCCGCCTCGGTCTCGCCGTCGCGCAGGTTGGCGGCGAGTGCGGAGATCGTCCGCGCGTACGAATGGGCCGGATGCCGTTCGCTGCCCTCGCGTAAGGGGGACGGTTTGTGCGTTCCCCGCAACCGGTGCAGGACCGGGGGGTGCGTGCCGGCCAGCCAGTGGTCGGCCGCGAGGCGCCACGCGTGGGCTCCCTCCGCCTCCTGGCCCTCGCCCTGCTCCGCCTGCTCCAGCAGCGCGAACAGCTCCTCGGCCTCGTCGTACTGGCCGTGCCAGAGCATGCACGTGAGCAGCCAGTGCACGTCCTTGGCGGGCAGCCCGCCGTCCCGCGCGGCCTGCACGAGCATGGGGAGGTACATGGTGGCGGTGGAGGGGTTGATCCGCCAGGTGGCCTTGGCCAGCGCCAGGGTGACCTGGACGCGTTCGTCGGCCCCGGAGCACAGGTCCGCCGCGTACCGGAGATACCGCACGGCGAGTTCGTACTCGTCGGTGGCCAGCGCCTGGTCGGCGGCCTCCCGCAGGACGTCCAGGGCCCAGGGCTCGTGCTTCGTGCTGGCGGCGACGAGGTGGTCGGCGATCACGGTGGGCTGGACGCCGGTCGCGTGCAGCAACTGGGCGGCGCGTGCGTAGAGCTCCTTGAGGAGGTCCGGCTCCATGGAGTCGAGGACGGCCTCCCTGGCGGCGGGGTGGCGGAAGCCGTCCATGCCCAGCAGGCCGATCTCCGCCAGCCATTCCAGGGTGCGGACCACGGCCGGCTGCTTGATGTGCAGCATCTCGGCCAGCAGCGGGGGAGAGGCCGACGCGTCCAGCACGGCGGCGGCGCGCAGGACCCGTAGGGGTGTGCTGCCGATGCGGTTCAGCAGCGTACGGACGGATCCGGAGAAGCCGTCGTCGACCACCAGGCCGGCCTGGTCGTCGCCCGCGTTGTGCCGGTCCTCGATCAGCGAGCGCACAAGGAGGGCGTTTCCGCCGCTGATCTGATGGATCGCCTCCGCCAGCGGGTCGTCGGGCTGGGTCCCGAGGCGGAGCTGAGCGATCCGGGAAACGGTGCCCGGCGAGTACGGCGCCACTTTGATGCGGCGGCACTGCGGATGGTGCATGAGGTCGCTCTGAATCCTGAGCGGCACCCCGTCCGGTCCTTCGTTCACCGTGAAAACCATGAAGACGTTCGCGGCATGAAGCCGATTTATGAAATGCAGGAGAATATCCAGCGAAACCGAATCCGCGTATTGCACGTCCTCGATCGTTATCAATACCGCACCGTGCCGCGCGTGATTGGTGATGATCTCCCACAGACCGTGCGTGACGCCGATCCAATTGAGGTCTTCCGGCCGGATCCCGCGCGGTCCCGCGTTGAATACGGCTTCCTGCAGCAGCTTCAATGCGGGAGGCATCTCGCCCAGCGCGGCACTGAGGCTCTGCGAAACCTGGTGGATGACGCCGAGTGAGATGTTCTGCTCGTTCCGTAGGCAGATGGCGCTCAGATGAGTGGCGCCCGACCGCACCGCCGAGTCGGCGAACGCGTGCAGCACCCGGCTCTTGTCGAACCCTGGAGGGCCGGTTATCATCGCAATTCTTCCCCAGCCATGCTCACTCTCCGCGAGCATGGTATTGAGGAGGGTGATTTCTGATTCGCGTTCGGCGAACTGCATCGACTCTCCTTCACCTGTTTGGTTGTAGAGGAAGCTCAATCAGCAAGCGGACCGGGAGCAGTCCAGGGGTCTTCGGATTGCCGGCTTCGTCACGTTCGAGCCGAGGTTTTCGGCGTGGCGTGGCAGCGGCCCGGCCCCTCTCGCCCGCGGGCGGTGAAGGCGTCGCCGGCCGCTTGGCGGCGGCGCGGCGGCCGGGCTTCGGCGCGGCAGCGGGTGACGGCGGTCTGCCGGGCCACGACCGCAGGTCCTCGCAAGAGCCGTGCGGTACGGCCGGAGCCCCGCCGCGGCGGGCATCGTCCGAGGTGCGGCCCGCCGCTCCCGGGAAGCGGTGGGCGCGCACGACACGGCCACCACCGCCGGCGGCCGAGCCGGGGCGGTGGTCCGGTAGCTGGGAGGCGTCCACCGGAGGGCGGTCGCCATGGGTGAGAACGGAAAGGATTCCCTGCCCCCTTCGAAGTCGATGACCCGCGGCAACGCTACGACCGGACGGCGGACGGCCCTCCGGCGGCGCGGCCGCCCGGCAGGGAAAGCAGACCCGGCGGCGCGGGGACGGGTTTCCCGTGGTTCACCGCGATTTCACTGACAATCCGATAAAGATTGAGTACGGCAGCGCCTTTCGCGCCCTCGCCTGCGCCCGTGAATTCCTGTAACATGTGCGGCCACGTCTCCATCATGCGTATCAGCGGCTTGCGTCGCCGGTGTGCTGCGAAAACACACCGTCCGGCAGACCTTGCACCCTGACCAAATCGCAAACGGGCGCCAAACCGTCACGGTAATGTTATGCGCTGGTCCGAGTCAAGGAAAGGCCGCCTTGACGGGGCGGCTCCGGACAGGCGTGGATCACTGTAGTCCGGAATGCCAATAGCCGTAAACCGTGGGCCCGGTGATTCTCCGCCGCAAGGGTGCTCAACTGGGGCGATGAAGCCCGTCTCTTTTCGGGCGGCTGTTTGCTGGAACGTACCAAATAGGCCGGCGGTAATCCACCGAGACCGCTCCTCTTGCGACGTTGTCGCATCTGGAATCTCCGGAAACCGCCGCAGGTGAACCAGTCCTCCCGCCCCCGAGGTTGTGAACATTGCACAGAATTCCAAGATCATCTATGGCGTGAGTTGGCGGCACCCCTACGGGGCTCGCCGGGCCGGGGCCCGCCGCCCCGGTGGCGGTCGGAAGAGCCGGTGGGGCCCGCCGGATCCGGGGGCCTACGCGGCACGGGGACCCCTAGATAGGGGGGGTATAGGGGGTCAGCTCGCCGGGGCCCGAGCGTAGCTTCGGAATCGGCCTGGCCGGCTTCCGGTGGCACGCGCATGCGTCCCGGCTGCCGGAGAAATTCCTTTCCCCGGCTCGAGGCGGGAGGCACATATTGAACGGGTTGAATTCCACAGCGCATTCTCCGCGGCCGCGGCTCATTCACGAGTTGCTGGACGAGGCGGCCGCCATGAATCCGGACGGGATCGCGGTGCGCGACGCCCGCGGCGGCTGGAGCTACCGGCGGGTCGCCGAGCTCAGCCGAGCTTTCGCCGCGTGGCTGGCGGCCACCGGCGTCGAACCCGGCGACCGGATCATCGTGCAGCTGCCCAACCTGCGCGAGATCGTCCCCATCCTCTACGGCGCATCGCGGCACGGGATCGTCTTCGTGCCCCTGAACCCCGGGATGAAGGCGTACCACCTGAGGTCCGTCATGGAGGACTCCGAGCCCAAGCTGGTCATCGGAGCCGGTGAGGCACTGCGTGAGACCGCCGAGGTGCCCGTCCACGGGATCGACGAGCTCTGGAAGGAGGTGGAGGCGTTCGCCGGACGCCCCGTCCCGGGCGGGCCGGCCGAGGTCCGGCCGGAGGACGTCGCGGTCCTGATGTACACCTCGGGCAGCACGGCGGCCCCCAAGGCGGTGGTGGGCCCGCACGCGCAGGTGACGTTCGCGGCGTCGGCCATCAACGCCGTGCTCGGCTACCGTCCCGGGGACGTCGTCTTCTGCCGGTCGCCGATGTCCTTCGACTACGGGCTCTACCAGATCTTCCTGGCCGCCCTCGGCCACGCGGAGCTGGTGCTGGCAGGTGAAGGCTCCGACCTGGCGCTGCTGGGGCAGCTGCAGGAGTGCGGCGCGACCGTCGTGCCGATCGTGCCCTCGCTGGGCGCCATGCTCACGACCCTGGGCAGGCGCGCCCCCGGCTCCGTGCCCACCGTGCGGATGTTCACCAGCACCGGCGCCGCGCTGCCGGCCTCGACCATCGAGGGCCTGCGCGAGTGCTTCCCGGGCGCCCGGGTGGTGCGGATGTACGGGGTCACCGAGTGCAAACGGGTCACCATCATGGAGCCGGAGCTGGAGCGGGAACGCCCCGACTCGGTCGGTCGCCCCCTGCCGGGCACCCGCGTGCTGATCCTCGGCGACGACGGCTCGCCGCTGCCCGCCGGTGAGACCGGCGAGATCGTGGTGGCCGGGCCCAACGTGATGGCAGGATACTGGCGCGCCCCCGAACTGACCGCCCGCGTCTACCGCCGCGACGCGGCCACCGGCGAGACCCGCCTGCACACCGGCGACTACGGCTTCCTCGACGAGGACGGCTACCTCTACTTCGAGGGCCGGCGCGACGACATGTTCAAGCGCAAGGGCACCCGGATGAGCACCATCGAGATCGAGGCCGCCGCGATGGACATCCCGGGCGTCCGGGCCGCCGCGGTGGTGCCTCCTGGCGAGCGGCACGATCTCGCGATCATCGTCGAGGGCGACCTCGCTCCCCATGTGGTCCTGCGCGAGCTCGCGCAGCGCCTGGAGCCGGCGAAGGTGCCCGCGATCTGCCGCGTCCTGCCCTTCTTCCCTCTCACCCTCAACGGCAAGAACGAGCGCAAGGACCTCGTACGGTTCCTCGAGGAGAAGCCCTGAGCACCCCACCGGGAGGCCGGGGAAGGGGGAAGCCGGGCGGCACCCCCGAACCGGCCGGGCTCGGGCCTGGGGAAGGCTTTGCCTCCTGCCGGGAGACGCCGCGGGCCGCGCCCGCTAGCGTGAGAAGTGCTTCATGCGCCGTACTGGCGCTTCCCGGGAGCCCATGTCGACGCTCCGTCAGCCCGCATCAGCTGGGTGCTCATCACCTCACGGAGTGATCTCTGATGCTCGAACGCCTGCTCGTCGCCGCCACCCTGGTGGCGGCCGCGCTCATCGGTCCGCTCTCGCTCTCCGCCCCATCGACCGCTACGGCCGGCGCCGTCACGGTGGCGCCGGCCCTGGCCGCGATCCCGCCCGCCCCGGTCCCTCCGGATGACGACGACGAGTAGGAGGTCCGCCGCCGCACCGGCATCCGCCGCCCCGCGAGGCGACTCCTCGCGGGGCCTCGGGCTGCCCCGGCTGCCGCTGCCCTGGACCTACCGGGGGGTCAGGGGCGCGCGCGAGGGCGACCGCCACGCTCGCCCCCGCCAGCAGCACCGAGGGGATCTCCCGCCGGGAGCGGAACGCGTCCAGGGTGAGCACGGTGACAGGGCGCACAGGGCGAACTCCAGGCCCTTGATCGGCGCGGGCAGCGCCGCGCCGACGGCCACGCCCACCAGGCCAACGCCCAGGACGCGGAGACCGTCGAACGCTTCGAGCAGACCCTGGCGCGGGCCGCGGAGGTCATCGAGCTGCGGCGGCTGTTCGGCAGCCCCGACTACTTCGTCCGCGTGGCCGTCGCCGACCTGGCCGCCTACGAGACCTTCCTCAGCACCCACGTCATGACCATCCCGCGGATCAGGAACATCACCTCGCGCTTCACGATGAAGAACGTCAAACCGGCCCCCTGGCCCGGGGTCTTCGGCCCCGAGGCGTAGATCCGCGCAGGATCAGCGCGCCATGGGGGCCTGGAGCAGTTCCTCCTCGGCCGTCCTCCCGTCGTACGCGGTGCGGGCGTCGGATATCTCCCGCTGGTGCTCCTCGGTCCAGACGACCAGCGACTTGATCACCTCGTGCAGCGAGAAGCCGAGCGCGGTCAGCTCGTACTCCACCCGTGGCGGCACCACCGGATAGACGGTGCGGGTCACGAGCCCGTCGCGCTCCAGCTGGCGCAGCGTCACGGTGAGCATGCGCTGGCTGACGCCGTCGATGGCGCGGCGCAGCTCCGAGAAGCGCATCGTACGGCGGTCGAGCAGGGCGATGACCAGCAGCGACCATTTGTCGGCGACGCGGTCGAGGATCTTCCGCACGTCGCAGTCGGCGCGGGTGTCCCACTGGACGACCTGGTCGTCCTCGGTTCCCGTGCAGTAACCGAGTGCCTTTGAAGTGCCGTCTTCCATTGCTTCCCCATGGTCACGCAAGATTCCTTTGTTACGAAAAAGAACCATAGGAGTCGGTCCTGTGTCCACAACCACGCACTCTTCTTCACGGTCGTCGTTGCGCATGACCCCCAAGGCCTGGGGGATGCTGTTCGTCCTGTGCGGTGCGATCTTCCTCGAGGGGATCAACGTCGCGATGCTCAACGTGGCCCTGCCCGCCATCCGGGCCGATCTCGGCCTGTCCACGGGTGAGCTGCAGTGGGTGATCAGCGCCTACGTGCTGGGCTACGGCGGGTTCATGCTGGTCGGCGGCCGGGCGGCCGACCTGTTCGGCCGCCGCCGGATGTTCCTGGCCTGGCTGGCGGTCTTCCTCGTCGTCTCCGCCCTGGGCGGGCTGGCCGGCGAGGGCTGGATGCTCATCGCCGCCCGTTTCGTGGCGGGCGTCGCGGCCGCGGTCATGACCCCCGCCGGGTTGTCCATCATCACCACGAGCTTCGAGGAGGGGCCACGGCGCAACCAGGCGCTCCTGGTGTATTCCGGCACCGCCGCCGGCGGCTTCTCGCTCGGCCTGGTGCTCGGCGGCCTGCTCGCCGCCGTGGACTGGCGCTGGGTGCTGTTCGCGCCGGCCGTGCTGGCCCTGATCATCCTGGTCCTGGCGGTGCCCCTGATCCCGGCCAGTCCCATGGAACGTTCCCGGGAGCGCAGGCTGGACCTCGCCGGCGCGGTCACCATCACCGCCGCCATCATGCTGCTGGTGCTCGGCGTCGAGCGCGCCGCCCACGTGGACGCCGGGTGGACCGCCGGCGCGCTCGTCGCCGGGGTGGCCCTGGTCGCGCTCTTCCTCGTGATCGAACGCCGCTCCGCCGCGCCGCTGGTGCGGCTGGGCATCCTGCGCTCCGCGCGGCTCGTCCGCGCCAACCTCGCGGGGCTGCTGTTCTCCGGGGCCTTCTTCGGCTTCCAGTTCATCGCGGTCCTGTATCTCCAGGAGGTGCGCGGCTGGACCTCGCTGCAGACCAGCCTGGCCATGCTCGCGGTCGGCGCGGACGCCGTCCTCGCCCCGACCCTGACCCCGCGGCTGGTCAACCGGTTCGGCAACGCACGGGTCATCCTGGCGGGGCTGCTGCTCGCCGTGCTCTCGTACGTGCTGTTCCTGCCCATCGGCACGGACACCGTCTACCTCGCGATGTTCCCCACCATGATCCTCCTGGGGGTGGCCTTCGCCCTGGCGTACGGCCCGCTCACCATCGTCGCCACGGACGGCGTGGACGAGAGCGAGCAGGGCCTGGCCGGCGGGCTGCTCTACACCTCCTTCCAGTTCGGTGCGGCGCTCGGGCTGGCGGCCAGCACCACGGTGATCGTCGCCGTGGCGGACGCGGGGGACCTGCTCGGCGCTTACCGCACCGCGCTCGCCGTGCCGATCGCCGCCGCGGCCCTGGCCGTCGCGGTCAGCGCCGTCGGCCTGCGGAAGGGAGCCGCCCGATGACGTCCTTCGGCGAGATCGAGGCCGAGTTCAACGCCATCGTCGGCGCCACCGTGTACGCCACCATGGTCACCGTGGACGCCCGCAACCGCCCGCGCACCCGGGTGCTCATCCCCATCTGGGAGAACGTGGACGGGCGGCCGCTGGGCTGGCTGGCCACCTACCGGACTCCGGTCAAGGCGGCTCACCTGGCCGGCAACCCGCACACCTCGTTCTCCTACTGGAAGCCCGGGAACAACTCGGTCGCCGTCGACGCCGTGGCGAGGTGGGTGGACGACCTGGACGTGCGGCGGCGCGTGTGGGACCTCTACCGCGCCACCAGCCCCCGGGGCGCCGGGTACGACCTGGGCGGCTTCTGGCGCTCACCGGCCGACCCCAAGCTGCACGTCCTGCGTCTCGACCCCTTCCGCGTCCAGGTCATCCGCGGCATGGACCTGCGCGGCCGCATCTGGACGGCCGACTGAGCGAGCGGGTCAGGCGTGGCTGATGATCACCTTGCCGAAGCCGCCGCCTGACTCGCAGTAGGCGAAGGCGTCCGGGACCTGCTCGAACGGGAACACCCGGTCGATCACCGGGCGCAGCCGGTGCGCCTCGACGGCCCGGTTCAGCTCGAGGAACTGGGCCCGGCTGCCGGTGGCGATCCGGCGCAGCACCGAACCGGCCATGAACAGGGTGGCGGGGTCGATGGGGGTGGCCCCTTCGGCGCCGGACAGCCAGTAGCCGACGAAGGCGACCTCGCCCCCGGCCGAGACCGAGCGCAGCGACTGCTCCAGCGGGCCCGTCGCGTCGACGACGCGATCGGCTCCCCGGCCGTCGGTGAGCGCGTGCACCTCCTTCCACCAGTCCGGGTTCTCCCGGTAGTTGATCACCTCGTCCGCCCCGAGCGCCCTCAGCCGCTCGGCCTTGGCCGGGCCGGACGTGGTGACGATGACCCGGGCCCCGGCCAGCTTGGCGAAGAGCAGGACGAACAGCGACACGGCGCCCGACCCGAGGGTCAGCACGGTCGAGCCGGCGTGCGGGGTGCCGCCGGAGGTCAGGGAGTTCCACGCGGTCACCGCCGCCAGCGGCAGCGCCGCGGCCTCCTCGTACGACAGGTGCCCGGGAAGGTGCACGACGCCGTCCTCGCTCAGCAGCGCGTACTCGGTCAGCACGCCGTCGATCATGGTGCCGAGCTGGGCGGCGTCCTCGCGCCGGAACGGGCCGTCCAGCCAGCGCGGGAAGACGGTGGCCGCCACCCGGTCACCCGGCTTGACCCGGGTGACGTCCGCGCCGACCGCCACGACCTCTCCCACCCCCTCGCAGCCGGGCACCACGCCGGGGGTGACCGGCAGCGGGTAGTCTCCGGACAGCACCCGCAGGTCGCGGAACCCGATGGAGTTCGCGCGGATCCTGACCACGACCTGCCCGCGCCCGGGTTCGGGCTCGTCGCGGTCGTGGAGCGTCAGCCCGGCGAGGCCACGTCCGGGAACAAGGCGGTAGCTCTTCATCTGATGTCCTTCCGGCTCTGCTTGAGTGGGCACGATCGTGCGGGGCGGCCAGGGTGGCCGGCAATTCCCCGGAGGGAATCGCGGGCCCGCACGGAGACCGGATAGAACGGAGCGGTGAGCAGCACAACCATGGAGCACGGCGTCGGCACGGAGCTGAGACGCTGGCGCGGGCTTCGCCGGGTCAGCCAGCTCGAACTGGCCACGCTGGCCGGCACGACCCAGCGCCATCTGAGCTTCATCGAAAGCGGCCGCTCCCGGCCGGGGCGCGCGATCGTGATCCGGCTGGCCGAGTCGCTCGGGCTGTCGCTGCGGGAGCGCAACGACCTGCTCACCGCGGCCGGCTACGCGCCGGTGTTCGCCGAGTCGGGCCTGGAGGAGTCGGCGCTGCGGCCGGTCCGGGCCGCCCTCGACCAGATCCTGCACGGCCACCTGCCGTATCCGGCCCTCGTCATCGCACCGTACGGCCGGGTGGTGGCGGCCAACGACGCCGTCGAGGTGTTCACCGAGGGCGCGGCGCCCGAGCTGCTCGAACCGCCGGTCAACATGCTGCGGCTCATGCTCCATCCGGACGGGATGGCCCCCAGGGTGAGCAACCTGGCCGAATGGGGCCGGCACGTCATCGAGAACCTTCGTGCCAGGGCCCGCCGGAGCCCGGACCCGCGCCTCGACGACTTCGTCGCCGAACTGGCCGGGTACGTCCCCCAGGCGCCGGTCGGGCCCGAGCATCTCGGCTTCTCCGTCCCCATGAGGCTGGCTTCGGCGGACGGGGAGCTGCGCCTCATCACCACGCTGACCTCGTTCGCGACGGCGACCGACGTCACGCTCGCCGAGCTGCACCTGGAGGCGTTCCTGCCTGCCGACCAGGACACCGCCGAGCTGCTCCGGCGCCGGGCCGAGCGCTGAGCGGCGGGGTCAGCCCACCGAGAGGCGGTCGACGTTGGGGCCTCCGTTCGAGGTGGTGGCGGTGGCTCTGATCTTGTTCACCCCCTGGGCCAGGTCGGCGGTCAGGGTGACGGTCTGCCAGGTGGTCCAGGCGCCGGTGCCGTTGAAGTCGCGGGTGACCGAGGTGCCGTTGACCGCGATGGCCATCGGCCGGTTCGCCGTGGTGCCGTTGGCGAAGCGGAACTCCAGGGTGACCGGCCCGGCCGTCGCGGCGTTCACCGTCCACTCCACATAGCTGCCCGTCACGTTGTCGTAGTTCACGAACCCCGTGCCGGTGTAGCCCGCGTGGTTGGACTCCACCACGCCCTGCGAGATCGTCGCGTCCTCCGCCTGGTGGACGGCGGGGCCGGTGCCGGTGGTCTCGGTGACGGCGTTCGACGGTCCTGAGGAGTTGCCCGCCGCGTCACGGGCCTTGACCGTGAACGTGTACGGCGTGCCGGCCGCCAGCCCGGAGACCGTGGCGGTGGTGCCGGTGACCGTCGTGGCCAGGGCGGCGCCGTTGTAGACGTCGTAGCCGGTGACGCCGACGTTGTCGGTGGCGGCGTCCCAGGCCAGCGTGACGCTGGACGAGGTCTTGCCGGTGGTGCGCAGGTTGCCGGGCACGGACGGGTTCTGGGTGTCGGGCTGCCCGGCCGGGACGGTGAGCGTAGCGGTGTTCCACCCGGCCACCCGCACGCTCGGCGAGCCGGTCAGGTCGGAGGCCCGGTACGTGGCGGTGAGGGTCTTGGATTCCCCCGGCCAGAGGCTGATCGCGTTGTCCGACCACTGGATCGGCAGCACGGGCTTGCCCGCCGCGTCGAGCACGTCGGCGTCCAGCATGAAGGCGGGGACGGCGCCGGTGCCGGTGTTCTTGATCGTCACGGTGACCCTGCCGTCGGAGGGCGTGGAGGCGGTGGCGGTGACGGGGGCCTGGGCCAGGCCGTTGAGGCCGGTCAGGTTGGCGTAGCGGGAGGTCGGGACGTAGTACCAGTCGTTGTTCGCCCAGTCGATCACGTCGTCCGAGGTGGACAGGGCGTAGACGTTGCGGTCGATCTCCTGGCCGTCGCGCAGCAGCGTCAGCCGTACCAGGTAGGTCGTGGAGAGACCGCTGACGGCCGGTACGGTCACCGCGGTGGCCTTGCCCCCGTCGGCGGGGACGCTGACCGTCGCGGTGTTGGCGTATCTGGCGGACCCGTCCATGTTGAACACGTCCGTCTTGACGGTCAGGCCCGAGGCGGCCGAGGTGCCGGAGTTGACCACGACGACGGACTTGTTGTCGTAGGAGTACTGCACGTGCAACGGCTTGTTGGCCTCGCGGGCGCCCCAGTAGGAGCCGCCCTGGTCCAGGTAGTAGTCGAAGAGCTGCCAGTGGAGCGAGGACCAGCCGCTGTTGAGCATCCAGTAGATGACGCCCGTGGACGGGTTGCTCGAGTCGGTGAAGTTGCGGCCGTAGGCCTCGAACTGCGCTCGGACCGCCTCGTACTGGGCGAGCTGCGCCTTCTTCATGTAGTCCGTCAGCCCGGACGGCACGCCGTACCTGCCTCTGAGGGCGTTGTGGTAGATGGTCAGGTCGTCGAAGGTGCTCGACGGCGAGCGGTGATACTGCGTCGCGCTCGGGCTCTGCCAGAGCGAGTCGATCTGCGCGGTGGTCATCATCCGCTTGAGCGAGTCGAGCGTCGGGACGTCGGGGCCCGCGCTGGTCTCGGAGTTGAAGCCGAACGCCCCGCCCTCGCGCTTGTTGTACCAGTAGCTCGGCGGCACCCAGTCGTACGGGCCGGGCATCTTCATGCCCGAGTTGCCCAGTTGCGGGCTGGACTTGTCGGAGGCCACGGGCACGATCGGCAGCTGCCACTCGGCCGCGGTGAGGGCGTCGAGGTAGTTGCTCTCCTTCTGGGCCGGCGGCGGGTTGTCCGAGCCGATCAGGAACGAGATCACGCTGGGGTGGTTGCGTAACCGGGTGGCCTCCGCCTGCATGGACGCCTTGGCGATCGGGTAGTCGGAGCTGCTGAAGGAGCCTTCCCACTTGTCGCAGCACTCCCAGCCGGGCAGGGTCAGGATGCCGTACCTGTCGGCCAGGTCGTAGAGCTCGTCGGTGTCCAGGTGGCCTTCGACGCGGATCGTGTTGAGACCGAGGTCCTTCACGTAGCGGATCCTGTCTTCCAGATAGCCCAGGTTCTTGCGGAGGAAGATGTCGGGGGACCAGCCGCCGCCCCTGATCAGGATCGGCCTGCCGTTGATCTTGTAGTAGCGGCGGCCGCTCGCGTTCTTGCCCGACTCCACCTTGCGCACCCCGAAGCGCTGGGTCAGCGTGTCGCTCTCCACGCCGCCGGCCGTCGCCGTGAGGTTCAGGTCGTAGAGCGGCTGGGCGCCCATCGTGTGCGGCCACCACACCTGCGGGTCGACCAGCGTCTGGTTGAACGTGACCCGCTTGGTCTGGTTCGCGGCCAGCGCCACGTCCTGCGAGAACTCGAGCGAGCCGATCGTGCCCCTGACGGTGGCGTTCACGGCGCTGCCGGTGGCGTTGCGGACGTAGACCTTGATGGTGAGGTCGGCGCGGTCGAGCGCCGGCACCGCGAGGTTCGTGATCACGTGCGCGTCGCGCAGCGAGACGTCGGCGCTGCGCCTGATCAGGACGTCGCGGAAGATGCCCATGTTGTCGTCGCGCGGCAGCTGCACCCAGTCGATCCAGCCGATCGTGAGGTGGTTGTCCAGGTTGTTCGGGTTGACGCGGAAGGCCACCGAGTTGACGCCCGGGTGCACCAGGGCGGTGACGTCCCGTTCGTTGCGGGTGTAAGCCCCGGCCACCTGGGCGGCGGTGGCGACCTGGGTGCCGTTCACCCACACGTCGGCGCTGGAGATCACGCCGCTGACGTCGAGGAAGGTCCGCAGTCCGGACTCGTCGCCGAGGGTGAAGTCGGAGCGGTACCACCACGGCACGTCGAAGTCCGCCGTCGGGATCGACTGCATGTTCGTGGAGTAGAACGGGTCCGGGTAGACGTTGTTCCGCAGCAGCCCGGCCAGCACGGTCGAGCGGGGGCCCACCGGATACCAGCCGGTGGCCGCGTAACCGGGTGTGGAGATCGTGGCCCCGGAGTCGGCCACCTTCGCCGAGGACTGGATCTTGTATCCCGTCAGGGCGGTCGTCGCCGGTACGGCCCGCGCGGCCGCTCCCAGCGCCACACCTCCGGCGTTCGCCAGCAGTGCGCAGGCCGACAACAGGATGAGGATGAGCCGAGAGCGCGCCATGGGGTCCCTCGCTAGGCTGGTCTATTCGTTAATAAACCTTGTTAACAAATAACTGGGATCTCGTAAATGGGAAAATTCGTGGGAAGACACGGCTCGCGCCGGAGCGATGCCCGGCCGGTGCCGCCGCCCGGCTGCAGGGGCTGCCAGGGCCGGTACTGAGGCCGGGCCACGGGCGATGGCGAACCGATCTTCGGCGCGGTACGTCAAGAGGGCATGACATCACGCGTTCTCGCCCTGCTCGCGCTCGTGGCAGGGCTGATCATCTTCACCGGCGGAACGGCGTCCGCCTGCCAGTGCGTGGAGCGGACCGCGAAGGATCGGATGGAGGACGCGGTCGCCGTGTTCACCGGCACGGTGACGCGGGTCGGCGTGAGCCCGGACCAGAGCGGCGGAGGGCACGTCATCGCCGTCCTCCGCGCCGACCACGTCTACAAGGGGGAGGCTCGCGAGTGGTTCCGGGTCTCCACCCGCAAGGAGGGCCCGGCCTGCGGGTACGACTTCGCCGCGGGCTCCCGCCACCTGGTGTTCGCCGGCGGGCGCGACGAGGCGCTGGCCACGTCCAGCTGCTCGGGCAACCAGCGGCTGCCGGCCGGCGACCGGCCCGTGCGGCGTGACGACGACGAGGGGCTCACCGGGGAACTGATCGCCGCCCTGGGCACCCCCACCCGGGTCCGCCACACCTCCGCCGCCGAGCCTTCCACCGCCGAGCCTTCCACCGCCGAGCCCTCCGCCGCCGAGCCTTCCGCCGCCGAGCCCTCCACCGCTGAGCCCGCCACGTCCGAGCTCGCGACGGCTGAGCCCTCTACCGCTGAGCCCGCGACCACCGAGCCCGCCACCACGGAGGCCGCGACCGTCAAACCCGCCGCCGCCGAGTCCGGCGGTTCGGACGAGGGCGGTGGCGTGCTGGTGGCCGCCCTGGTGGCGCTGGGCGTCGTGGCGCTCGCGGCGGGAGGCGGCTGGGCGTATCGCAGGCGCTCCTCCGCCTGACCGGCGCCCGTCAGGTCAGGGTCGGTACGGCGCCGCACTCGGCCCGTTCGACCGTGACACCGGGCAGGCCCCTGACCCAGCGGCCGGTGATCTCGCCGAGCCGCGCGGCCTGCGGGGGAGTGCGGCCCAGTCCGATGGCGTACCGAATCGATCGGGGACCGGTCTCGAACGGGCGCGGCCAGGCGTGGACGTCCCGGACCTCGGCCTCCTCCAGGGCGGCGAGCAGGTCCAGCATCCGTCCTCTGACGCGGCCGAGCGTCGCGTCGAGCTCCTCGGGGCCGTCGGCGCGTACGGTCAGCACCGCCCAGGCGGCGTGGCGCCGGTGGAGGGGCGGCGGCGCGGGCAGCTCGGCGGAGCGGCCGCTCTCGGTGAGCTCCCATGCCTGGTAGAGCTCCTGGGTGAGCAGGTCCAGGCCGCCGGCGGTGACCTGGCGGGCGCAGTTGCGTACGGGGGCGCTGGGCGTCATCACCGCGATCGGGTCCGGCCGGGGCGGGGCGGGATCGAGGGCGATCGGGTCTCGCCAGTCCCAGGCGGCCCACGTACTGAAGAAGAGGCTCAGCAGATCGTCGGCGGGCAGGTCGCCGCTCTCGCGTACGGTGTGCGCGGCCATGACCGCCCAGGCCAGGCCGGGCAGTCCCCCGAACGGCGCCGAGTCCAGGCCGCGTGCCCGCGCCCACGCCTTCACCCGCCTGGCGAGCTCGGCGAAACGGGCGTGGTGCCCGTCGACGGCGGCGCAGATCGCGTCCGCGTCGCTGACCGCGCTCAAGGCGATCGCGGCCGCCTCGCCCAGCTCGGCGCGGCGGGCCGGCGCCTGCTCGGGAGGCAGCGATCCGGTGGGGACCACGGTCAGGTCCACCTCCAGCCCGTCCGTACGGAACCGCAGGCCCGGCACCCGCGCGCCGATCACCTGGCGCAGCCGGGCGACGCCCGGCAGCGCGGCCCGCACCCGGGCTTCGACCTCGGCCATGTCCGTCTCGCCGGGCAGCGCGGCCACCAGGTCCAGGTCCGCGCCGGGGAGTTCGCAGCCCATGCGCCGGGATCCGGCGACGGACACGACGCCCGGCCGCAGCGCCTCCGCCAGCCGCCGGGCCACCCGATCGGCCGAGCCGCTCCGCTGCTCCTCCGCCAGCCGGCTGGCCACCCGATCGGCCGAGTCGTTCCGCTGCTCCTTCCCGCCGGTCGCGGGCTCGGTGACCCAGCGGATCTCGCCCGTGCCCAGCGCGACGCGCGCCCGGGGGCGCATGGGCTCGTCCGCGCGGCGCGACAGCAGCACCAGCTCTCCCACCTGCGCCGTCATCCCGGCCAGGCGGATCGGGTCGTCCGTACGGCCGAGCGTCAGGTGCGGGGTGAAGCCTTCGGGGCGTCCCTCGCAGCGGGGGAAACGCCGTTCGAGCGCGCGACGAAGGCGGGCCCAGGGCACAGGGTCGCCGGCGGCGGGGTCGAGCCAGGCCGTCGAGTGGTCGCGATGCCGGAACGTACGCACCCCTTCCAGCCTGGCGGTGAAGGGCTCGACCTCGGTGGCCGCCGCGGCCAGCAGGGGCGCCGCCGCCTCGAACTCCGACTCCGGCACGAAGCCGAACAGCAGGTTGACGTGTGGCGGCCAGCGGTCGATCCGCGGATCGTGCGCGCGGCGGACGGCCTGGATCGCCGGCCACAGCTCCTGCGGCGGTATCCACGCCACGGCCGTCCGCGCCGTCGGCGGCACGTCGAGCACCCCGCCGGTCTCGGCACCACTGAGGTCGAGGACCGCCTCCACCCCGTAGTGGTCGGAGACGTACAGCCCTTCGGGGGTGGGCGTGTCGCCGCGCAGGGTCGCCGAGATCACCCGAGGCCGGCCGCGGAGCAGGATCCGGTCCAGGCGTGAGGCGCGGCCGGACAGGGAGGCGAGCGCCGCCAGCGGATTGGTGCCGGGGTCGAAGGTGGGGGTCTGGTCGGGTCCGTGCGCTTCCGTCCAGGCGTCGCGCAGGCCGAGCGCGGAGGCGGGGGTGTCCGTTCCGTCGTTGAAGTCGCCCAGCAGGATCAGGTCGCCGTCCACGCCGGCCAGCCCCTCGGCGATCCTGGCCAGCTCGGCCCGCCGCCTGGCGGCCCCGTCGCCGGAATGGTCGCTGGTCAGGTGGGTGGCGGCGACGACGAGGACGCCGGTGGCGGTGTCCACGGCGACGGCGGCCACCGACTTGTGCGGGCCGAGCTCGTGCCGGGCCGCCTCCCGTACGGGCAGGCGGCTGAGCAGCAGCAGGCCGCTGTCGGCGACGTCCGGGCCGTACGGGTCGGTGCCGAGGGTGTAGCCGGCGCGTACCCAGGGGGCGGCCAGCAGCATCGACAGCAGCGCGGGCTCGACCTCCTGCAGGGCGATGACGTCGGCGTCGGCCTCCTCCAGGGCCGCGAGGAGCAGGGGACGGCGCCGGGCGGTGTCGATGCGATCGCTGTCGTAGCGGTCCCACAGCGTGTTCCACGTCAGCACGCGCGGAGCCGCGTGGCCGGGCCGCCCGTGCCCGGTGGCGGGGCCGGGCCGCCCGTGCCCGGTGGCAGGGCCGGGACCCCCGTGCCCGGTGGCGAAGCGCCCGTGTCCAGTGGCGGAGCCGGAGCCCCCGTGCCCGGTGGCGGAGCGGGAGCCCCCGTGTCCGACGGTGGCGCTCCATCCGCCCGCCGGATCCCAGGCGTGCGGGGTCCTGGCCGTGAAGAACGGCGGCCGCAGGCGGAGCGGGTCGCGTGCCCGGCCGGCCTCGCAGGTGTCGACGCGGTCCAGGCCCGTGGCGCGGTCCCAGACCAGCTCGCCGTCGGCCTCGACGAACAGCACCCGGTGCCACGGGATGTCGCCTCCCGGGGTGAAAGCGGGCAGCGCGACGCGCTTGGGGGCGGCGTTCCGCTGGCCGACTCCCAGGACGAACCGGGACGGGTCGAATCGAGGGTCCCAGCGAATCCGGTGGTAGATCTCCTCGCTGGTACGCATCACGCCTCCAAGCTTCCGTCCACGTCGTCGACGGTGCCGCGCGCCCCGACGTACCAGGTGCGATGGGCCTGTCCGGGATACGGCGGGACGAACCGGCGCGCCTGCGCGGCCAGCACGTGCGAGGGCACCGGATGGGCGCGGCGGGCGTTGCGCCGGTGCAGCTCGTCCTCCTCCACCAGCACGACCGCGTGCGTGGTCAGCGCGTCGCGGCGGCGGGCCACGGCGTGGACGAGGGAACGCTGGTGCTGGTTGAGCGAGGTGGCGTCCCACACCACGGTGCCGCCGGCGGCCAGGGCGGCGTCGAGCCGGTCGAGGCCCTCGCCGAGCACCTCCCGGTTGGCCCGCTGGTCCGCCCGCGAGCCCCGGGCCTCGCGCAGGTCGTCGAGTGAGAGGTACGCGTCGATCCCCGGCAGGCCGGCCGCGAACGTGCTCTTGCCGCTGCCCGACGGCCCGACCAGCTGCACCAGCCTGGGAAACGGCCTGGAGCGCCACCGCCAGGTCGCCGCCACGGCCTCCTCGACCGTCGCGATGCGTCCCCTGGCCCAGGAGTCGCGGGCCTCCGCCCAGCACCGGTCGGCCGCCTCCGCGCCGAGTCCGGCCAGGGCCTCGCGCAGGCCGCCGCGTAGCGGCTCCAGCGGCTGCGGTCCGAGCAGTCCGGCGTCCTCGGCGTGCAGGGCCGACCATTCGACCTGCTCGCGGGCCTGGTCACGGTCATCGTCCGCCCGTCCGGCCAGTACGGCCGCCGCCACGGCGTGCAGCACGCCCAGGTCGGCGGCCAACGCCATGCGCCCCAGCCCGGCCCGCCGCTCCTCGTCCGGGTACGGGCGGTGCAGCGCACCGTGCAGCCCGACCAGGTCCGCGACCTGTCGCGCCGGCCGCATGCCGAGCGGCCCCGCCAGCCGCGCCGCCAGGCTGGCCCGCGGCATGGCGTGCGCCGCCACGGCCAGCACACCGGCCAGCCGGGCGTCTCCACACCGGCCGATCGCGTCCAACCGCCCCGCCACCTCGGCCACCGCCTCCCGAACCACCGCCTGCGGGACCGTCGCCTCCCGCGCCACCGCCTCCCGAGCCGCTGCCTGCGGGACCGCCGTCTCCGAGGCCGACGTCTCCGGGGCTGCCGCCTTCCGAGCCGCCGTCTCCGGGGCTGCCGTCTCCGGGGTCGTGCTTTCTGTCCCGGGTCCGGGCAGGTCCACCGCGGCCAGCAGGGCGCTCACGTCGGGGTCCGCGCCCGAGCGCACCGACCACAGCGCCGCGGCCGGTCCCAGGGCGTTCGGCACGACGGTGGCGTGCATCCAGTGCGTGTCCGTCCGTACGTGCCGCGGCCGCACCCACTTGGCCACCCGCCGCGCGAACTCCTCCCGCCCGAACCCGTCGGCGGCCCGCACCACGTAGCCCTCCTGCCGGTCCAGGTCCAGCCGCAACCCCCGCAGCGCCCGCTCGTCGAAGACGCCGCGCCACAGCACCGGCGGCACCGGGATCCCCAGGCCGCGCAGGAAGGCGACCGTGCGATCCCAGTCCAGGCACCGATCGCCGTCCCAGACCGAGAACCCGTAGAACCAGCTCTCCAGCCCCTGGTACGCGATGGAGTGCCGGGCGTACATGTTCTCCCCGCACACGCGCCGGCCCGTGGGGATCCGTCCGCCGATCCGCCCCTGCAGACCCTTCACCCACGCCCGGGACGGATGGTGGGCCGAGTCGAGCGACCTGGCGTGCATCCCGTCGGCGTACAGGGTGGTGTTCTCACCGTCGAGCTTCTCGGTGACCACGACCTCGCGCCCGCGCAGCCCGGACAGGTCGCCCGCGCGCAGGTCGTCCGGGGTCGCGCCGGGCGACCAGGGCAGGTGAGGGGTACGCGGATAGTGCACGCGCATGATCCCTCCCCCCGTTCGGACCGGAGCCACTGTACAAGCGGCAGGAAACACCCCTCCATCGAATAAACCGCCGTTTCGGAAGGCGTACGAAACTTTCACCGACGGGTTTTGTCCCACTGAGCAGGAAAAATGACTTCTCGAGGTCTGGTCGGCTGACAGGCCTTGTTGACAGCCCAACAAAGGCGCGCCGATACTTTCGCCACAACTCCGATAATTTCGGGTCCGTCGCGAGGAGGAAGCACATGCTCATCCGCCGTGCCTGCGCCTTGGTCGTGGCGCTGGTCGTCGCCGTCGTGATGCCGCCCGGCATCGCCAACGCGGCCCCCATAACCTCCAACCAGACCGGCACCAACAACGGCTACTTCTATTCGTTCTGGACCGACAGCCCCGGTTCGGTGTCCATGAACCTGGGATCCGGCGGCAACTACAGCACCTCATGGAGCAACACCGGCAATTTCGTCGCCGGCAAGGGCTGGAACCCCGGCGGACGCAGGACCGTGAACTACTCGGGCAGCTTCAACCCGTCCGGCAACGCGTATCTGGCCCTCTACGGCTGGACGAGAAACCCGCTCGTGGAGTATTACGTCGTCGACAACTGGGGCACCTACCGGCCCACCGGCACGTACAAGGGCACGGTCACCACCGACGGCGGCACGTACGACATCTACCAGACGACGCGGTACAACGCCCCCTCCATCGAGGGCACGCGGACCTTCAACCAGTACTGGAGCGTCCGGCAGTCGAAGAAGACAGGCGGAACCATCACCGCCGGCAACCACTTCGACGCATGGGCCCGCTACGGGATGAACCTGGGCACCCACGACTACATGATCCTCGCGACAGAGGGCTATCAGAGCAGCGGAAACTCCAACATCACGGTGGACGGCTCCTCCTCCGGAGGAGGGGGCGGCGGCGGTGGTGGCAACCCCGGCGGCGGCTGCACCGCGTTGTTGTCCGCGGGCCAGCAGTGGAGCGACCGCTACAACCTCAACGTCGCCGTCAGCGGCTCCAGCAACTGGACCGTGACGATGAACGTGCCCTCGCCGGCGATGATCATCGCGACGTGGAACATCACCGCCAGTTACCCCAGCGCCCAGGTGCTGACCGCCAGGCCCAACGGCAACGGCAACAACTGGGGCGTGACGATCCAGCACAACGGCAACCGGACCTGGCCGACGGTCTCCTGCGGCGCGGGCTGACCGACCGGAAAGATCTTTCCCGGCCCGTTTCTCTCGACCATGATTGCCCGCTGGGTCACAATCGGCGCTGGTGCCACAAGCACGCTACAGAGCCACTACAGGCGAGGAGCGGGTCATGATCGACGCGACCTTTGCAATCTTGGGCCCGGTACGGGTGAGCTGGGCCGATGGCCGGCAGGTGCATCTCAGTGGCAAGCCGCGCGCCGTCCTCGCCAGCCTGCTTCTCAACGTCAACACGCTGGTGTCCAGAGAGCGGCTGGTGGAGGCACTGTGGGAGAACCCTCCCGCCTCGGCCATTCCCAACCTGCAGACCTACATCGGTCAGCTGCGCAGGAGTCTGTCACTCGACACGCGGCTGCTCACCAGGGAAACGGGCTACACCTTCGAGGCGCGCGCCGAGGAGGTGGACCTCCTTCAGTTCGAACAGGCGATCAGGCTGGCGCGGGCAGAGGCCGAGGCGGGCGACGTCCGCGCCGCCGTCGTCCAGTTCGAGAGGGCTCTGGCGATGTGGCGGGGGAAACCCGCCGAAGGCACCAAGCTCTCCGGTCACATGCTGGCCCGCGTGACCGAGCTGGAGGAGCGGCTGGCCGTGGTCAGACTGGACTGGGCCGAAGCGAAGCTCGCCGTCGGCCGGCCCGCCGAGGTGATCGAGGACCTGCGTGCGTTCGTCGCCGAGCAGCCGCTGCGCGAGCGCGCGTGGCGGCTGCTCATGCTCGCCCACTCGCGCGCGGGCCAGCGGGACAAAGCGCTGGAGGCCTTCCAGCACGCCCGCTCGGTGCTCACCGACGAGCTGGGCCTGGAGCCCGGCGAGGAGCTCCAGCAGTTGCAGGCCGCCATCCTGGCCGGCACCACGTCCGTGAGCGGGCCCGCACCGTGGACGCCGGTCTGCCAGCTCCCCTCGGACGTCAAGCATTTCAGCGGCAGGGAAGCCGAGCTGTTCGAGCTGGACGGGCTCGTCCCGCTCCCGGACGAGGGGCCGGCGCGCACCGCCACGACCTGCGTGATCACCGGCACCGGCGGGGTCGGGAAGAGCGCGCTCGCCGCGCACTGGGCCCACATGGCACACGACCGCTTTCCCGATGGCCAGCTCTACGTGGACCTGCGGGGCTTCAGCCCCGGCGCGACGCCCATGTCGCCGTCGGAGGCGGTACGGATCCTGCTGGGGTTCCTCCACGTGCCCCACCACCGGATGCCCGCCACGGTCGGAGAGCAGATCGGGCTCTACCGGAGCCTGCTGGCCGGCAGGCGGGTGCTCCTCCTCCTGGACAACGCCCGCGAACCCGACCAGGTGCGCCCCCTGCTGCCCCCCTCTCCGGAGGCGCTCACCCTGGTGACCAGCCGGACCGCGCTCACCGGCCTGATCGCGGCCGAGGGCGCCCATCTGCTGCGGCTCTCGCCGCTGTCCGACGCGCAGGCCGGCCAGCTGCTGAAACGCCGCCTGGGCCAGGACCGCATGGCGGCCGAACGCGAGGCGGTGGACGACATCATCAAGACGTGCGCGGGGCTGCCGCTGGCACTCGGGATCGTCGCCGCGCGGGCCATCATCAACGCCGGCCTTCCGCTCACCGCGCTGGCGGACGAACTCCAGGCGGAGACCACCCGACTGGACGCTCTGCAGACCGATGAGCTCAGCACCGACCTGCGGGAGGTCTTCGGCTCGTCCTACCGCGTGCTGGGCCCTGAGGCGGCCGAGGCCTTCGCCCATCTGGGCCTGGTGTCGGGCCCGGACACGAGCGTGCTCGCCGTCGCCAGTCTCATCGGCCGTCCGGTGGCGCACACCCGCACGCTGCTGCGCACCCTGGAAACCGCCCATCTGCTGGATCAGCACGTTCCCGGCCGGTATCGGATGCACGATCTCGTCCGCCTCTACGCGATCGACCGCGCCCGCGTCGACCTGAGCGCGGATGCCCGTACCGCCGCCGTTCGCCGTCTCGTGGACTTCTACCTGCACACCTCGCACGCCGCCGACCGCCTGCTCTCCCCCCGCCGCCGCAGCGCCATCCAGATGGAGCCGCCGGCTCCCGGCTGCCTGCCGGACGCCCTGGCGGACGTGGCGGCGGCCCAGGCCTGGTTCAAGGCCGAGCACGCCTGCCTGCTCGCCGCCCAGCGGCTGGCCGCCGAGCACGATCTGCATGTCGCCGTCTGGCAACTGGCCTGGACGCTCGACACCTTCCACCTGGCCCACAACCTGCTCCAGAACTGTGTCTCGGCCTGGCGCCTGGCCTCCAGCGCCGTCGAACACGTGACCGATCTGGCCGCCCACGCCCTCGTCCACCAGTTACTCGGCCGCGCCTGCACCCGGGCCGGGCATCACGCGGAGTCGCTGTCGCATTTCGCCGAAGCCCTCGCCCTGTACGAGCGATCAGGAGACATCGCCGGCCAGGCCCATGCCCGCCACACGCTCGCGCTGGCCTGGGGCCACCGGGACGAGCCCGCGCAGGCGCTGGTCCATCTGGAGCACGCGCTGCGGCTGTACAAGGAGATCGACGACGCCATGGGGGAGGCCAACGCGCTCAACTCCCTGGGGTGGGGCACCGCGATGCTCGGCGACTTCGCCAAGGCCCAGGAGTACTGCGAGCAGGCGCTGGCCCTGCTCCGCAGCCATGGCGACCGCAACGGCGAGGCGGCGACCCTCGACAGTCTCGGCTACATCGCCCACCACACCGGCCGTCACGCCCGGGCCCTCGACTACTACCGCGAGGCCCTGACGTTGCGGCGGGCGACCGGCAACGCCAGCCAGGAGGCCGACACGCTCTCCCACCTCGGCGACACCCACCACGCCCTCGGCCAGTACGACGAAGCCGCCTGCGCCTGGGGCCAGGCCCTGGCCATCTACCAGGACCAGCACCGCACCGAGAAGACCAGGCACGTGCAGGACAGGCTCGACGCCTTGAGAGCGAGATGCTCCTAGAGGGCGCGCGGCGCGGGCTGGAGGGGTTGTTCGGTCCAGATGCACTTGCCGGAGTCGGTGAAGCGGGTGCCCCAGCGATGAGCGATCGCGGAGACCAGCTGGAGCCCGCGGCCGCCCTCGTCGGTGTCGGCGGCGCGGCGGATGCGGGGCGTGGTCAGGCTGCCGTCGGAGACCTCGCAGGTGAGCACGTTGCTGCGGAGCAGGCGCAGGTGGATGGGGCCCTTGGCGTGGCGGACGACGTTGCCGACCAGCTCGCTGGCCAGCAGTTCGGTGGTCATCGACAGGTCGTCCAGGTGCCAGGCGCTGAGCTGGGTCCGGACGTGTTCGCGGGCCTCGCCGGCGGCCTTGGGGTGTTCGGGCAGCGGCCAGGTGGCCATGTCGTCCTTCGGCAGCGCATGGGTGCGGACCACCAGCAGGGCGGCGTCGTCGGCGGTGCCCTGCCTGACCGGCAGCAAAGTCGTGACGAGGCTGTCGCACAGGGATTCCAGGCACTCGGCGCAATGGAGCGGGGTGGCGTCCCGGTCCTGGTGCCGGCACGCCGCCGCGGGCGGGATCCCGGGGACCGTGTCGCCCAGCGCCTTGGCGAGATCGGCGATGCCCTGGTCGATGTCGAGGGTGGCGGATTCGACCAGGCCGTCGGTGTACAGCACCAGCAGGCTGCCTTCGGGCAGCTCCATCCGTACGGTGTCGAAGGGTGGAGTGGCGGCGCCGAGGGGCGAGTTCGGGTCGGCGTCGGGGAAGTGCACGCTGCCGTCGGGGTGGACGACGGCGGGCGGCGGATGGCCGGCGCGGGTGAGCACGCAGGAGCGGGTGGTGGCGTCGTAGACCAGGTACAGGCAGGTGGCGTAGAAGTCGTCGCCGAGGTCGCTGACCACGTCGTTGAGGTGGGTGAGCAGCTCGTCGGGAGGCAGCTCCAGGTCGGCCAGGGTGCGGACCGCCGTGCGCAGGCGGCCCATGGTGGCCGCCTCGGTCACGCCGTGTCCCATGACGTCGCCGATGACGATGGCGACCCGGTCCGCCGACAGCGGGATGACGTCGTACCAGTCGCCGCCCACCTCCATGTCCTTGCCGGCGGGCAGGTAGCGGGCCGCGGCGGTGACCGCCGGCAGGTCGGGCAGCTCGCGCGGGAGCAGCCCGCGCTGCAGTTCCTGGGCGCGCGTGTGCTCCCTGTCGTACAGGCGGGCCCGTTCCATGGCCTGGGCGACCAGCCCGCTGAGCGTGGTGAGCAGGTTGCGCTCCTCGCCGGTGAACTGGCGCGGGTCGGTGAAGGAGACGACGCAGCTGCCGACGGGGCGGCCCGAGGCGATCAGCGGCAGGAAGGCCCACGCCTTCTTGCCGCCCGCCGCCGGCAGGTCGGCCGTCGTGGGATAGCGCTCGATGTACTCCTCGACCGAGTTGATGAACAGCGGCGTGCGCTCCCGCAGGGTCTGCGCGATCGGGAGCCCTCCGGCGGCGGGTATCCGGGTCACCCGGTCGACGAACTCCTGCGAGTACCCGATGAACCCGACCGGCCGCAGATGGTCGCCCTCCAGGAAGGTGAGCATGAGACCGGCGGCGCCGAACGCCGGCAGGATGTGCTCGGCGGAGGCCTCGACGACGTCCCGCACGGTGACCGCCTCGGCCAGCGCCCTGGTCAGCTGCTTGATGCGGGCGGAGCGCTCCAGGGCCGCGCGCTCGGTGCGGCCCGTCCCCGGCTCGGCCACCGCCTCGAGGTCGTCATGGGTCTTGGTGATGTCCCACAGCGTGCCGACCATACGTGCCGGCTCGCCGTTCTCGTCGACCAGCAACCGGCCGCGGGCCCGTACCCAGGCGTCCGTCCCGTCCGGGCGGCACACCCGGTACTCGGTGCTGTACATCCTGCCCGCGCGGATGGCCTCGTCGATGTCGGCCAGCACCCACGGCAGATCCTCGGGGTGGACCAGGGCCATCCAGGTCTCGATGCGTCCGTCGAAGGTGCCCGGCTCGATGCCGAGCAGGGTGAGCATCGCGTCGTTCCAGATGGCGTCCCCGGTCCGGATGTCCCAGTCCCAGGTGCCGATGGTCTCCAGGTGCTGCGGCAGGTGAGAGCCGGCGGACCGGCCCTGCCCGCCCGCGGGTGCCGAGCCGGGCGGGGGCACGGAGGACTTGCCCAGGCGCTCGCCCACCCATCGGCTCAGCAGGTCGAGGAAGGCCAGCCGGCCGGGCGACGGCTCGTGCGAGGAGGCCGTCACGATCGACAGCGCGCCGACCGGCCCTGCCGGGCCGAGCAGCGGGACGGCCGTCATCGCCGTGCCGTCCGGCCAGGAGCGGGCCTCGGCCGTGGCGGAGCCCTGCTGGGGGATACCGGCGGCGTTCGCCATGGACACCCGGACGGACGCGGCGTTCCGGAAAGCGCGAGCCGGGGCGAGCGGGCCGTTGCCGTCGACGCGCTCCCATGCTCGGGTGAGCGCGGGGGGCAGTCCGCTGGTCACGACGAGACGCAGCCCGCCGCCGTGGCCGGGGCTGCCGAGGTGCACCATCCCGCCCAGCCCGGCGAGCTCGGCCACCGCCTGCTGGAGCGCGAACCGCAGGAGCTCGATCCCCCACAGATCGTCACCGGCCTCCGCGAGCAACCGTCTTCGCTCCTCGGAAGCCTGGTCTGCCCACATGGTCCGCGGGCCCTGCGTACGCTGTTCGCCCATCCCGTCCCCTCACCACGTCGCCGAGGTTGTCAGCGTCGATCTGGGGGAAAACTGTTCTTATTGGGGCATATGTACCGAGTATAACGACCCAGAGCGCACGTCCCCGGGCTCACTCACGCGAGGGTGGTGCGGGGCGCTCCCCTGGCATGCGAGCATCCAGACGGGGGTCGCGACCCCGTCTGGATGCTGAGCCGGTCTCTGGAGGGTTGACGGAAGCGTGCTACGAATCGATTTCGGCGTGCTGGGCGAGATCTGCGCCTGGGTGGACGGCCAGGCGATCGAGCTGGGGCCGGCCAGGCAGCGAAGTGTGCTGGCGGCGCTGCTGGTGAAGGTCAACCAGCCGCTCTCCCTCAGCCAGCTGACCGACTGCGTGTGGGGAGAGGATCCGCCCCGGCGGCCGGCCGCGACCCTGCAGAGCTACCTGTCCCGGCTGCGTACGTCCCTGCCGGCGGCCTGGGACGGCGGCATCCGCCGCAGCGGCGGCGGCTACCTGCTGCGCGCCGACGAGAGCGCGGTGGACCTGCACCGCTTCCTGGATCTGCGGGACCGGGCCCGCACGAGCGACGACGCCACCGCCGAACTCCTGTACGAGCAGGCGCTGGAGCTGTGGCGCGGCGAGCCCTTCGCCGACCTGGACACCCCGTGGGCGCGGGCGCAGCGGCACGTCCTGCAGGGCGAGCGGCTGGGCGCGCGCCTGGCCTACCACGACGTACGGCTGCGCCGCGGCGGCCACGCCGCCCTCCTCGGGGCCCTGGAGTCCCTGGCGGCCGAACACCCGCTGGACGAACGGCCGGCCGCCCAGCTGATCCTCGCCCTGTACCGCAGCGGCCGCCAGGGCGAGGCCTTCCAGCAGTACGAGCGCATCCGCAAGCGGCTGGCCGCCGACCTCGGCGTGGAACCCGGCCCCGACCTGCGGCTCCTGCATCACCAGATGCTCACCGCCGCAGTGGCCCCCGCCCCCGCCGAATCCGCCCCGACGCCCCCGACGCCGCCGGCGGCCACCACGCCCGCGTCCGCCGCGCCCGTCGAGGCCGTCGTGGTGCCGCGCCAGTTGCCCGCGCCGCCGTCGGTGTTCGTCGGACGCCCGCGCGAGCTGGCCACCCTGGACGACGCGCTGACCGGCGACGGCACGGACCGGGTGGCGATGATCTCCGCCATCGGCGGGTACGGCGGCATCGGCAAGACCTGGCTGGCCCTGTACTGGGCGCACCACCACGTGGACCGCTTCCCGGACGGGCAGATCTACCTGGACCTGCGCGGATTCGACGCCGGGAACGCGCCGATGCCGGTGGAGACGGCCCTGCGCCTGCTGCTGGGCGCGCTCGGCGCGGATCCCGCCGCCGTCCCGCAGCGGCCGGAGGAGCAGACGGCGCTCTACCGCAGCCTGACGGCCCGCAAACGCCTGCTGATCGTGCTCGACAACGTCCGCGACACCGCTCAGGTCGTCCCGCTGCTGCCGGGCACGCCCTCCTGCACCGTGCTGGTCACCAGCCGCAACCAGCTTCCCGGGCTGATCGCCGGCCACGACGCCCGCCACGTGCCGCTGGACGTGCTCGACCCCGCCGAAGCCCGCCGGCTGCTGCTGCACCACCTGGGATCCGAGCGGGTCGAGGCCGAGCCGGAGGCGGTGGCCGCCCTGGTGGAGCGCTGCGCCGGGCTCCCGCTGGCGCTGAGCATCATCGCGGCCCGCGCCCTGATGAGCCCGTGGCTCCCGCTCGCGTCCCTGGCCGAGGAACTGCGCGCGGAGTCCACCCGGCTCGACGCGCTGGACGCCGGCGAGCTGTCGGCCGATCTGCGGACCGTGTTCGCCGCCTCGTACCGCGCGCTGGAGCCGCAGGCGGCCCGGCTGTTCCGGTTACTGTCACTGCACCCGGGACCGGACATCCCGCCGCCCGCCGCGGCCAGTCTCATGGGCGTGGACGCCCGGCGGCCCATGGCCGGACTGGTCCGCGCGCACCTGGTCACCGAGCACGCTCCGGGCCGCTTCGCCCTCCACGACCTGCTGCGCGACTACGCGAGCGAACGGGCGTACGCCGAGGACACCGAGGCCGAGCGCGACGCGGCGCTGCGCCGCCTGCTCGACCACTACCTGCACACCGCGCACGCCGCGGCCCTGCTGTTCTACCCGAACCGGCGGGCGATCGAGCTTACCGAGCCTCTCGCGCCCGGCGCCGTCCCGGTCGTCCTGCGCGACCAGCAGCAGGCGGCCGACTGGCTCGCCCGCGAGAACCAGGTGCTGCTCTGGGCGGTCAAGCGGGCCGCCGACGCCGGGCTGACCACGCACGCCTGGCAGCTGGCCTGGTCGCTGGCCGACTTCCTCAACCGCCAGGGGCGCTGGCAGGACATCCTCACCACGCAGCAGGCCGCCCTGGAGGCCGCCCGGGACCACGACGACCTCGTCGCACAGTGCCGGGCGCACCAGATCATCGCCCGCACCCATCTGCGGCTCGGCCGGTACGACGACGCCCGCGTGCATCTCGATCACGCGCTCGACCTGTCCACCCGGCTCGGTGACCTGGCGCTCCAGGCTCGGGCGAACCACAGCCTCACCATGGTGTTCAGCGCTCAGGAGCAGCACAGCGAGGCGCTCGCGCATGCTCAGCGGGCGCTCGAGCTGTACCGCGATCTGGGCGACAAGAGCAGCACCGCCGACATTCTCAACTCCGTCGGCTGGGAGCACGCCGAACTCGGGCACCACCGCGAGGCCATCGACCACTGCGAGCAGGCCGTCGCCCTGTTCGAGTCGCTCGGCGACCCGTACGGCCTGGCGGCCGCCCTGGACAGCCTGGGCCACGCCTACCACCGCGCCGGCGACCACGACCAGGCCATCAGCCGCTACCGGCACGCTCTGCGGCTCTTCCAGGAGGCGGGGGACCGCGTGGAGCAGACGGTGTGCCTGCTCCACCTCGGCGACATCCACCGGTCCGCCGGTGACGAAGCGGCGGCCCGCAAGGAGTGGCGGACCGCGCTGGACATCCTCGACGAGATCGACCGGCCCGGCGACGATCCGGTACGGACCGAGCTCGCCGCCCGCCTCGGCCTCACCGGGGACCGCTGACGGCTCAGGTCGTCACCCGCTCACGGTGGACGTCCTCAGCCGCGGGTCGGCGGCGATCTCGGCCTCCGTGAAACGCTCGGTGACCCACTGGCCACGCGAGAACAGGACCGTCTGGTCGGTGTGGTGCGGCGAGCTGGGGTCGGCGGACAGCGAATAGGTGAGGATGGTGCGCGTACGGGGCCCGGCCGGGGTGAGCTCGACGGCCATCATGAAGGCCGATCCGGTGTCCACCTCCGGGTAGCGCCCGTCCGCGCCGAGCCTGCCGCGCATGCGCACCCTGTCGAAGCAGCCCTCCCCTTCGGTGCAGCCGGGAATCGGGACCGAGGAGTAGTGCTGCGCCTGGCCCGGGGTGAGGGTGAGGGGGATGTCGCCGGCCTGGAAGGCGGCCACGGCGTCGGCCAGGGCCAGCCGTACGACCGGGTCGTCGCTCTTGAGACCCCGAGGGGTGGCCAGCGGGCGCTCGGGATCGAACGGCACCCGCCACGGGCTGTAGACGGGGTCTCCCGGCTTGGTGGGGCGTCCCAGCCGCTGGAAGAACTCGCGCCACAGGATGGCCCCCTGGCCGTCCAGCGTGGCCCGCCCGTTCCACTCGCGCAGCGTCCGGCAGGCCTCGCGCACGTCCACCCGCTTGCCGTCGGACGTGGTCAGGGCGCTGTTGCGGCAGAGCTTCGGCAGGTCAGGGCGCATGAGCTCGAAGGTGTAGTTGCGCTTGCCCTGCACGCTGGCCTGCAGCGTCTCCAGGGTGAAGCCGGGTGCGCCGAGCCCGTCGGCTCCGGACAGCCGCTGGGCGATCATGTCCAGGCTGACGCGGGGGCGCGGCTCCAGCTCGGTACGCGCCTTGCCCCACACGCGCGGGTAGCCGGTCAGCGGCGCCGACGGGTTCGGCATCCAGAAGGTGTTGTTGGAGTTGGCCACGTAGTCGGCGCGGGTCAGCCTCGGCTGGCTGCCGGGCCCGAAGATGCCGGGCACGACGGCGTCGCGGTCCCTGCCCCACAGGCACGCGGAGGTGGAGCCGTCCAGGACGTACTCCTCCAGGCCGGGGATGGGGGAGGGCTTGCCGCAGCGCTCCGCCTGGGCGTCGGTGACATGGGGGACCATCGAGGTGTCGGCGAAGTAGGCGCTCCCGCCGACGTCGGTGGCGAGCGTGTGGACGAACGGCATGCCCTGATACGCGCTCTGGGTGGCGCGCAGCTGGGTGAGGTCGCGCGCCCTGCCCATCGCCAGCCACTCGTCGGCCGCGCGCAGGTTGCCGGCGTTGACGTCGGCCAGCGCGTAGGCGACCTTGCCGGTCTGGCCGGCGGCCAGCACCGGGCCGTAGCGCGAGGTGTAGAGGGTGTGGCCCACGACGGTGCCGTCCTGCAGGGTCACCTGCACCTCCTGACGGCCCATCGGCTCGGCCCGGCCGTCCACCCGGTAGCTGGTGCGGTCCACGAGGTCGAGCCGGTAGAGGTTGAAGCGCTGGGCGTGGGAGACCGTGTGGGTCCAGGCCACAGTCGCGTTGTGACCGATCTGGACGACCGGCGTGCCGTACAGGCTGCCGCCGGAGACGTCGAGCACGCCGGGGATGGTCAGCTGCACCTGGTAGAAGCGGCGGATCCCGTTCCAGGGGAAGTGCGGGTCGGCCAGCACCATGCCGTGGCCGTCGCGGGTCGCCCGGCGGCCGAGCGCCCAGGCGTTGCTGCCCGCGGCGGGTCTGCGCTCCGGCCCCTCGGCCTCGGATTCCCCGACGACGTACTCCTTCATCCCGGCGATGCCGACCATCCGGCTGAGGTCGAGGAGGTTGTTCCACATGTCGGTCGCGGTGATGGGCCCGACCCAGGACTTGCCCCGGCAGGTGGGATCCGGCAGGTTCGCCACGCCGGTCTGCTCCAGGTAGCGGTTGTACCCGGCGACGTAGCCGGCGACGAGCCGGCGCAGCTCGTCGCTCGGGCCCAGCGGCGCTCGCCGGGCCAGCAGCCGCGCCACCACGCCGGAGTCGGCGACGCTCTTGTAGTAGACGTCGCTGACCAGGTTGGCGACCGGGCGGACCGGGTCGTCCGACTCGGCCTCGGGGCCGAAGTGCCTGGACCGCTCGCCCCTCAACGTCACCACCCAGGAGGCCAGCACGCAGAGGTTGTCCTGGGCGAAGGCGTAGCCGTACCCGAATCCGAGCCCGCCGTAGTCCTTGGCGGACACGTGGGGGATGCCGTACTCGGTGCGCCGGATCTCGGCGGAGTAGCGGCCGTCGTCCGCCAGGGCCGGCGCGTCGGCACGCACCGCCACCACCACGGCGGCGACCAGGGCCAGCGCGATCAGCGCGGCCGATCTCAGCTTCATCGCAACTCCTATTCGAAACGCGCGTTGTCGGGCGCGGTCATGCGTCTGAGCAGCGGGAGGGTGGTGAGGATCACCAGGAGGGAGGCGGCCAGGCCGCCGCCGAGAGACGCGAAGTAGGCCGGCCCGGGCATCGCCGGCGAGGCGCCCTTCATCGCGAGCTGGCCGATGACCGGCTCGGCCACGCCGAAGCCGGCGCCGGCGGCGAGCACGGCGGCCAGGACGAGCGGCAGCGCCGACTCCAGCAGCACCACCGTGGCCAGGGTCCGCGTGGGCGTGCCGGCCAGCCGCAGCAGCGTGAACGGCTGCCTGCGCTCCACCAGGCCGCCGCCGACCGCCACCACGAGGCTGCAGGCGCCCGCGACCAGGGTGAGCGCGACCATGGCCAGCGCGATGCTCTCCGCTCTGGCGTACAGATCGGCCCTGACCTGGGCGACCTCGGCGAAGGTCATCGGCGCCTGCGCGGTGTAGCCGGCCACCAAAGTACGCAGCCGCTCCAGCGTCGCCGCGTCGCCCGTACGGATCATGACGGCCATCAGATCGAGCCCGGCGGCGGAGGCGGACTCGCTGGCGGGGCCGGCCAGCGGGAGGAGCCTGTCGATGGTGAGGGGGTTGTCGGCGCCGACGACGCGGTCGAACCGGCCCAGCACGGCCTTCGCGCCCGCGGGGCACCGGCCGAGCACGGGGAAGCGGGCCAGGCTTGAGCACTCCACGACGGAGGTCGCGGGCGGCGAGCCGTCGGGCGGCGGGCGCAGGTGCTCCAGATCCGCCCTGGCGTAGATCGGCAGCACGTCCACGCCGGGCTGGGCGCGCACCTGGGCGAGCAGGTCCGCCGCCGCGCGCGGTGACAGGCTCGCGATGCCCGGCCGCCAGAGCACGGCGCCCAGCACGTTGTTGAGCGTGCCGCCGGCCACGGCCTGCTGGCCCGTGACCACCGTGGGCACGAGGGCCGCGATCGTCGTCCCGATGAACACCGCCAGCACCAGCCCGCTCACCGACCTGAAAGCGGTCTTCGGGTCGGCGGCCAGGCGCTGCGCCGCCAGCAGCGTCGCCGCCCCGCGGGTCAGGCGGGCGGCCAGGCGCGCGCCGAGCATCGTCAGCCACGGCCCGGCCAGCACGAGGCCGGCCATGACGAGCGCGATCCCCGCGTTGGCCAGCAGGGTGTCGGGTTTGCCGTCCTGGAACGCCGGGCCCGCGAACAGCCCCAGCCCGGCGAGGAGCGGGATCACCCGCCAGGCTCTCGGCGGCGGCGGGGCGGCCTTCCTGGCCACGCCGAGCGGCGAGATCCGCACCCGGCGCAGCGACCACAGGGCGGCGCCGGCCGCGACGAGGGGCACGCAGGCGAGCACGGCCGCGTACTGCCAGGGGCTCGGGACCGCCAGCTCGGGGAAGAAGCGCGAACCGGTGACCCGGATCCCGGCCACGAGCGGCCGTACCAGCTGGAAGAGCACGGCGCCGGCCAGCGCGCCGAGCAGCGCGCCCAGCGCGGCGTCCACCGCGGCGAGGACGTTGATCTGCCGGGAGGTGGCGCCGACCAGCCGGATCGCCGCGAAGCGCGTCTCGCGGCGGGCGGCGGCCAGCCGGGTGGCGGTGCCCACCAGCACCAGCAGCGGGACGACCAGCCCGACGGCGGCGATGCCGAACCCGAACCGGTAGACGTCCGCGCTCTGGTCGACCGCCGGCTCGGTGGCGACCGTGTCGACCCGCCGGGTGCCGATCATGGCGGCGACCTGCTGCGGCGTCCCACCCACCACGATGACCAGCTCGTCGGGCCCGGACAGTGCGGCGCTGCCGATCAGGCCCGCCCGCGTCCCGGGGAAGCGGGCGGCGAGCTGCTCGCGCGGCGCCGAGTCCAGCAGCCCGGCCAGCGCGGGCGAGGCGTAGTACTGGCCGGGGCCGGGCATGCGGGACAGGCCGGGAATGACCGGCGCGCGGTCGCCGAGCGCGGCGGCGTCGAGCCGGGTGATCGTCCGGCCCGCGTAGAAGTCCTCGCGGAAGTTCCACAGGGCGCCGTCGCCGGTGGCGTCCAGGGCCCAGCCGCTGGGCGCCGTGCCGCGCGTGCACTCCCAGCAGGGCCGGTCGCCCGTGGCCTGGAAGGCGTTGAACAGCGACAACGTCGCCAGCAGCACCGAGACGCCGACCGCCACCCCGGCCACGATCAGCGCCAGCCGGGCCGCCGTCTCCCGGCCGCTGCGCAGCGACAGCCGCAGCCCCAGCAGGATCATCGCAGGACCCCGCCGGCGTACGGGTCGGTGACCTTGCCGTCGCGCACCACGACCTCGCGGTCGGCGCAGGCGGCCACGCGGGGGTCGTGCGTCACCACGATCACGGTGGCGCCCTCCTCGCGGGCCAGGCCCACCAGCAGGTCCATCACGTGCTCGCCGGTGAGCGAGTCGAGCGCGCCGGTCGGCTCGTCGGCGAAGACGACGCGCGGCTTCGTCACCAGCGCGCGGGCGATGGCCACCCGCTGCGCCTGCCCGCCCGACAGCTCACCGGTACGCCGGCCGCCGAGCCCGCCCAGCTCCAGCCGCTCCAGCCAGGACGTGGCCCGCGCGTAGGCGTGCTTGCGCCTGGTGCGGCCGAGCAGCAGCGGCAGCGCCACGTTGTCGGCCACCGTCAGCTCGGGCACGAGCTGGCCGAACTGGAAGACGAACCCGAAGGCGGTGCGCCGCAGCTCACTGCGGCGGGCGTCGTCCAGCGTGTCGAGCCGCCGCCCGTCGAACCACACCTCGCCGGTGTCCGGGGTGAAGATCCCGGCCAGGCAGTGCAGCAGCGTCGACTTACCGGAGCCGCTGGGCCCCATGATGGCCAGGACCTCGCCCGCGGCCACCGACAGGCCGGCCTCCCGCAGCGCGGGCGTGCTGCCGAAGGAGCGGCTGATGCCCTCGGCCCGCAGCAGTGCGTTGACGATCATCGTTCGCGCACCGTTTCCGCCAGCGCCCCCAGCCTGGCCTGGGTGACGTCGATCCACCGCAGATCGGCTTCCAGCCGGAACAGGGCATGGTCGGCGAGGAGCGTGTCGATCAGCGCGCCGCCGCGCTTGATCTCGGAGAGCTCCCGCATGCGCCGCAGATGCGTGGCGCGCTGGGCGTCGAGGTAGCCCGCCGCGTCGCGGCCCAGCATCAGCGCCAGCACGACCTTCGTGAACAACACCGTCTGCAGGTACGGCTCGGCCGCGACCGGCTCGGCCAGCCACTGCTCGACCTCGTTCCGGCCGATCGGGGTGATGGCATAGCGCTTGCGGTCGGGGCCGTCGCCCGGCTCGCTCTGCCCGGCGGCGATCTTGCCGTCCCTGGCCAGGCGGGCGAGCGTGGAGTACACCTGGCCGAACGGCAGGGATTTGCCCCCGCCGAAGTAGGTGTCGTAGTCGCGTTTCAGGTCGTAGCCATGGCTCGGCTCCCGCTCCAGGAGGCCGAGCAGCGCAAGGGGAACGCTCATGGCCAGAGACTATACTCTGAGGGTATATCCGCGAGGTATAAACGCCCGTGCCGGCCGGCTCGCCGGCCTGCGACCGGTCCTAGAGCCGGATGCTGAGCTGCGCGCCGTGCTCCCGGAAGCCGAGCGCGCGGGCGACGCGCCGCGACGGCTCCGGACGTGCCCGCCACTGCGGCAGCAGTCCGGTCGCCAGCGCGCCGGCGACCGCCGCGGAGGCCGCCAGGCGGGCCAGGCCGCGGCCGCGGTGCCGCGGCGCGGTCAGGACGCTCACGTGCGCGGCCGTGTCCAGCCAGGGCCGGAAGCCGGCGGCCGCGACGACGTCCCCGCCCTCGCGGACGGCGTGGGCGGCCGAGGCGATCTCCTCCAGGCCGGACTCGTCCGCCTCCTCCTGCGGCACCGAGGCCAGCAGGGCCCGGATCGCCGGGTGATCGGCCGGCAGGCGTTCGACCCCGGCGGTGGCCGGCGCGGCGACGAAGTCACCGGCGTCGAGGTAGGCCAGTGTCGCCGGCCCCAGGACGTCCAGGACCGGCAGGCGCTCAGGAAGCCGGGCGAGGCCGGCGTCACCGAGCTCCAGTAGCGCGCTCCGCACCGGCTCGACCAGGCCGGCGTCCGGCACGGTGGCCAGGATCGCCCCGTCCAGCGCGACGACGCCCGTCCAGCCCGGCGGGCACAACGACGACCTGGGCGACACCACGACGTTCACGTCCCCGCTCGCGGGAAAAGCGACAGGGACGCCGGTCAGGGCGGCCCACAGGTCACGCGCCCGGTCCAGCGCACTTCTCGGCATCCTTCGATGATGCCTACCGGCGGCCCCCCGAGCCGAGCCGGGGGCCGCCGAAGAGGGCCGCGTGGCCGGCGACGAAGCTCTTGACACTCGTCGCCGGCCGTCCGGTGACGGTCTCGACGTCGTGGGTGAGGCGGGCGTAGCGGCCCCGCGCGTGCAGCCGCGCCATGGTGGTGATGTGCTCGGCCAGGTGGTCCGGCAGCTTCGCCTTGCGCAGGTCCTGTTCGATCCACTCCTTCAGCGGCATGTCCGCGTACGTGATGCGCCGCCCCAGGGCCTCGGAGTACTCCGCCGCCACGGCGTTCATGTCCTCCGAGCGCGGTCCGGTGAGCTCGTACACCTTCCCGACGTGCGGCGACGGGGCGGCCAGGATGGTCGCGACCACCTCCGCCACGTCGCCCGCCGCCACCGGCGAGGTATGGGCGCCCCCGAACGGCAGGCGGATCTCGCCCCGCTCGGCTATGGAGGCGGCGGCGAAGAGGGTGAAGAAGGGGTGTTCGAGGAAGACCGTGGGCCGCACGACGACCAGCGGCAGCCCGGACCAGGTGAGCGCCTGCTCGGCGAGCCAGTGCAGGCGCTGCTGGCGCGACTCCTCCGTGCTCGTGGTGGTCATCCCGGAGACGGTCTTCTGCGAGAGGTTGACGAACGCCCCGATGCCGGTGGTCTGGCGGGCCACCGTCGCCATGGTGACGGCGGCCTCCAGGTACGACGGCGAGACGCTCATGCTGAAGAACACCCGGCCGACGCCGCGCAGGGCGGGCACGACGTCGGCGGCGCGCGTCATGTCGGCGACGACGACCTCGGCGCCCGTGGCCCGCAGCGCCTCGGCGCGCTCGTCCTCGCGATGGACCAGCGCCCGGACCGGCAGCCCCTGACGCCGCAGCGTCTCCACGACGGTCCGGCCGACCGCTCCGACGCTGCCAGCGGCGCCCGTGACGAGAATCGGTCTGTCCTGGGGCATCGGTCACCTCCCGGACCTCACCCCAGCAGACGCGCGACGGTTCCTCCACCGGGACGCCCGGCGAATGGCGATGTCGTTAATCCGGGACCATCAAGATTTCGCCGGGCAGGACGCCGGCGTCGAAAGGGGGCTTCAGGCGGGATCGACGTCGGCGATGGCGACGGAGAAGACGACCCGTTCCTCCTCGCCCTCGGTGAGCCCCCACAGCTCCCCGGTGGCGTACCACTGGGACAGGTCCTCCGGCCGGTACGCCCAGCTCGTGTGGGCGCTGATCGTCCGGGGCGTGGTGGCGACGTTCACGGTGGCGAAGCGCCTCCTCGGGTTGGGGCCGGGGTGCGAGCCGGCCGCCATGTTGATGTAGAGGAGGTCCCCGTCGGACTGGACGCCTTGCACGTCGCTGATGGCGTCGGCCGGATCGGCCGGGACGGTGGACACCCAGGCCTGCACCGGCGCGTTGATGAGGCGGTAGTCGCCGTCCGGGGGAGGCTGGAACCGGTAGCGGACCAGCTTGGTGCCGGCCGGGGAGCCGGTCGAGCCGCTGGAGGCCTTGTAGGTTCCCGCGATCAGGCTGGCGCCGCCGGAGCTGTGGCGGTCCAGGGAGACGTAGTCCAGGCGGATGGGGGTGATGTAGTGGCGCACCTCGGGGATGACGTACTTGTAGTCGCCGCCGCTGCCGTCCCGCTTGCGGTAGATCTTGCGGGTGTCGAACACCCGGATGGTGTTGTACGTCGAGCTGGGCCCCGAGTAGCCGTTCCAGTTGGTGCTGGAGGTCATGAACAGGTAGGGGCCGTACCAGGCCAGGCCGCCGCCGTGGCCGTAGACGCGCCGCAGTTTCCCCTGCCCGTCGACCCACACGGGCAGGACGTTGCGGTAGCGGCGGTCGTCGAGGTCGACCACCGACAGGTTCACGGAGTTGGTGCGGTAGTCGGGGTTGGCCGGGTCGGGGGAGTTCAGCCAGACCCAGCTGGTGATGAGCGCCCGATGATCGCTGCCGATCGGGGTGCCGCCGAGCTGGGCCTCGCCCGAGGTGGCCATCCCCTGCGGCACCCAGGGGGAGTGCGGGAGGTCCTCCTTGTCGCCCTGGGCGGCGGCGTTCCAGCAGAACCAGGAGCGGACCGGCACCCGCGGCAGGTAGGCCGCCCGGGCGGCGCAGTCCGGGTCCTCGTTGCCGGGCAGCGCGACGCGGTCGGTCCCGCTGAGCGCCCCGCCGATGCCCACCTGCTCGTACTCCGCCGTGAGCGGCACGGTGTACGGGTCGGAGCCGGCGCGCACGCCGAGGCCCGTCAGGCTCAGGGGTTGGAGCGGCGCCGGGGCCGTGGCCAGGGCCGACGCGGCGGCGGGGGACAGCGAGGGGGCGGCTAGGACGCACGCGGCGCCTATCCGTACGAGCCAGGTCAAAGGGGTGGTCATCCAGGCATTGGCCACTGAGGTTCTCCTCGTTCGACGCCCGAGCTTCGAACCGAAGTGTGATCACTTCCAGGGCCGCAGACAAGATCACATTTTCAGGTGAACAGCTGGCCGCCGTTGACGTCGATGGTGGCGCCGGTGAGGGCCCTGGCGTGGTCGGAGGCGAGGTAGATGACGGCGCGGGCCACGTCCTCCTCGGTGGCGACGCGGCGCAGCGCCATGGCCGAGACGTCGCGGGCGAGGATCTCCTCGAACGTCACGCCTTCCGCCGCGGCCCGCGTGCGCATCCAGTCGTCGAGCGCGTCGCCGGCGATCCAGCCGGGGGCGACGCAGTTCACCCGCACCCCGTACGGGCCGAGTTCGTCGGCGAGGCAGTGCGACAACAGGTGCGCGGCGGCCTTGCCCGCGGCGTAGTCGCTGCGCCCCGCGTAGCCCTTGCGGGAGGACATGGAGGTGATGTTGACGATCGAGCCGGAGCGCCGGGCCACCATGTGCGGCGCGATGAACCTGCAGGCCAGCAGGGTGCCGTAGCCGCCCGTCTCGACGGCCGCGCGCCAGGCCTCGAGGTCGCCGTCGGACATGTCGAGCACGTTCCTGCGGTGCGATCCGGGGAAGGCGGCGTTGACCAGCACGTCCACCCGGCCGAACCGGTCGATCACGGTGCCGGCGAGCCGCCGTACGTCCCTCGTCCTGGTCATGTCGGCGGGCACGGCCAGCACGCCCGGCACCTCGGCGGCGGTCCGCTCGACGGTGGCCGCGGTGCGGGCGGCCACGACGACCCTGGCGCCCTCCTCGCTCAGCAGGCGCGCCAGGGTCCGCCCCAGCCCGGGGCCCGCCCCGGTGACGACCGCGACCTTGTCATCCAGCAGCACGCACCGACTTTACCAAGCGTTTGCTTGATAGCAAGCCGCTACGCCGGGGCGTTGCGGAGGGTGATGTTGATGCGGTTCCAGGCGTTGATCGCGGAGATCGTCATGACCAGGGCGGCCAGCTCCTCCTCGTCGTAGTGCTCCGCGGCCGCCTGCCACACCGCGTCGGGGACGCCGTCGGGGTTGTCGGCGACCCGCGTGGCCGCCTCCGCGAGCGCGAGGGCGGCGCGTTCCTCGTCGGAGAAGAACGGGGTGTCCCGCCAGGCCGCGACCGCGTCGACCCGCCGCCCCGGCACGCCCGCCTCCCGGGCCTCGCGGGCGTGCATGTCCACGCAGAAGCCGCAGCCGTTGATCTGGCTGACGCGCAGCCGCAGCAGGTCGAGCGTGGCGCGGGGGACGGGGGAGGAGTTGATGTACGCCTCCAGCGCGTACATCGCCTTCAGGCCGTCGGCGGCGGGCTTGCGAATGTTCATGCGCATTGCTGCATCTCCTCTTTTCTGGATGGTCTGGATATTTGATATCCAGAATTAGGCCAAGCGGCAGGGCCGCTCAGGGGTGGGGTCGCTCAGGGGCGACGGTTCGCGAACCAGTCGCGCGTGGCGGCGGGCGTGCCGGGGGAGTGGCGCTCCACCGTCGCCTTGATGTCGGCCAGCGTCTGGCCGGCCAGCTCCTTGCGCCAGGCGAGCTCGGCCCGCCGCATGGCCTGCGAGACGAAGCATGCCTTGCGGTAGTCGACGTCCGGCCAGCCGGACGGCCCCTTCCGCAGCACCTCCTCGCAGCGGAAGGCCTCGCCCGGCCCTTCGATCGCGGTGACCACGTCGAGCAACGTGATGCGCTCCGGTGGCCGGGCCAGCCGGAACCCGCCGCGGGGGCCAGGGGTGGAGGTGACGATGCCGGCCCGTGCCAGCGCCTGGAGCTGCTTGTTCAGGTACGCCGTGGGCAGCTCGTAGAACGCCGCCAGCCGGGCGGCGGTCATGGCCTCACCCTGCTTCACCCACGTCAGGTTCAGGCAGCTGTGCAGGGCCCACTCCACCCCCTCGCTCATCCGCATAATCCTGGATATTAAACGTCTAGATCTGGATGGGCAACCCTGCTTCTGAGCGCGGGCCCGCCGCCCCTCACCGCCGGGCGGCGGCGAGGCTGAGCTCGGCGACGGCGGCGGCGACCCGGTCCACCTCCTCCTCGGTGTTGTAGTAGTGCGGTGACAGGCGAAGGGCCCACTCCACGTCCTTGTCGCCGAAGTCGTACTGGGCGAACTCGCGGAAGCTGAGGGCGGAGTTGATCCTCTGCGCGTCCATGGCCTCCTTGAACGGTTGCGGCTGCCAGCCTTCGATCTCGAAGGTGACCAGGGCCGCCGGCCGCGGGCCGCGATCGAGGAGCCGGACGCCGGGGACGGCGGCCAGCCGGTCACGCAGCCGGGCCGCGAGCGCGGGCGTGCGCTCGGCGATGCGGGGCAGGCCGACCTGGAGGGCGTACCTGGTGGCCACCGCGCTGCCGATCACGGCCGAGTAGGGGAACTCCCAGTCCTCGAAGCGCGCGGCGGTCTCGACCGGGCGGTAGCGCTCCGGCGCGACCCAGCGGGCGCCGTACATGTCGATGAACAGCGGCTCGTAGCCGGCGCGCAGGACCCGGTCGGAGACGTACAGGAAGCCTGAGCCGCGCGGCCCGCGCAGGAACTTGCGGCACGTGGCGGTGAGCAGGTCGCAGCCGATCTCCTCGACGTCGATCTCGTACTGGCCGACCGTCTGGCAGGCGTCCACGAGATACAGCAGCTCCAGCTCGCGGCAGTGGCGGCCGATCTCGGCGACCGGCTGGACCAGGCCGGAGTTCGTGGGCACGTGGGTCACGGCGACCAGCCGGGGCCGCCGCGAGCGCATGAGCGCCGCCATCGCCTCGACGTCGACGCCGCTGCCGTCGGCGTGGTCCGGCGCGTGCACGATCTCGACGCCGAACCTCTTGCGCAGGGACAGGAAGGCGATCTGGTTGGAGATGAAGTCGTTGCGCGTGGTGAGGATGACGTCGCCGGGCTCGAACGGGATGGCGGACAGTGCCCTGGTGTAGGCGTCGGTCGCGCTCCCGGCGAAGGCGATGTTGTCGGGGGAGCAGTTGATGAGCCCGGCCGTCGCGGCGTAGAAGTCGCGGACCTCCGCCTGCCGCGCCGCGGCCGCCTCGTATCCGCCGATGGCCGCTTCGAGCCGCAGGTGGGCGAGCATCGCCTCCAGCACCGGCCTGGCCAGCAGGCCGCAGCCGGCGTTGTTGAAGTGCACCACCGATGCGCAGCCCGGGGTGTCGTCGCGAAGGGTCTGAAGCGTTTCCGCAGTAAAGGGGAAAGCGTTATTCTTGTATGTCATGTCCGAGAGTAACACTACTGAGGCTCTCGTCACGAGCCTGCGGGCGGAGATCGCCGGGCTGGCCGCGGGCGACCGGCTGCCCAGCGCCCGCGACCTGGTGCGCCGGCACGGGGTGAGCCCGGTGACGGTGACGCGTGCCTTCGCCCTGCTGGCCGCCGAGGGGGCGGTGGTGACCCGGCCGGGCAGCGGCACCTTCGTGGCGACGCGCCGCGACCGGTCCCCCGGCGGCGTGGGGGACACCTCCTGGCAGACGGTCGTGCTCGCGGACCGCAGCATGCCCGCGCTGACGGCGGGCGACCTGCTGGATCCGCCGCCCGGCGCCATCACGATGGCCGGCGGCTACCTGCACAGCTCCCTGCAGCCGGCCAAGGCGCTGGCCGCCGCTCTCGCCCGCGCGGCCCGCCGCCCGGACGCCTGGGATCGAGCGCCGGTGGCCGGCCTGGCGCCGTTGCGTACGATCTTCGCCAGGCAGGCCGGCGGCGACGTCGGCTCCGACGACGTGCTGATCACCAGCGGCGGGCAGAGCGCCCTTTCCATGGTGTTCCGTGCCGTCGCCGCGCCCGGCAGCCCGATCCTGGTCGAATCACCCAGCTATCCGGGTGCGCTGTCGGCCGCCCGCGCGGCGGGGCTGCGCCCCGTGCCCGTGCCCCTGGACGGCGCTGGCATCCGGCCCGACCTGCTGGCCGACGCCTTCGCCACGACCGGGGCCCGGCTGCTGTACTGCCAGCCGACCTTCCACAACCCGACCGGCGCCGTCCTGTCGCCCGAGCGTCGCCGGCAGGTGGTCGACGTGGCCCGCGCGGCCGGCGCCTTCCTGGTCGAGGACGACTTCGCGCGCCACCTCGGGCACGGCGCGCCGGTGCCTCGCGCGCTCGTCGCCGACGACCGCGACGGCACCGTGGTCTGCGTGACCTCCCTGACCAAGCCCGCCTCGCCCAGCCTGCGCATCGGCGCGGTCATCGCCAGGGGCCCGGTGATGGAACGGCTGCGCGCGATGCGGCGGGTCGACGACTTCTTCATCGCGCGCCCCCTCCAGGAGGCGGCCGTCGAGCTGCTCAGCACGCCGGCCTGGGACCGGCACCTGCGTGCTCTGGCCCACGCGTTGCGCGAACGCTGCGCCGCGCTGGTCACCGCGCTGGCGCGCGAGGTCCCCGGCTGGGTGCCGGAGCAGATCCCCACCGGAGGGCTGCACCTGTGGGTGCGGATGAGCGCGGGCCACGACCACGCCGCCGTCGAGGCGGCGCGGGCGCGGGGCGTGGTCATCAGCGCGGGCCGCGACTACTTCGCCGCGGAGGCTCCCGGCGGCTACCTTCGGCTCGGCTTCGCGGCGGCCGCCGACCTCGCCGAACTGGTCGAGGGGGCGCGGCGGCTCGGTACGTAGCTCCCTGTCTCGAGCCGCCGCGCTCTGCTCAGAGCGTCAGGGTCCATCCGTTGATGTAGCCCTTGTCGCCGGAGGCGACGTCTTCGACGCGTAGTTTCCAGCTGCCGCTGGCTGGTGAGGCGCTGGCGTTGACGTGATAGGTCTCGTTCAGGACGTCGGCGTCGTCCTTGGGTGCCGGGGCCCGTAGCGGATAGACCTTGCCGTCCGGGGCGACCAGGTCGAGCTTCAGGTCACCGCGCCAGGTGTGGTTGATCTCGACGTAGACGGTCACGTTGGAGGGGGCGTTGCCGGAGATCCAGCCGACCACGATCTGGGAGTCCGTGCTGCCGGGGTCGGGGATGGGGATGTCGTCCCAGGCGCCGAAGCAGGGCAGCCTGATGGTCCAGCTGTCGATGTAGCCGGTGTCGAGCCATTCGACGTCCTGGGCGCGCAGTTTCCAGGTGCCCTTCACCGGGGAGGCGCTGGCGTTGACGTGATAGGTCTCGTGGATGATGTCGGCGCTGTCGTTGGGTGCGGGGGCCCGCAGCGGGTAGACCTTGCCGTCCGGGGCGATCAGGTCGGCCTTCACCTCGCCGCGCCAGGTGTGGTGGATGTCGATGTAGACCTCGATGGAGGCGGGCGCGCTGCCGATGAGGTCGTTGACCACGATCTTCGATTCGACGTAGCCGTGGTCGGGGATGGCGTAGTCGGTCCCGTTGGTGTAGTTGGGCAGCGGCCAGGGGTCCGCGTCGGGGTCCGGGGTGGGGTTGGTGCTGCCGAGTACGGCGGTGTCGAGCTGGATGCGCGGGGTGGTGGCGCCGGTGTAGGTGATGACCTTGCCGGTGGTCTTCAGGGCGGTCACCAGTTGGGAGACGGCGGTGGTGGGCTGGGCCTGGCGCATCACGGCCAGGGCGCCGGTGACGTGGGGGGCGGCCATGGAGGTGCCGCTCATGGAGGCGTACTTGTTGCCCGGTACGGAGGAGACGATGTCGGTGCCCGGGGCGAACAGGTCCAGCAGGGGGCCGCGGTTGCTGAAGGTGGACGGGGTGCCCTGGTCGGTGGTGCTGCCGACGGCGATGGCCGAGGAGATGCAGGCCGGCGCGCTGACGGCGTCGCCGAAGCCGTTGTTGCCGGAGGCGATGACGGTGGCCACGCCGGCGGCCAGGAGGGCGTCGATGGGGGCTTTGCGGAGGTCGTCGTCGCAGGCGGCGGGGTAGTGGCCGTTGCCGAGGCTGAGGTTGGCGGCCACGATGGGGATGCCGCTCTCCCGCAGCTCCAGGACCTTCTCCAGACCGGCGATCTGGGCGCTGGTGAAACTCATCACGCAGGGGGCCGCGCCGGCGCCGCAGAAGTCCTCGGAGCTGAACCTGCTGAAGATCTGGATGGCGACGAGTTCGGCGCCGGGGGCGACGCCGGCCGGTGGTGCTCCGGTGAGGTTCTGGCCGTTGCCGACGGCGATGCCGGCCACGTGGGTGCCGTGGTCGCAGTCGAGGGCGGCGTCGGCGCAGGGGCCGGTGTCGCTGTCGGCCGCGCCGGGCCCTTCCTGCTCGGCGGTGCCGTCGGGGCACAGGCTGGTGGAGCCGTAGTCGGGGTCGATGGGGGAGAAGCAGGCCTCGTCGAGGACGCGGCTGCCCAGGAAGGGGTGGTTGACGGCGACGCCGGTGTCCAGGATGGCGACGACGCTGCCGGCGCCGGTCATGCCCGCGGCGCGGGTGCGGTCCCCGCCGATCAGGGGGATGCTCTGGGCCAGCACCGGGGGTACGGGCTTGTCCTCGGTGACGCTGACCACGTTGGGGAGCTTGGCCAGCCGGTCCACGGCCGCCGCGTCCACGCGCAGGGTGACCAGGGGGAAGCGGGAGGAGGTCCGCAGGACCTGGCCGCTGCTGGCGGCGTCGGGCAGGTCGTTCCGGGACTTGGTGACCACGTTCACCCGGAGCTTGCCGCCGGCGGCAAGCTTGGTGCGCACTTCGGGCTCCACCGTCGGCGCCGTTCCCGTGGTCTGCTGGGCAGTCTGTTGCTCCAGATTCGCCGAGGCCGCGTGGGCCGGCACGCTCACGAACGCGGTGGCCGCCAATGCCACAATGACGCAGGATAAGACCGGAAATTTCATGACATATCGCGCCTTACGTGAAGAGTTCCATGGTGACGACGCCGACATGAGGGGGTGGCCGGACGGCGGTCGATCCCGCCGTCCGGCCCGTGGGGTCACAGGGTGGGATTACGTCGCGTTCGCGCCGTTCTTGGGATTGCCCTTGACCCGGACGGCGGCCCAGTAGACGAGGGCGATCCGCTTGCAGGTCCCGCGGACCAGGATGAAGTAGCCGCCGCACACCTTGTCGCGCAGCGTGATGTAGAACCTGTTGTCCACGTCGGCCTTGCGGCTGCGGTCGAGGTAGTACTTGTACTTCTTGTACGTGTTGCCGATCAGCCCGTACCCGTAGTCGTGCGAGTCACAAGCCGGCCGGTAGTCGAAGCCGCTGGGACGGTCCGGAGCCTGCGTGCAGTGGTCGTGGTTGATGCCCATGACCTTGAAGCCGCTGGCGGTCCGCTTCCAGCTCGGGCTGTGCCAGCCGTAGTGCGCCGCGTAGGAGACGCAGCCGATCTTGGTCCACCACATCCAGTCCTTGGCCGTGGGGCAGTACTTCGGATAGGCCTGCGTGCCGTCGATGCCGCCCGGGATGAAGTCGCCCGGCGGCGGCTCCGGGGTCACGGGGCTGGGGATCCCTCCCGAACCCTCGATCGGCGTGCCGGCGGTCGGCCGGTCGGCGTCGGCGGAGGTCACCTGGGGGACCGCGCTGCCCGCGGGGAAGCTCAGCTGCCACGCGCCGTTGCTGCGCGAGTCGATCGACGTCAGGCGGCCGATCCCGTCGTAGGCGTAGGTCGCCTGGGTGGTGCCGTCGCTGGGGTCGCTCACCGTGCGCAGCAGCCCGGACAGGTCGTACGCGTAGCGGGCCGCCGTCTGCGGCGCCTCGGTGCCGACGGTGACCGTGACCTCCTTGAGCCGGCCCGTGAAGTCGCCGAGCGAGGAGGTGCCGGCCGTGGTCGACGTGGCGTAGGTGAACGCGAGGGTGGTCTCGGGAGCCTCGCCCGCGGCCGGTTCCTTGATGGTGCTGATGCGGCCCTGGGTGTCGTAACCAACCGTCGATTTGCCGTACGCGGTGGTGCCGACGCTCGTCACCCGCCAGGTGTCGGTGCTCTGCAGGCCCGCCGGCTGCGCCCAGGTGTAGGCGAACTTGAGGTCGGCCGCGCTGACGGGGTTGCCGCTCGCGTCGGTGAAGGTGTCGTCACCGGCGTCCTGGGTGGCCGGATCCACCGAGATCGCCTCGGACATCGTGGTACGCATCGCTCCGGCGGTCGCGTCCCACTTGGTCGTTTCGGTGAGCTTGGCGCCGGTGGCGTCCTCGTAGGTGTTGATACCGCCGCCGCCCGGCAGCGAGACGCTGCTCTTCAGGTCGTAGCGGGTCGAACTTCCCTCTTCCAGGTTCGTGACGACGACGGCGCCGTTCTGGACCTCCAGCTTCCGGTTGATCGCCCCGCCGAGGAACTCCCCTTGCCAGCCGGGCCCGAAGACGGCCAGTTCGGGGCGGGTGGCGGGGGCCGACTGCGGTCGGGCCAGGTCGCCGTTGGCGGCGGCCACGCCGTGCCGGCGGCCGATCCCGGCGAAGGACACGTCCGTTTCGGCGATCTTGAAGGTGGAGGAGTCGGAGAAGTATTGGCCGGGGCCGACCTCCTGAACCTCGGCCGGGGGCGGCTCGTCGGTGACCGCGGCGGAGGCGGAGGCGTCGGGGGAGAGGAAGGGGATCAGCACCGCCGAAAGAGCGACGGCGGTCGTTAATCGGCGCAATGGGGCCTCCCGTGTGCGGGCGTGAGTGATTTGATCACCTGGACAGTAGATGATCGGAATTCACTCCACAAGGGTCTGGACAGCCATTCAAATCGGTGCTCAAATCGCGTTCGGAGTCACACCTTTCGCGCCCTTCGGTAAGCGGTGACGCGTACCGCGAACCGCATTTCCGGGCGCCGTAGGCTCTCGCGAATCTCCAGGTCAGACGGACTTCCCTGGTGAATTTATGGCGACCTTATCGGTTCTCCGGTGAAGATCGGATGATGCCTCCCGGGATTTATATGGCGGTAATGTAGCGATTTTATGGCGGTTGCGCCGACCATTATTCGCGGGGATTGCCGCGCCATTGCCCCGGGCGGTCAGGGCTCGCTTCAGCACGGGGGCCAAGGGGCGTTCGACAAGGGTGTGGACGGCGTACGCGAGGGCGGCCATCAGCGTCATCGTGGCGATCAGCAGGACGTACGGCGGCACCCGGTCGCCGAGCCTGGTGAGGACGATGAAGCCGATGTGGGCGTGGACCAGGTAGAGCGGATAGGTCAGGGCGCCGGCGATCGCGAACCAGGGCCGGCCCAGGCCGCGGGTGACGCGCAGCGCGATCAGGGTCATCACGATGAAGATCGCGATGATGGCGGCCACCACGACACCTGGCGCGATCTCGGCGTGGTAGCGGGAGGCGACCTTGCCGGCGAACTCGACGCCGCGGTGGACGGCGTTGCCGAGGCAGAGCGCGAGGATCGCGCCGAGCTGCCAGGTGGGGCCGTACCGGTGGACGACGCACAGCGCCATGCCCGCGATGAAGTAGTGCGAGAACTGCGACTGCACCACCAGGTCGGCGACGGTGTGCGCGGAGGGCGGGAGCACCCCGCTCTGCAGCAGGAAGGTCAGGGCCAGCCAGCCCCACGACATCGCGGTCACCCGCGCCCGCGTGACGCCGATCCAGGTCAGGGCGAAGATGAGCGCGTAGAACCTGATCTCGGCCCACAGGGTCCAGTAGACGACGTCGATGTTCGGGATGTCGGGTAACGAGTTGAACATCGTCAGGTTGGCGAGATACTGCGCGAACGTGACCGGATAGCGGCCCAGGCCGAGCGTGACCGAGACCACGGTCGTGATCGTGACCGCGATCCAGAAGGCCGGATAGAGGCGGACGATCCGGGAGACCAGGAACGCGCCCGGGCCGCGGTCCCAGGCGTTCAGCAGCACCACGAACCCGCTGATCACGAAGAACAGGTCCACGCCCAGATAGCCGAATCTGGCGATCTCGCCGGCCGCGGGGAACCGCAGCGGGCTCGATCCGCCCACCGGCCCGGAGAACATGTAGTGATAGACCATCACCGCGACGGCCGCGGTGATGCGCAGCGCGTCGATCTCGTGCAGGCGGTCCCGCTGGGGGAGACGGTGCCGTCCGGGCTCCCTGGAGTCGCGGCTGAGGGCAGGCATGATGGACGACCTCGTGGGGATCCGGTGGCGGCGGGTGCTGGGTGATCAGCACACCAGCCACCGGACCTGCGAGTCTTTCCCACGTACGCCCCAACCGAGGTACAGCCTGCGCTACCTCGGCCGGTACGGCCTGTGCTCCGTGCTCGGCGTCGCCGCAGGTCCAGGCGCTATGAGGCGGCCTCGTGGAAGAAGGCGCGGGCGGCGAAGCCGATCCACTCGGGGCGTTCCCAGGTGGTCCAGCGGGCTCGGGCGGCCTGGTCGATCGCCGCCGCGGTCTCGTCCTCGGAGGCGCCGCAGGCACGCAGGCGGGCGACCTCGGCGCGGACGTAGACGAGGTAGTCGCGGACGTCGTGGAGCAGGGAGACGTCGCTCACCTCGCCGTGGCCGGGGACGACGACCTCGGGGGAGAGGGCGATGAGGCGGTCGAGCAGGTCGATCCAGCGCGCGCCGTCGACGTCGACGTCATAGGGCGGGAAGTACGGCGTGATCGGGAAGATGCGGGTCTCGAACAGGTCGCCGCCGAAGAGGACGCGGTCGTCGACCAGGACGATCTGGTCGGAGGCGGTGTGCGCCGGGCCGGCGGTGCGCAGGATCGCGGTCCGGCCGCCGAGGTCGAGCTCCGCCTCGCCGTCGTAGACGAGGTCGGGGTCGACGAGGGTGACGTCCTGGAGCTCGGCCGCGACGGCGGGGCTCAGTTTCTTGAACATGTCGAGGTAGGCCGCGCCCTTGCGGTGCAGCTCGGCGCGCTGGGCGGCGTTGTAGACGATCGTCGCGGCTCCCTTGAAGGCCTGCGCGCCGAAACCGTGCTCGGGGTGGAAGTGGGTGACGGTCAGGTACAGGCGCCGGTCGCCGGCCAGGAGGCGGGCCCGTTCCAGGACGTGGGCGCCGTTGCGGGGTCCCATGCCGGTGTCGATCACCAGCGCGGCCCGCTCACCGACGACGATGCCCACGTTGGGGACGAGCTCGACGCGGCCGTCCGGGATGACGTACACGCCGTCGGCCACCTCGACCGGCTCGCCCCGCACGATCGGCGGCGGGCCCGGCCGGACCTCCGGGACGACGGCCTTTCCGGCGGACGGCGAAGACGCGGTGGGGCACATGACCCACTCCAATCTGAACAGTGTTGAGATGGCTTTTCGCGCAGCGTAACACGGATCTGATCGGTGTTAAGATCGGCTCATGGCCAAAGGGCGGTATCACCACGGCGACCTGCGCGCCGCACTTCTGGACGCCGCAGAGGGGCTCGTGCGCGAACGCGGGGCCGATGGCTGGTCGCTACGCGAAGCCTCCGCCCGGGTCGGCGTCAGCCCCAGCGCCGCCTACCACCACTTCGCCTCACGCGACACGCTCGTCCGCGCCCTGTCCGAACGGGTCCTCTCCCGACTCGGCGGCCTCCTGGCGGCCGCCTGCGAGCGAGCCGCCCGCGAGACCGCTGACCCGGGCGCCTGCGAACGAGTCGCCCGCGAGACCGCCGACCCCCACCGTCGCCTGATCGCCCTCGGTCGCGGCTACCTGCACTGGGCGATCGAGGACCCGGCCGTGGCCCGCCTCGTCTTCGGCGCGGGCGCCACCGGCCCGGACTCCCGCGTCTCGCCCCATCCGCACGACGTGCTGGCGGCCGAACTCGACCGCCTCGCCGACCTCGGCGCCCTCCCGGCGGCCTCGCGCCCGGGGGCGGAGTTCGTCGTCTGGGCGCCCATTCACGGTCTCGCGGTCCTGCTCATCGACGGCCTGATCCGCGTCGACGACGCCCGGGCCTTCGACCTCCAGGCCGAACGCGTCATCCGCGCCACCCTCAACGGCCTGTGCCACGAGCCCGCCCCCTCCGGGGACTGGCCCGCCGTCCACTCCGCGCACACCGACCGCCGGTCACACCTTGGCCAGGAAGGCGAACAGGTTGGCCCGGGTGCGGGCGACCTTCTCCGGCAGGGTGAGTGACTCGTCGATGGCCCCGTCGCCCGCGGCCTTCTTCTTCCCGCGTACGTACAGGGAGCAGTCGAGATCGGTGCACAGATACTGCCCGACCGAGTTGCCCTGACGCCCGGCCTCGCCGGTCCGGCGCGCGGTCATCAGCGCGACGCCGCCGCTGGTGTGCATGGTCAGGCACAGCGAGCACATGCTGCGCGAGGTGAAGCCGCGCGACGTGCCGGACGTCACCCGCAGCGCGATCCCGACGAGGGAGCCGTCGCGTTCGGCCACCAGGTACGCGCGTTCGGGCGCGCCCGGATCTCGCCACCCGAGGAAGTCGAGGTCTTCCCAGGGGCTCTGTGCGAGGTCCTTGGGCGGGCTGAGGCGCTGGGTCTCCCCCTTGGAGCAGTTGATGAACGATGTGCGGAGGTCCCGCTCGGTGACTGGTCTCATGGGCGGCGAGGCTAGCTCTCCTTAAGGGTATTATGCAAATACTTAAAGGCTGTAAGAAAGGTGGGCGCATGGCGCGGGCTGGAGTGACCCCGGAGCGTCTGACCAGCGCGGCGGCGGAGCTGGCCGACGAGATCGGCTTCCAGAACGTGACCGTCTCGGCGCTCGCGCGCGGGTTCGGCGTCAAGCCCGCGGCCCTGTACGCGCACGTCAAGGACGCGCAGGACCTGCGGATCAGGGTGCGGGAGCTGGCCCTGGGGGAGCTGGCCGACAGGGTCGCCGCCGCGCTGGCCGGCCGGGCGGGCAAGGAGGCGCTGGTGGCCTTCGCCAACGCCTACCGCGACTACGCGAAGGAGCACCCCGGCAGGTACGCCGCGGCGCAGCTCGAGCTGCCCCCGGAGGCGGCGGCCACCAGGGCGGCAGGCCGGCACGCGGAGCTGACGCGGGCGCTCCTGCGCGGCTATGGCCTGTCGGACCCCGACCAGACCGACGCGATCCGGCTGCTGGGCGGCGCTTTCCATGGATACGTGTCCCTGGAGACGACGGGCCGGTTCGCGACCCATCCGCGCAGCGCGGACGTGTCGTGGTCCAGGGCCCTGGACGCGCTGGACGTCCTGCTCAGAAACTGGCCGGCGGCCTGAGCTCTGTAGCGACCCTGTGGCGGATATATAGCTCCTGCGTCGAGTGTCGTGCAGAGCGCAGTCGCTGTAAGGAGGCGAGAAAGTGGCTGAAAGCGCCTTCCTCATCGCCTTGGTGGTGCTGGCCGGCACCGTCATCCTGCGGACCAACGTGGGGCGATATCTGTCCCGGCGGAGCCGTCCGCCTCGCACCGCGCCGGTGTTCGTGCCACCTTGCTGCGGCCCGGCCGTGACCCGCCGTCGCTCCAGAAGCGGCCGATCGGCCAGGTGCGCGTACGAGCGCGTGCCCCGGCGCGCCTGACATTTAACAGTGCTTATATAAGTGCTGTTACGATTGGCTTCATGGCCGACCCCCATGAGATCGACCCCAGCCATCAGAGCCTCTGGCGCCCGCTGCGGCTTCTCCAGGCGTCGATGGACGCCGACATCGCCCGCATCTACGCCGCGGAGCGGATCGACGGGCTCAAGCCGAGCTACGTGATGGAGCTGCTCCGCCTGCACGCCCGCGGACCGATGACCATCACCGAGCTGGCCGAGTCGGTCAACCGGACGCATTCGGCGCTCAGCCAGAAGGTGGCCGCGATGCGCGAGGCCGGCTGGGTCGAGACCGTCGCGGGCGACGACGCGCGCAGCAAGAAGGTGACGCTCACCGACCAGGCCCGCGCCGTCATCGGCCGCCTGGCGGCGGAGTGGCGGGCCACCGAGGCCGCCCTCGCCGACCTCGAGGCGGAGCTCCCCTATCCGCTCTCCCGGGTCGTCACCGACATCGAGCAGGCACTCGAACGCAGGAGCTTCCACGACCGGATCGCCGAGAAGCTGGCACAGGACCCCGGATGGGGCTGAGGGGCACGCTGCTCGACGTGACCCCGCTCCGGACGTCACCGCGGTTCCGGCGGTTATGGATCGGCCAGGCCCTGTCCGGTTTCGGCAGCCAGATGACGATCGTCGCGGTGATGTTCCAGGTCTGGGAGATGACCGGCAGCACCGCGTGGACCGGCGCCGTCGGCCTGGCGCAGGCGATCCCGCTCGTGGTCCTCGGGCTGTTCGCCGGATCGCTCGTCGACCGGGTGGATCGCCGCAGGCTCTGCCTGATCACGACCAGCGGGCATGCCGGGTGCTCGCTCCTTCTCACTGCCCAGGGCTTCTTCGGACAGCTCCCGCCCGCCGGGATTCTGGGGCTGGTGGTCGCGCATTCCTGCTTCGGCGCCGTCGGGGGCCCGGCCTCGCGTACGTTCATCGCGCACCTCCTGCCCAGGCACCAGCTGGCCGCCGGACTGGCGCTGAGACGCATCTCCTTCCAGGGCGCCATGCTGATGGGCCCCGCGCTGGGCGGGCTGATCGTGGGCGCGCTGGGCGTCGGGGGCTGCTACCTGATCGACACGCTGACCTTCGCCGCCGCGTTCTACGGCGTGGTCGGTCTGCCGCGGATGAGTCCCGAGGGCGAGCCCGCCCGCCCCGGACTGCGTGGCGTGCTGGACGGCCTGGCCTTCCTCGCCCGCACTCCCGTCGTTCGCGGAGCCCTGCTCACGGACCTCGCCACCACGGTGCTGTCCATGCCGATCAGCCTGTTCCCCTTGATCAACGCGGAGCGGTTCGGCGGCGACCCGCGCACTCTCGGACTGTTCCTCACCGCCATAGCCGTCGGTGGCGTCGTGGCCTCCGTCTTCTCCGGGACCTTCACCCGGCTGCCCCGGCCCGGCCTGGTCATGCTCGCCGGCTCCGCCACGTGGGGCGGGGCGCTCGCGCTGTTCGGCGGGTCACCCGACCCGTGGGCCGGGCTGGCCTTCCTCGTCCTGGCCGGCGCCGCCGACACCGTCTCCGTGGTGTCCCGGAGCACGATCGTCCAGCTGCACACCCCGAACGAACTGCTCGGCCGGGTCGGCGCCGCCGAACAGATCGTCGGGCAGGCCGGCCCCGACCTCGGCAACCTGCGCGGCGGCCTCGTCGCGGACGCCACCTCGGGAGCGGCGGCCCTGATCGGCGGCGGCCTGCTCTGCCTGGCCGCCATCGCCGCGGTGGGAACGACCACCCCGGCCCTGCGCCGCTCCTCCGCGGCCCCCGCCCCAGCCGGCATCTAGCCAGTCCCCCGGGGTGCTGCCTAGGTTGTGTGATCGCGGAAATCCGCGACCTGACTCCCGACGATCTCGACGACGTCCTCGATGTCCGTACGCGCTCGTTCGGGCCGCTCCCACGGCAGGCCGCAGCCGATGGCGGGCGTCGCGGGCGTCACCGTCAGTCCCGAGGATCGGGGCCGTGGCGTCGGCAGCCGGCTCATGCGGGCCGTCGTCGAGCGGGCGGCCTCGCTCGGCGACGCGGTCTCAGCGCTTCATCCGGCCACCACGCCGATCTACCGCTCGGTCGGCTACGAGCCGCGGGGGCCGACGGCCACGCTGCGCTTGAGCGGGCTGATGTCCAGTGACGACCGGTACGACGAGGCGCTCGACACGGCGTTCGCCGCCAGGCGAGGTCCTGCTTCGGCCCGGCGGTGTCGAGCATGTGGTGCAGGAAGCCGAACAGCGCCGGCCCGGGTGTCCGGGATTCCAGGGCTTCGACGGCGGTGCGGTGGAGCCGTCTCAGGTGGTCCGCGACGACGGCGTCGAGGATGAGTTGCCGGTTGCGGCGGGCGTCGGCGCGCATCGTCCGATCCTCCAGGAGTTCACCGGCGTCGATCGGGTCGCCATCCACGAGATGGCGGACCCCGAGGTCATCATCACCGAGTACCGGCTGCACGGGCGGCTGATCGCCACGGATACCCGATTTGTCGGCACCATCGTCATGGTCGCCGGGGTGCGGGACGGCCTGATCGCCTGGTCCCGCACCTACTCGCACGAGCAGGCGGAGCCCGTCGCCTGATCTCGCGCGGGTTTACGCGACTGGCTCACTAGATCTGACATTTCCCGCTATGGTGCCGAAGATCCCATACGGTCGTCACAGGAGCCCCATGTCGCGTGTCGAGCCTCTGCGGGAGGGTGATCCCGCCGCCGTGGGGCCCTACCGGCTGTCCGGGCGGCTGGGCGCGGGCGGCCAAGGGGTGGTCTACCTGAGCCAGGGGCCCGACGGGCGGCCGGTCGCGATCAAGGTGCTGCGCGAGGGGCTCGCCGGCGAGCGGTTCGCCAAGGAGATCGACGCGGCGCGGCGGGTGGAGCCGTTCTGCATCGCTCAGGTGCTCGACGCCTCGCCGGGCCCGCGGCCGTACATCGTGACCGAGTACGTCGAGGGGCCTTCGCTCCAGCAGGCCGGTCGTCACGTCGGCGCCGACCTGCAGCGGCTCGCGGTGGCGACCGCGACCGCCCTGGCGGCCATCCATCAGGCCGGCATCGTCCACCGCGACTTCAAGCCCGCCAACGTGCTGCTGGGGCAGGGCGGCCCCCGGGTGATCGACTTCGGGATCGCCCGGTCCGTCGAAGCGGGGGCGACGGCCACCGGCAGCATCGTGGGGACGCCCGCGTACATGGCGCCCGAGCAGCTCGCCGGCGAGCGGATCGGGCCGGCCGTGGACGTGTTCGCGTGGGCGTCGGTGATGGTGTTCGCCGCCACCGGGGCGCCCCCGTTCGGCGAGGACTCGCTGCCCGCGGTGATCAACCGCATCCTGCACAACGAGCCGCAGGTCGGCGACCTGCCGCCACCTTTGCGCACGATCGTCCTGGCGTGCCTGGCCAAGGATCCGGCCCACCGGCCGACCATGCAGGACGTGTTGCTGTGGCTCCTGGGCGGGCAGCCCCCCGGCCGTCCGGCCGGGCCCGGCAACGGCGGTGTGTCCATGGCACCCGGGCGTCCGGCCGGCGGCGGCGGCGTGTCCACGGTCCCGGGACGGCGGCGGCGCGGGAGCGGGACGGTGGTCGTCGCGGTCGTCTCCGGCGTGGGGGCGCTGGCGGTCGCGGGCGCCGTCGCCTGGGTGGCCACGAGCCTCCCATTCCAGCAGCAGCGGCCGAGTACGCAGGCACTGGCGTTCACCTCCGCCGGGACGCCGGCCCGGACCTCGACCTCGGCTCCCGCTGCGACTCCGACTTCGACGAAATCGAAATCGCCTCAGCCGCCGAAAAAGAGCAAGAGTCCCTCGCCGTCGGAGCCGGCGAGCACGCCGAAGCCGACCGTGAAGAAGACCGTGAAGCCGACGCAGCCCGCTCCCAAGCCGACGACCGCGTCGGCGAAACCCTCGTCGGGCGGCGGTTCCTTCCGGGTGGTGTGGATCCGGGCGATGGGCGCCAGGAAGGCCAACACCCAGGACTGCCAGATCGGCCAGACCAACACCTTCGGCCTGGTCGAGGGGACCAAGCTGGCCACCAGGTTCCACTACGAATGGGTTCTGGACGGACGGGTGGTGCAGCGCTCCGAGTCCGTCATCGCCGAGTCCCACACCATGCAGGTCGTCGGCCCGCTCGTGACGTCGAACGGCCCTCACCGGATCACCCTCCGCGTCACCTCGCCCGCGACGGCGTCCAAGGCGTTCTCGTTCACCGTCTGCCCGGTCGGGACGGAGTGATGAACCCGCTCCTGCCGGAGGATCCCCCGGCCGTGGGCCCCTACCGGCTGCTCGGGCGGCTGGGCGTGGGCGGGCAGGGCGTGGTCTACCTGGGTCAGGGGCCCGACGGGCGGCGGGTCGCGGTGAAGGTGCTGGTGGACGGCCTGGCCGATGACCACCGCTTCGCCAAGGAGATCGACGCGGCGCGCCGGGTGGAGCCGTTCTGCATCGCTCAGGTGCTCGACGCCTCGCTGGGCGGGCGGCCGTACATCGTGACCGAGTACGTCGAGGGCCCTTCGCTCCAGCAGGCCGGTCGCCACGTCGGTGCCGACCTGCAGCGGCTGGCGGTGGCGACCGCGACCGCCCTGGCGGCGATCCACCGGGCCGGGGTGGTGCATCGCGACTTCAAGCCGGCCAACGTGCTGCTCGGCAGGGACGGGCCGCGGGTCATCGACTTCGGGATCGCGCGCGCGGCCGGCCATTCGCTGACCGTGACGAGCAGCATCGTCGGCACGCCCGCGTACATGGCGCCCGAGCAGCTCGCGGGCGCCCCGCTCGGTCCCGCGGTGGACGTGTTCGCGTGGGCGTCGGTGATGGTGTTCGCCGCGACGGGAAGCCCGCCGTTCGGCGACGACTCGCTGCCCGCGGTGATCCGCAGGATCCTGCACGACCAGCCGTACCTGGGCGACCTGCCGGGTCCGCTGCGCCCGATCGTGCTGGCCTGCCTGGCCAAGGACCCCGCCGCCCGGCCCGCCATGCAGGACGTCCTGCTCCGGCTCATCGGCGCCCCGCCCACCGCTCCGGCGGGCGGGCCCCCGAGCCGTCGGGACGACACCGTGGCGAGCCGCCCGCGCGGCAAGGCGCTGCTGGCGGGCGCCGGGGCACTGGCGGTGGCCGGGGCCCTGGTGGCCGGGGCGATCGTGTGGATGCCCGCACCGGCGACGACGGCCGCGCCCACCGTGGCGACGACACCCGCGCCCTCACCCTCGGCCGCGGGCCAGGGCGCCACCAGCACAACCGGCACACCGGCCGAGAAGCCTGCCAAAACCCCCAGCACGCCGGCCAGGAAGCCTGCCGGCACCCCCGCCAAGACACCCAGCACGCCGGTCAGGAAGACGCGTCCCACCAGGACGGCCGCCTCCACCCCCACCGTCTCCCGCGCGCGACCGACCCCCAAGCCCACGAGGACCACGGCCGCGCCGGCGGGGACCGTACGCCTGGTGTCGCTGACGCTGGACGGGCTGCGGACCGAGAAGGGCTGCTGGTCGCCCAGCCTCTTCCCGGTCGCCTCGCTCAGGGGGCCGTCGGGCAGGCAGGTGGAGTACGGCTACCGCTGGGTGGTGGACGGCCAGGACGAGGGCTGGAAGACGGACTGGGTGACCGGCACGACCAAGAACCGGCGCAACCCCTTCGGCGCCTTCGAACCGGGCCGGCACACGATCGTCTTCCACCTGCTGACACCCTCGAAGGCCACCAGGAGCGTGTCGTTCACGGTGTGCGAGCGCTACTCCTAGAGTTCGGCCGCCACCGGGGGCGCGTCCTCGAAGTCCTTGTCCAGGGCGTCGGTCCAGGAAGGCTTCGTCTCCTCGTACCCCTTCGCGTGCAGCCGGTAGAGCGTGGCGTACAGGCCGTCCAGGTCCATGAGCTCCGCATGGCTGCCCAGCTCGCGGATCGTGCCGCCGTCCAGGACCACGATGAGGTCGGCGGTGCGCACGGTCGCGAACCTGTGCGAGACGAAGACCGTGATCGTGCCGTTCTCCGTCCGGCTCGCGGCGATCTGGAAGCGCCGGAAGATCTCGTACTCGCTCGCCGGGTCGAGGCTGGCGGCCGGCTCGTCGAGCACGCGGAGGATCGGCGCGTCCCGCATGATCGACCGGGTCAGCGCGACCTTCTGCCACTGCCCGCCCGACAGGTCGGTGCCGCCCGGGAACGTGGGGCCGAGCTGGGTCCGCAGGCCATGGGGGAGCAGGGCGGGCAGGCCGGACGCGCCCGCGCGGTCGAGGGCGTCCCTGACGGCGGGCTCGTCGTCGATGCGGGGCAGGTCGCCGATGCCGGCCGACTCCTGCAGCAGGAACTCCAGGCGGCAGAAGTCCTGGAAGCAGGCCGTCACCCGGTCGCGCCAGGCCCGGACGTCGTAGCCGGCGAGGTCGCTCCCGCCGTACGTGATCCGGCCCGCGGTGGGGTCGTACAGCCGGCACAGCAGCTTGACCAGCGTCGTCTTCCCGGCGCCGTTCTCGCCCACGATGGCCACGGTACGGCCGGCGGGAAGCCGCAGCGACACGTCCCGCAGCACCGGCCGGGTGGCGTCCGGATAGCTGAAGGAGACGTTCTCCAGGACGAGATCGGCTCCGGCGGGCGGTTCGGGGGCCTCCGCCTCCCGTGGCCGGATGCGGGCCCTGGCATGGTCGTCCAGCCACAGGTAGTACCCCATGGCGCGCAGCGTCTTCTGCATCCAGGAGAGCATCTGGATCAACCCGGAGACGCTGCCGGTCAGCTGGCCGCCCAGCGCGATGGTGAGGACGACGTCACCGGGGCTCGCCTGCCCCCGCAGCGCCGCGGTGACGACGAGGTAGAGAGCGCCGGCGAAGCCCGCGCCGAAGATCAGCCATCCTACGGAGGTCCACATGGCCGTGCGGACCTCCGCCTGCCTCCGGGGCCCGTCGACCTGCTCCCACAGGGCGCGGTGGCGGCCGGCGATCTCCTCCTGCAGGCCGAACACCCGCAGCTCCTTGGCCGCGCCCGGGGAGCAGGCGGTCGTGAACAGCCCCTGCCGGAGCCGCGCCGGCGCCACGGTCGCCTCCTCCGCCCTGGCGGTGGCCCGCTCGCCGCGTCGTACGGCGAGCACCGTGGGGAGGGCCAGGAGCAGCAGGAGGAGGAACTCCGGGCGGACGCTCATCAGCAGCGCGACGGTGGAGCCGAAGGCGACGAGCGCCCTCAGGTTCTCCACCAGGGCCCCGAAGGCCGAGCCGAGCGACGTGCGGTGGCTGCGGAGCAGTTCGAGCTGGTCCTGATAGGGCGGGTACTCGTGGTGGTCCAGGTGCGGCAGGCCGCTGGTCATCGCCATGATGCGCTGGTCGAGCAGGAGCCCGACCCGCTGCTGGAGCCGGATGCGAAGGTCCGCGGCGACCGTGCCCGCGAACTGGCCCGCGACGAGCGCGCCCGCCAGGATGAGGGCGGCGCTCAGCATGCCGGGCAGGTCCGCCTCGACCGCGGAGTTCACCATGCGCTGGAGGCCGACCGCCGTCACGGCGGCGACCGCGCCGACCACGGGCGCGAGCCCGAGGACGAGGGCGGCCCTGGGGGCGTCGGCCTTGAAGGCGGCCCCGATCAACAGGGCCATGGCGCGGACCGCGACGCGCGGGGAGGTTCGGTCAGACATGGCGGGCCTCCCTGAACGGCGCGCTCTGCAGGGTGAACAGGTGGGCGTAGCGCCCGTCGAGTGCCATCAGCTCCTCGTGCGAGCCGTACTCGATGACCTCGCCGCCGTCGATCACGCAGATCCGGTCCGCCAGCCGTACCGTGGCGAACCGGTGGGACACCAGGATCGTGGTGAGCCCGCGGGTGATCTCGAGGAAGTGCTGGTAGATCTCGGCCTCGGCACGCACGTCGAGGTTGGCGGTCGGCTCGTCCAGGACGAGCACGCGGGCGCCGTGCTCGACCGCGAACAGCGCACGGGCCAGCGCGACGCGCTGCCACTGGCCGCCGGACAGGTCGGTGCCGCCCTCGAACCTGCGGCTGAGCGGGGTGTCCCAGCCGGCCGGGAGCCTGGGCAGGAAGTCGTTGAGGCCGGAGAGCTTGGCGGCACGGTCGAACGCGCCGTTGGAGCGGTCGGCGTCGAGCCGTCCGAATCCGACGTTGTCCCGCAAGGGCAGCTCGTAGCGGACGAAGTCCTGGAAGACGATCGCCAACTGGCGGCGCCAGGCGAGCGGGTCGAGGGTGCGCAGGTCCACGCCGTCGACCGTGATCCGGCCGGAGACGGGGTCGTAGAGCCGGGCCAGCAGCTTGATCAGCGTGCTCTTGCCCGCGCCGTTCATCCCGACGATCGCCAGTGACGAACCGGCCGGGATGCTCAGGTCCAGTCCCTTCAGGACCGGACGGTCGGGGTAGCCGAACCGTACGTCCTCGAACCGGATCTCCTGCGCGGGCAGCCGCTCGTCCGGCGCGGTGGTGTCCGACCGGCTGTGCTCGGCTTCCACCCCGAGCCGGCCGACCGCCAGGGCGTGCGGCACGGCGGCGCCGGCCTGGGCCAGCATCCACTGGATGTCCCCGATCCAGCCCAGCGCGCCCATGGCGGCGATGGCCTGCAGGGCGACGGTGATCGACTCCACGTCGAGCCGCCCGCCCGCCACGGCGAAGGCCAGGTACGCGAACACGGCGGCATGGGAGAGCGCCAGCAGGACCGGCCCCGCCGTCCTGCTGAGCAGGTGGCCCGACCCGGACAGCGCGTCCATGCCGACCAGCCAGGCCCGGGTGAAGCGGTCGTGCAGCCAGTCCTGGAAGCCGAAGACCCTGACCTCCTTGGCCGCGGCGTCGCCGATCGCGAGATCCCGGGCGTAGGCGGCCTGGCGGAGCGCGGGCATCGACTCTTCCTCGGCGTCCACGGCCTTCCTGACCTCGCGCAGGCGCCATCGGGACAGCGTGATCCAGGCGGCGGCCAGCGGCAGCGGCAGCCACCATTCGACGGTGGCGAGCAGGACCGCCGCGGCGAGCCCGCTCAACCGGCTGGTCGCGAGCCTCGTGAGCGACGTCACGGCGTCGCCGGGCGGATACCCCGTCGCCAGCCCCTGCGCGAGCTGGATGCGGTCGGCGATCGCGGGATCGCTGAGATGACCGATGCCGACCGGCCGGAGCGCTCCTTCGAGGGTCGTCTGGCCGAGCATCGCGTTGAGCCGTCGCGCCAGCTCGCCGGAGATCATCCCCGGGACGGGCGTGACGGCCAGCCGCACCACGAAGACGGCGATGAAGACGGCCAGATGCAGCAGCGTGCGGCCCGTGTCACCGGCCGCACCGCTTGCCACGTCTCCCACGACGGTGGCGCCGGCCAGCATGAATCCGCTGGTCAGCAGGGCCTGCAGGAGCACGACGGCGGTCAGGGCAGCGGTCAGCGGGAGCGACACGCGCGGCAGGAGGCGGAGCACCTCCAGCACACCGCTCCTACCGCGACCACGGGTCACCTCAGCCCCAGTGCGGCCAGCCATCGCCGGTCACCTCCGCTCCTCGTCAGCAGCGCGGACAGCACCCCGGGTGCGCCCTCCAGCAATGACCAGCCGGTCTCCGCGAGCGCGGCGGGCTCGTCGAGGCGGTCCATGAGGTGGTCCGCCAGATGATCGGCGAGCTTCGCCGCCTCCGGTAGCCCGGCGCACCGGGCGAAGGCGTCGAACACCAGCATCAGTCCGGCGGCGCCGTGGCAGATGCCCAGGCCGTCCAGATAAAGATCATCGTCGTACGCTGCCAGGAACGATCGTGCCGACTCCAGGGCGAAGGCGCCCAGGTCGTCGTCGCCGAGCACGCGCGCGGCTTCCCACAGCGTCCAGGCGTTGCCGGGACATCCGTAGCACCAGGCCTGCCGCCGACCGTTGCCCCGAGGCGCGCGATGCCCGTCCAGCCGGGTGGTCCCGAACGGCCAGGTGATCACTCCTCTGTCGTCGACGTAGGATTCGGCCACGAGCCGGTTCCCGAGCCGGCGCAGCAGGTCGGCCGATTCCTCGCTCAGCCCGTCGGCGTCGGCGGCGGCGCGCAGAGCGGTCACGATGCCGGGCAGCCCGTGGGCCAGGCCCAGATTGATGCGGTCGACGTTCCAGCCGCGCAGCTTCTCGCCCTGGTATTGGCCCACCCGCAACCTGGACAGTGCCTCGTCCTCGCAGAGCAGCGCCAGCCGGGCGATCAGCGGTGCCCGGCCCGCGGCGTCGATGCCGGGATCGATGGCGAACGCCACGAGAACGCCTGCCGGGCCCACGATGAGGTCGTAGTCCTCCCACCCGACCTTCGTGGTCCGCCAGCGTGGGGCGGCCACGTACTCGATGAGCCTGGCCCGCTGTTTCGCCAGAGGCTCGTTCAGCCGCGGCCACACCGTGGCGGCGATCCGCAGGCCGAACATCCTGGCCGACGCGCCGCCGCCGAAAAGGCCCGGATGGTAATGAGGGCTACGGAAGTCGCGCAGCCACGTGACGATGGCGCGGGAGGCGGCTGATTCGTCCGGCGGACGAGTCTGACCGGCGGCCAGCGCGGCGAGCACGGCCGGTCCGGAGTCCGGCCTGTTCTGCGCCGGCTCGGCCGGCACGGCGTATTCGTGAAGGAGTGTCTCGGCGACCGCCTGAACGGCGGCTCGTTCGAGCACGTGGGTCGATGTCACGACGATGCCCTTTCAGCGGATGCCGGCTCACATGTGGATCGCCGAGGACGCCGCCTGTCGCGGCGCCCTCGGCGATCGCGGTTCAGCAGGTCGCGGTGCAGCCGCCGCTGCACGGGTCGGTGAACGGCTGGGGGTCCGACAGGCCGTGGACCTCCAGCTCGTCGACCAGTTCCTCGACGTCGTCCTGGGGCTCGGGGATGTCCTGGGGCTCGGGCGCGGTGTTCTCGGACATTGCTGGGCCACCTTTCTCTCTTGGGTTGGCGGGGTGTTTCGGCATCCGGCCGGTCACGTCGTTCCGGCCGAAATCTGGGCAGCGGCGGCCGCCAGCGCTGTGGGCGGCACCGCGTGGGGCAATCGAACGGCGACCTCCGCGGCGACCCGCTCGGTGCCGTGGTCCGACACGCTCAGCTCGTCGGCCGCGGGCAGCATCTCGGTGATGGTGAGCTGGGGCGGCGCGTCCGGCGCGAGCGCCTTCAGGGCCTGCTCGAACACCCGGACCGCGCGCAGGCTCTCCAGGTCGCAGGCCAGCGGCCGGTATCCGGACGGACCGGCGACGAACACCCACCGGGGCAGCCCGAGCCGGTCCCGCAGCCTGCTGAGCGCCTGCAGCTCGGCCAGGTCTCCGCCTCCGGCCAGGTCCAGCCGATCGGCGGCGATCCGCCACTGCGCGGCGGAGACCACCAGCGAGCCGGCCACGGTGATCCGGGGGACGAAGGACCGTTCGGGGAACGCGGTGAGCGAGCAGCGCAGCCGGCGGCATCGGGCGGCATGCTGCTGGGAGTCGGCGCACAGGATCCGGGTCAGCACATTCCACGGCGTCAGGGGGCTGCGCGTCGCATGGGTGCAGATCCGTACGGGCCCGCCGGCGTGGGAGATCACGACCCGATCCGCTTCACGGTGCGCGGTGAGCTCTCCCAGCGGCAGGAACCGCGCCGCCCGGGCCCGCCACGTCGTGCCGTAATGGCCGGGGTCGGGGTCGCCGGTCCAGAGGGAGGTGTATCTCGGCCTGCGGATCGCGTTGGCGGCCTGCGGTGCCAGCGGTGGAATCAGCAGCTCCACCGACGGGACGCCACTGATTCGGTCGAGTTCGGCGAGAAACGCCCGGTAGGCGTCGGCGGCGGGCACCGCCCCGTGCAGCCGCCGCAACGTCTCGACGAAGCGTGCGTCGAGGACCGCGGCCGGACTGGCGTTGTCCAGCACCCATCCGCCGTCGCGGAGCGGGCGGACCACGCAGTCGACCGGCCAGGTGATCGGGGCGTCCGGCGCTCCGACGGCGTCGAGCATCTCCGGGGTGATGTCGATGACGGGTGCCGCGGCCGGCGACGCGGCCATCAGGTCCAGGAGCCGCGCGTAGCCTGAGCCGGGGCGGTGGGCCGGGGGCCAGGCGTTCTGCGGAGGAACCCGGCGGTTCAGCTCTCCCTCCGCGATCCGGGCTGCCAGCTCCTCGGCGAACACGTCCATGACGGGGCGCGGTCGCGGGCCGATCCGTTCGCGCAGCCTGCTCTCCGGCCGGGGCCCGTCCTCGTCGATCAGCAGGCCGAGCCTGCGGTACTGCTCGAAGGCCCGCTGCAAGATCGCCAGGTCGGCGGTGAAGGCGCCGTCGGCACGCCGGTACACGTCGACGAACCCGGCATCGGCGGCGAAGGTGGTCGATCCGGAGGTCTTCTCCCAACGGCCGCGCCGCTGTTCGAGCGGAGCCGAGACCTCCAGCACGCCGAGCCGGACGAGCTTGCCGACGAGGCCCGGAGGCGAGCCGGCCTCCAGCGCGGACACCGGCCGGACACCTGATCGCAGGGCCTCGACGATGCGGTCGAGCGCGGGGCTCCGCCGCAGCCGATAGGCGAGCAGGTCGGGCGTGGACGAGGCGGGATCGACCGTCCAGACCGCGAGGCGGTCGCCCTCCACCCGGTGCAGGGGGGTCATCGACACCCGGTGGTCCCGGCGCAGCCGGTCGGCGGCCGATCGTGCCAGCTCGACCCTTCTGGCGTGCACGTTCTCCGTCCAGTCGACGGCGACCTGGCCGTTCACCGAGAGCCCGGACGAACGTTCCGCCACGGGCGTACCCACGGGCACGAGTGACACCTGGCCCAGCCAGGTCCGCGGCGTGGTCTTGACCGCGCCCCGGGCGATCATCCGCCAGAGGTAGTCGCTGCGCCTGCGCAGCTTCTTGGAGGTCCACGGCTCGCCCTGGGCCAGGCGCCGCTCGATGTCCGCGAGCACGTCGGAGGTCAAGCAGGCCCGGCCGCCGGGCACCGAGGCGAGCAGGTGCCACGGCGTCGCCAGCAGGCGGTCGTGCTCCTTCTCGATCTGGGCCCCGGCCTGCTCCTCCAACCGCAGGAGCTCGGCGGACAGCGAGGTCACGCGGTCCAGCTGAGCGGTCAGGCCCGGGGTCGCCACGATCGCGCGCAGGAGGCGGGCCTGGTCTGCGGTGAGGGCCTGTCCCCGGTGGAGGCGGCGCCGTACGGCGAGGACCGCACGCCGCGCCGCGGCCGGCAGCTCCGGCCTCGGCACCACCTCGTCCCCGAGCCGTCCGGCGAGGACGGACGCGTCCCGGCGGTAGTCGTCATGGACGCGGTTCAGCGCGCGTACGCACGCGAACAGGTCAGGGGAGGAGGCCGCCAGCCAGAGCCGGACGGGCAGCCCCGCGACGCGGAGCACGGCCGATTCGCTCATGGTGGTCACCGCGCGTCACCCTCTTCACGGGCCAGCAGCGCCTCGGCGATCAGGGCCTGCCGCACCGACGGCAGGTTCGCCCGGTTCCAGTGGAAGATGACCAGGTACGACGCCACCGCGCGCGGCCCCATGGCGGCCGACCCGCTCTCGAAGTAGTCGCGGAACCAGCGTTCGCCCTCCTGCTCGACGACCTGCCGGTAGTCCTCGGCGAGCTCCGCCGCCTCGGGGGACAGCTTGGCGGCCAGCGCGGCACGCGACGGCCAGACCTCCCGCAGCGCCGCGGCCAGCCGCGCGAGCCGCGGATCCGCGACGGCGGCCGCGGCGAGGGGACGGTGGCGTCGCACCCGTTCCCAGACCCCGAGATCCTCCCAGCCCACGATCTGCAGCGCGCCGAACAGCGTCCGGAGCAGCAGCAGCGACATCGCCCATGAGGGGCCAGGGCCGTGACCGGCCAGGCGGAGCCGGTGGTGGCCGAGCCAGGCCAGCGAGTCGGCGGTGAAGACCCGATGGACGCTGCGCATCGACTCCGGCCCGCCGAACAGGTACGTCTCCGGCTCGTACACGCCGGGGCGCCAGTCGCCGAGCACGCCGTCGTCCCGCCAGGCGGTCAGCCGCTCGCGCAGCAGCAGGTCGAGCTCGGGTGAATCCGGCCGGAACCGGATGCGTAGGCCGGGGGGCTTGTGCATGAAGAAGAAGTCGCGGGCCAGCCCGTCGCGGACGGCCTGCCGGGCGGTCACGGCCAGCCCCGCGTAGAGGTCGCCGGACCGCTCCCGGATCGGCGTGAGGCCGAACTGGAGCCAGCGCTCCGCCGTGTCCTCCAGGACCGCCCCTGGCAGTACCTCGGATTCCGCCGATCCGGCTGACCACTTCATTCGCCCACCTCCTCGGTGCCGTCTCCACGATCGTCATGGAAGGGCTTCAGAGTCGGTTCATAGTCGGCTCATACGAGCGCGTCGATCGTTCGCAGGGCTCTGACGTCGCGTTTCACCTCGGCGTCCGCCCGGGCGAGCCCGGCGACCCGCTCGGCGAGCCCGCGATCCTGGCAGCGGACCGCCAGTCGCAGCGACACGAGCAAGGGAGTGATCCGGGCGCCCGCGCCGTGCACCCCGTCGAGCCGGGCGCCGGCGCGGACCACGTGCTCGGCCGCCGCGTCCGGGCGGCCCTCGCGCAGCGCGGCGGCCGCGGCGGCCTGCTTGGTCAGGACCTCGACGTCCCAGCTGTCCGCACTCTGCGCGCCGGGCGGGCCTGTGTCGGTCGGGCCTGCATCGGGCGGGCCCTCCCCGTTCTGTGCGCCGGGCGGGCCGTCTCCGCTCTGTGCGCCGGATACACCGCTCCCGCTCTGTGCGACGGGCGCGCCGTTCGCGCCGAACGTCGCGCGCCAGAGCCTGGCCGACTGCGCGCCCGCGCTGAACCCGATCGCGTCGAACCGCCGGATGGCGCGTTCCAGGGCCTGACCGGCGCCGTCATGGTCGCCGTGCCGTTCCGCGAGGGTCGCGCGGAACATGTCCAGCCCGGCCAGGCCGGGTTGGTGCCCGATCCCGGCCAGGATGGACCGGCCCTCGTCGAGCAGGTTCGTGGCGGTGGCCGAGTCGCACGTCATGTCCGCCAGCAGGGCCGCTGGGCATCCGACGGCCGCGCGGACCGTGTGGGCGTCCTTGAGCTCGCCGTGCAGCTGCGCGCAGATCGCCGTGGCCGCCGGGGCGGGGGTGTCGCCGTACGCGAGGCAGAGCGCGAGGTTCCCGTGGATCTCGGTGGCGCCGAAGCACCAGCGCGCCCGCCGCGCGTGGCCGAACGCCTCCTGCAGCACGGCCTCGGCCGTCACGTAGTCGCCGTCCTCCATGTGCCCGATGCCTTCGAGGAGCAGCACCCTGGCGTACGCCGCCGGGTCGTCGGCCCGGTACGCCAGCTCGCGCGCCTGGCCGATCAGCGACCGGTGCCGGCGCCCGGTCATCGCGGAGCGGGCCACCGCCTCGTTGAGGGTGAGCTGCACCGCGGCCGCCAGGTTGCCGCCGGTGTCCCAGCGCTTCCTGGCCTCCGCGATCCGGGCCAGGGTCTCGTCGGCCCTTCCCGCGGCGGCCGTGGCGTACGTCTCGACGGCCGCGATCTCCAGTTCGAGGCCGGGCAGGCCGGAGTCGAGCCGGCCGACCTGGCCCGCGGTCTGCAGCGCCATCGAAAGGTCTCCTCGGGAGACCGCGAACTGGGCGGCGGCGCACAGGGCACGCGCCGCGCGGGCGGCGGCGTGCCGCTCTTCCGGCCCTCCCGGGCGCAGTTCGAGCCAGGCGGCGTGCGCGCGCCCGGCGTGCAGGGCGCACAGCTCGATCTCCGACGGATGGCGGTCGACGCGGGCCTCGACCAGGTCCGCGACCTGGGCGTGCACGTGGGCGCGGTCGGCCAGGGGCAGCCTGCCGTACGCGACCTCGGCGACGACCGGCGACTCGACCTCCAGCTCGCCGGCCGAGCTCGCCCGGGTGACCAGCAGCCCGTCGCCGAGCAGCTGGGCGAGCGTCTCGTCGAAGGTCTGGTCGAGCGGCGGGTCCAGGGCCGCGGCGACCTTCTCCAGGTCCCCGGCGACACAGCTGCCGCCGAGCGCGCTGGCGATGGCGAGCAGCCGCTGGGCGTCCACGCCCAGGTGGTCGAGGCGGGCGCCCACCGCCGCCTCCGCGCTCGGCGCGATGAGATCGGTACGGCCCTCGGCGTCCACCTGGAGGTGGGCGAGCTGTTCGAGGTAGAGCGGGTTGCCGGCGCTGCGCCGGGCGAGGTCGTCGCTCGGCGAGAGTGACCCGAGCCGGGCCGCGACGGTCGCCGCCAGCTCCCGGGTGTCCGCCGGGCCGAGGGGCGGGACGCGCAGCGTGGTCACCGGCCTCCGGGTCAGCGGCGGCTCGTCCACCCGGCCGCTGAGCATCAGCACGGCCCGGACGTCCAGGTCCGGATCGTCGAGGCCGTCCGCGAACTCGCGCACCGCCGGGGACATCCACTGGCAGTCGTCGAGCACGAGGACGACCGGACGCCGTGCCGCCGCCTCCCGCAGCAGCTCCCGCAGCGTCCAGAAGATCTCCTCCTTGCCCTGGGGCCCCTGCCCCCTGGGCACGTCTCCCCCCAGGGCCTCGGCCAGCTGGTAGAGGGGCCAGTAGCCCAGCCGCCGCCCGTCGCGCCGGCAGCGCAGGGTCAGGAACCGCGCGTCCGGCGCCATCCGCCGCGACGCCTCGGCCACCAGCCGGGACTTCCCGACGCCCGGTTCGCCGGCCAGCACCACGGCGGGGACGCCCGCCCGGCGCAGGCCGGCCCGCAGCGCTGTCAGCAGATCGTCCAGCTGGGAACGGCGATCCACCAGCGGCGTGCGCGCCTCGTCGGCGTCCGCTCCCGCGGCGTCGGCGATCTGCCAGGCCCGCAGTGGCCGGCTGAAGCCCTTGGCCGCGATCGGCTCGATGGGCCGGGTGGGTACGGCTCCCCGGACGAGCAGCCAGGTCCGCACGTCCATGACGACGCCGTCGGCCGGCGCGGCGGCCTGGAGCCGGGCGGCGCGGTTCATGACCTCGCCGATCGCGAACGAGGAGTCCCGCTCGGAGAGGGCGACCTGCCCCGAGGCGATCCCGAATCGCACCGAGAAGTCCACTCCTCGCGTACGGCGCAGGTCGGCGGCCTGGCGCGCGATCCTCTCCAGGGAGACCCGGGCGCAGTCCACGGCACGCAGCGCGTCGTCCTCGTGGGTGGCCTCCACCCCGAAGACCGCGACCACGGCGTCCCCGATGAACTTCTCCACCCGGCCGCCCTGCTCGGTCGCCGCCCGGCTCACGTCGGAGAAGTACGTGGCCAGCGTGCTCTGCCAGACCTCGGGGCTGAGCCCCCGCGCGAGCTCGGTCGAGCCGGCGACGTCGCCGAAGAGCACGGTCACGAACCGCAGGGTGGTGCGGGGGGTGGGCACGGGGGACAGAGCAGCGCCACACGACATGCAGAAGCGGGCGGCGGAGGGGTTCTCACCGCCGCATTGAGCACAGGGTCGCATCACCGGTCACCAGCACCAGCCACCGCTGGCGTAGGCATGCCCTTCGACGTCCGCGGCATCCTCCATGCGTTCCCTGATGGAGACGAGCACCTGGAGTTCCTCGTCGCTGAGCGACTGCAGCACCGCGATCTGCTCGCCTGACGCGGTCGTCAGGTCGAAGCCGGCGGCTTCCAATTGGTCGATGGTCGCCATGACCTCTCCTTTCCTGCGGCGTTCGCGCGCAGTTGGACGGCGTCTACGAGCTGCGCCAGGCCGTACGCCGTGTTGAGGGCGCTCAGCCCGACCAGCGACTCCGCCTCGGCGGTGAGCGGGAGCCTGTCGATCGCGCGCCACAGCTCCTCGCGGTGCGTGCCGTCCACGACGGCATGGGTCACGAGCGTGCGGAACGCGTCCAGCGGCAGGCCCGTACGCCGGGAGAGCAGGGGCGCCAGATCGGGAGGGGGCGGGTAGCCCTCCAGGACGGCGACGTGCCCGAGCAGCGCCACCGGGTGGGCGTGCTTGATCCAGTAGTACTGGCTGCCGACCACCGCGGCGACGCAGGGCAGCGGCGGATCCGTGAACAGGGTCTCGGTGACGCCTCCCGCGCGGGCGTAGTCGCCCACCACGTCCTGGTCGTGGCCGTACTCCTCGTGCACATGGCGGGCGAGGTAGACGGCGACGCCCCGCGCGATCTCGTCGTCCCGCGCCAGGCACGCCGTGGTGGCGTCGAGGATGAGCGGTACGGTCGCGCGCAGCATGCCGTGCAGCGCCCTGAGCCATTCCAGATAGAGCTCGCGCGGTGCGGGATGGCGCCACATCCGCTCCGTCCTGGCCAGCAGCGCGGGCATGACGAGGTCGATCTTGGCCATCAGACGCAGGCTGGTGGTCATGTCCCGCCTTTCCGGCCCATGAGGGCGGTGAGCAACCGGGATCCGTCGTCCCCGGCGGTCTCGTGCAGGCGCCAGCACAGGCCGCAGACGTCCGGATAGCGAGCGCGGGCGAGTGCGGCGAACGGCGGCAGCCGCACCAGGTCCTGCGGCCGCACCGAACCGACGGCGCGCAGCAGCGGGTCGTCGCGGAACGCGGCCAGCGCGGCGCGCACCTCGGCCGCGCCGGTCGCCCGCCGGCGCAGCCCGCCGGGGCCGCCGCCCGTGATGACGCTCTCGTTGCAGCAGCCCGTGACCACGCCGTCGTAGCGGACGGTCGGCGACGCGGTCAGCGGGCACGCGCCCAGCTCGGCGACGCCGTAGCGGCGCCCGATGGCGAACACGCCGCTCCCTCGGCCGGCCCGCAGCGGGGTGATCAGCGTGATCTCCGCGTGCCGGGACCAGCCGTCCCCCAGCGTGTCGCGGAGGACCCCTTCGGCGAACGGCACCGCGCCGGGCTCGTCCAGGAGCTGGAGGACGATGTGGCAGCCCGCCCGCGCCGCGTGCGCGACGGCGCGGCCGAACCGCCGCCGGTCGACGGCGGCCTGGTGGAAGCGGTCCGTGCTCAGGATCACGGTCGAGGACCGTTCCAGCACCCGCGTGATCCACCGCGGGCATCGGGGCCCCGACGCCCAGTGGCCGCTGGAGAAGATCACGACGTCCTTGCCCGCGTCCGCGAACGCGTCCACGGCGAGGATCAGCCCGCGACGCTCGGCGAACGGCTCGCCGCCCGAGATCGCGACGGCCTCGACGCCGGGTTCGGCGCAGATGCCCGCCAGGATGTCCGTGAAGAGGCGGTAGTCGGTGATGCGCGGGCCGGCCGGCAGCGCGGCGACGGAACAGTGCGCGCACCCGACCGGGCAGCGATCGGTGAGGTAGAGCAGCACGGTGCGGCCACGCGTCCGTCGCAGCCGCTCGATGTCCGCTAGCCTCAACCGGCGCATCACCGCTCCCGGCCCTCCCAGCCGAGCGTCACCAGCTCGCTGTAGCGGGCGATGCCGTGGCGGCGGGCGAAACCGTGCGGGCCGTGCCGCTCCACGAGGGCGCGTACGGCGCTCTCCATCGCCGGACCGGCCGGCGAGTCCAGATAGCCGGCGACTCGTTCGCCCAGCCCGCGGTCCCGGTGCAGGGTGACGCAGACGTCGCAGTAGCCGGAGGCGACGGCGCCCGATCCGAACCGCGACTTCGCGTAGCGCGGTCCGAACATCCGGACGGCCCGCGCCAGCGGCCGGTCCAGGTGGCGCCGGCGCAGCACCGGCCAGGGATCCTCGTCGGCGTGTCCGAGAACCAGGTGCGGCGGGCGGGGGACGGCGGCGAGGTCGTCGTTGCAGCAGGTGAGGACCGTCCCGTCGTAGGTGACCAGCGGCCAGGCCGCCATCTCGCACGGCGCGGGCCCTGGCGCGGACGCGGCGTGCCGGGCCTTCGGGCCGGCGGCCGGGCCGTCCAGGGCCTTCGCGCGTCCGACCGGCCGCAGCGGCACCACGAGCATGGGCACCTGGTCGGCGAACTCCCGCCGCACCTCGCGCACCAGGTCGGCGACGTAGGGGTCCTCCGCGCCGTCCCCGGTGATCTGCACGCTCACCTGCGGTCCCCACGAACGGATCTCGTGCAGCACCCGGAAGGCGGCGCGCCTGCCCACCTCCCGCTCGTGGAAGCGGTCGAGGCTGACCGCGAAGTGATCGACCGCCGAGATGGCCGCCCGCAGGGCGGCCGGCACCGCGTGCCCGTCCCGGGCGAAGTACAGCCCGGACAGCAGGTACGACCTCGTCCCCGACAGCCGGGCCGAGTCGGCGAGATCGCGCACCAGCCGGGGCCGCAGGAGCGCCTCCCCGCCGGACATGGCGATGAACTCCGGACGCTCCTGCCCGGTGAAGGAGGCGATCAGCCGCCGGAAAGGCCGTTCCGCGTGCTCCACGCCGTCCATGGCGGACTCCGTCGAGCAGTGCGCGCACGACAGCGGGCAGCGGCGGGTGAGGGCGAGGAAGACGCCCGCGGCGGGCACGGCGCGCAGCACCGCCATCTCGGCCAGATGCATCAGGTCACTCCGTGGCCCGTGGTGGCGGTGACGAACTTGCTCAGCGCGTTGAGCAGCTCGTCCACCGCGGCGTCGGAGGCCTCCGTACGGCTGAGCGCGATCTCCAGGCGGGTCCAGGGCGTGAGGCCCTCCCTGGCGCTCCGGGTCAGCGAGCGGGCGGCGGCCATGAGCGTGAGCGTGATCGCCGACTGGGCGGCCAGCTCGGTGAACAGGTCGACGGCCGCCATCTCCCCGAACCGCTGCAGAGCCGGGTCGAGCACCTCCATCACGCCGATGGTGCGGTCCTCGAGCTCCAGCGGGGCCGCCATCAGGACCTTCGGCACGTATCCGGTGCTCTGCGCGAACTCCCGATCGAAGCGCGGATCCGCCTGGACGTCGCTGAGCAGCACGGTCTCGCCGGTCTGGAACACCCACCCGGCGACGCCGCGCCCGGTCGGGATGGCGACCCCGAGCAGCCGGTCCTCGCCCTCCCCGGACGACGCCTCGAACACCAGCCGGTCGCGCTCCTCGTCGTACAGGAACACCGACGCGGCCGACGCCGAGAAGGTCAGCCGGGCCAGCCGTACGGCCGACCTCAGCAACTCGTCGTGCTCGGTGGGACGCAGCAGCCGCCCCAGCGAGGAGGTCAGGGAATCAGGGATGCCCACGCCCATGGTGGCCTCCTCATGTCCGGTTGTTCGCGACGGCCGCCAGCACGTGTTTGAGCTGGCCGGTGGCAAGGCCCGGGTGCCGCTGCAGCACGCGCGCGCACAGCCCGGTGATGTGCGGGGTGGCGAAGCTGTTGCCGGTCAGGCGCGAGGTTCCGCCGCCGGGCAGTGGCACCTCCACCCCGATCCCGCGCGCGAAGAACTCGGCAGGAGGCTCAGGGTTGCACTCGATGTGCTCGGCGAGCGCCAAGGCGTGCGAACCCACCGAGATCACGCTCGGGAAGTGCCAGGGATAGCTGCGCACCGGCCGGTTGTGGGCGGAGGCCACGATGGTGACCCCGGCGAAGAAGGCCCTGTCGACGAGATCGTGCAGGGCCTCCTTGTGCTCGGCGCGACGGGTCGACAGGCTCAGGCTGACCAGGGAGAAGCGCTGCTCGATGGCCCACTCCAGCGCCGCCAGCAGCACCTCGCCACGGCCCTGCAACCCGCTGCCGAGCACGCGGACGCTGGTCAGCTCGCAGTCCGGGGCCATGGTCCGGATGACGCCGGCGCACGCCGTCCCGTGGCCCGCCTGGTCGCCGACCTCGTCCGGCACGATCTCCAAGCCGTCACCCGTCACCGTGAGCGGGGTGATCGGCCTGGTGAAGGCCGGGTGGGACGCGTCGACCCCGCTGTCGATCAGGCAGACCCGCACGCCGGAGCCGGTTGCCGATCCCCAGGCCCACTCACGGGTGATCGCGCAGGGCAGCGCCAGCCGGGCCGAGTCCATGACCGCGCCCCGTGAGGCGTGCGCCAGCCGAAAGGTCCGCGGCGGCGCCTCCGCGACAGCCGGAAAATCAGCCATTGCCCACCCTCAGCGTCATTGTTCTGGCTCCGAGTAAATAGTGGGAGAGGGCGTTCATAGTTACTTCAGAGTCCGATCAAAGCGCCGTCGGGGACTGATTTCGAGGGCTTGAGAAACCCCATCGCCTGACAGACCATGAGAGCGAAATCCAAACCGGAGTGTGACTCATGTTGGAGTTCCGCTTGCTCGGCGCCGTGGAAGCCTACTCGAACGGGCAGTGCGTCGGACTGGGCCCACGCAAACAGCGGCTGACATTCGCGGTTCTGGCTCTGGAGGCCAACCATCCGGTCACGGTGGAGCGGCTGGTCGAGCTGAACTGGCCGGGGTCCCGCCCGCGTACGGCACAGCACGCGATCCGGGTGTCCGTCTCCCAGCTGCGCTCGATCCTGGCCCGCGCCGACCCCGCCCAGGCCGAGGTCACACTGACGGCGCAGGGCGCAGGCTACGTCCTGCGGACCGACCCGGAGCGGATCGACGCCCATCGCTTCCGCGGCCTGGTGCAGCGGGCCCGCGCGGAACCCGACGACGAGCGCCGGGTCGCGCTGCTCGACCAGGGCCTCAGCCTGTGGCGCGGCCCCGTGCTGGCGGGGACGGCGCCTCCAGAGACCCAGGAGCGCCTGGGAAGCGGCCTGGAGGAGTCGCGGCTGGTGGCGCTGGAGGACAAGATCGACGCCGGGTTACGGCTGGGCCGCCACCGCCAGCTGCTGGACGAGCTGACCGAGCTGACCCGATATCATCCGTTCCGCGAACGGCTGACCTGCCAGTTGATGATCGCCCTTTACCGCAGCGGGCAGACGCACACGGCCCTGGAGGAGGCCAGGAGAGCGCGCCGCCGCCTGGCGGACGAGCTCGGCATCGACCCCAGCCTCGAACTCCAGCGGCTGGAGGTGGCCATCCTGCGCAACGACCCGGTGCTGCTGCCGCAGCCCGATCGCGTCCTGGCGGCCGGCCCGGCGCCGCCGGCGGTGCCGGCGCAGCTGCCGCGGTCCGTCTCCGACTTCACCGGCCGGGCCGGGCAGCTCAGGTGGCTGGACGAGCACATTCAGGACCACACGAGCACGCCGGTCACGATCGCGATCACCGGCGCCGCCGGGGTCGGCAAGACCGCCCTGGCCCTGTACTGGGCGCACCGGATCCGCGATCGTTTCCCCGACGGCCAGCTGTACGTCAACCTGCGCGGCTTCGCCACCGGGCCGCCGATGCGGCCGGAGCAGGCGCTGGCCCGCCTGCTGCGCTCCCTCGGGGTCGCCCCCGAGCACGTGCCCGCGGACGCGGACGAGGCGGCCGCCCTGTACCGGACCCTGCTGGCCGGCAAGCGGGTCCTCGTCCTGCTCGACAACGCGGCCACGCCGGAGCAGGTCCGCCCGCTGCTCCCCGGCGCCACCGACTGCCTGTCGCTGGTGACCAGCCGGGACCGGCTGAGCGGGCTCGTGGCCCTCGACGGCGCCCGGCCGCTCCCGCTGGCCGTGCTGGACCCCGCCGAGGCGCGGACCCTGCTGGCCCGGATACTCGGCGCCGACCGCGTACGGCAGGAGGCGGAGGCCGCCGCCAGGCTGGCGCTGCTGTGCGACTATCTGCCGCTCGCGCTGCGGATCGCGGCGATCAACCTGTCCCGGCAGCCGACGCGCGCCATCATCGACGGCGTCACGGAGCTCGCCGGGAGCGATCGCCTGAACGCCCTGCAGGTCGACGGGGACGGCCGGGCCGCCGTGCGCGCCGCGTTCGACCTGTCGTACGCCGCCCTCGACGAGCCGGACCAGCGTCTCTTCCGGCTGCTGGGCCTGAGCCCGTGCCCCGACCTCACCCCGCAGGCCGTCGCGGCGCTGGCCGCCGACCCGATCGAGCAGGTGCGGCGGGCCCTGGACCGCCTGGAGCGCACGCACCTGATCCTGCAGACCGCTCCGGGCCGGTACGGGTTCCACGACCTGATCAGGCTCTACGCCCGGGACAGCGCGACCGAGACCGAGCGGACGACCGCGCTGGCGCGCCTGTTCGACTTCTACCTCAGGGTCGCCGACGAGGCCAAACGCCTGCTCTACCCGCAGGCCCTGCAACTGGCGGGACCGCCGCCGCGCAGGCCCCCGCTGACGTTCGAGGAGCCGGCGACGGCGCTGGCGTGGCTCGACGCCGAGCGCTCCGGCCTCATCGCGGCCATCACGTACGCGGCCGCGCACGGCCCCCGCGAGGTGGCCTGGCGGCTGGCCGACACGCTGCGCGGCTACCTGTCGCTGCGGCGCGACCCGAACGACTGGCAGGCCGTCGCCGAGGCCGCCCGCTCGGCCGCCGGCCTCGACGGGGACCTCACCGCCCAGGCCGCCACGGAGCTCAGCATGGCGCAGGTCTACCAGAGCCGGGGCATGCACCCGCAGTCGCTGAGCCACTATGGGCAGGCACTGAAGCTCGCCCAGAGCGCCGGGTGGCGCGAGTGCGAATGCGCGGTGCTCAACAACCTCGGCAACGTGCACTGGAAGCTGGGCTCGCTGCAGGAGGCCGCCGACCACTACAGCCAGGCCATCGCCATCGCGAGACAGACGGGCCAGCGCACCATCCACGCCACCAGCCTGGCCAACCTCAGCATGGTCTACCGGAGCCAGGGGCAACTGGCACGGGCCGCCGAACTCCAGCACGAGGCGCTGGCGCGTTACCAGCAGGCCGCCTACCGCAACGGCGAGGCGATCGCGCTGGAGAACATGGGCGAGATCTACCACGACCTCGGCGAACTCGACCGCGCGCTGGACTACCTCGACCGCGCCCTGCCCATCTTCCGGCAGTCGGGCAACCGCTACGGCGAGGTCCTCGTCCTGAACACACTGGCCGCGGTCCACCGTGACGCCGGCCGATACGAGGACGCCCTCGAACTCGCCGACCGCGCGGTGGAGCTGTCCGTCGCGATCGGCGACCGCCGGGCGGAGGCCGACACGCTCAACACCCGGGCCACCGTACGCGCTCGTCTCGGGCGCCCGGAGCAGGCCGCCGAGGAGCACGGCAGAGCGCTGGCCATCGCCCGCGAGGTCGGCAACCCGCAGCCCCGGCTGGAGTCCCTCATCGGGCTGGCCGGCGCCCATTGTCGGCTGGGAAACCTGGAACAGGCCTCCGCCCACGGTCACGAGGCGCTCAACGACGCGCGCCGCCGGGGGTTCCGCCAGCTGGAGGAGCAGGCGCTCAGCGCTTTGGCGGCCATCCAGCTGCGCGCCGACGACCGGGAAATCAGCGCGGCATTGTCCGTCGATTCAGAATGAATAATTCGCCATATTTCGGTAGGCTGCCTTATTGCCTGACGGGGCTCCGGCATTTACCTTGGAAATATGAGGAAAGCAGCGATTACCACGCTCGGTGTACACGACGACACCAACAATTCCCACGGCTCCTTCGAACTGCCTCGACGCTGAATTTCGACCGCGGGTAAATGCGCCATTAAATTTTTCGCCCGCCGTACGTCCGGCAGGAAAATCCGCCGCCGGCGTATCCCCGGCGGTGCGCGGCTCGCGCAGGCTCCGCCGACGCCCGGCATGCCGCTGATCAGCGTCTCGACGGTCACGGGCACGAACCGCCCGCCATCCGATCCGCTCGATCCGTCCGTCCTCCCCGCGGCCCCGCGGCCGCTTCCGGCACGCGCCTCAGGCGAGGGACGGGACGCGGAGGCCGGGTCGGCGGCGGCGTCGTCCGGCAGGCGTGCCGCCCGCGGAAATCGCCCGGCGTAAACATGGCCGGCCCGCTGTCGTCCATTCTGTATACCAGCCGTCGCCGCAGGCCGGCGTCCGGGGCAAAAGGGATGGGCGGGAGCATAATCGGAGCCATGCGCGTGGGGACAGCCCGTCATTTCGGTTGGGGCCGGTGAGATCCTGCACGGTACGCGGGCGGCGCTCGGGCCGACCTGGGCCGAGGACCACCGGAGGGCGCTCGCGGCGACGATCGTGGCCGCCGCGGCACGTCCCGGCCTGAGCTGAACCGGCGTCGGGAGATCGGGGCGGCCTCGTCCGGGTGCCCTGGCCGGGTGGATGCCGCCCGGCGGGTTGGGACGGCGCGGGAGTGGAAAGCACACGACTGTACGTCGTGATACGCACCGTTATGGAAACAGGTGAGGCCATGCGGCTCGCCGGCGCCCACGTCCTGGTCACCGGGGCCTCCTCGGGCATCGGGGCGGCCACCGCGCGGGAGCTGGCGGGCACCGGCGCGCGGCTGACGCTGGCCGGGCGCGATCGCGAGCGGCTGGCGGCCGTCGCCTCGGCCACCGGCGGGCGCCTGCTGGTGTGCGACGTCGCCACCCGGGCCGAGGAGCTGGTCGCGCGGAGCGGTCACGTCGACGTCCTGGTGAACAACGCGGGCGTGGGGTGGGCGGGGCCGTTCGTGCGGATGCCGGCCGGCAGCGTCGAGCAGCTGCTGGCGGTCAATCTCGCCGCGCCGATCGAGCTCACGCGGCTGCTGCTGCCGGGGATGGTGGCGGCGGGTCGCGGGCACCTCGTGTTCGTGGCCTCCATCGCCGGGGCGGTGGGGGTGGCGCGGGAAGCCGTGTACTCGGCCACGAAGGCGGGGCTGATGGCCTTCGCGGAGGGCCTGCGCCACGAGCTGCACGACGTGCCAGGTGTCGGCGTGTCCGTCCTGCTGCCCGGGGTGGTGGACACCCCGTTCTTCGTACGGCGCGGCACCCCGTACACGCGCGGCTGGCCGGCGCCGATCGCGCCGGAGCGGGTGGCGCGCGCGATCGTGGCGGCGATCAGGGACGGCCGGCCGGAGTCGTTCGTGCCGGGATGGCTGCGGGTGCCGGCCAGGCTGCGCGGCGCGGCCCCCGGCGCGTTCCGGGTGCTCGCGCGGCGCTTCGGGCGCGTCGAGGGCTCAGCCGCTCCTGATGGCGCGCAGTGACTCCTTCAGCGACCCGATCGTGGCCAGGACGGCGGTCGGCTCGTATCCGCAGTGCGCCATGCAGTTGTCGCACCGGGGGTCGCGGCCCCGGCCGTAGGCCGACCAGTCGGTGTCCTCGATGAGCTCGCGGTAGGTCCGCGCGTACCCGTCGGCCATCAGGTAGCACGGCCGCTGCCAGCCGAACAGCGAGTACGACGGGATGGCCCAGGCGGTGCACGGGAGCTCGATCCGGCCCTCCAGGAAGTCCAGGAACAGCGGCGAGTGGTTGAACCGCCAGCGCCGCCGCCTCCCGCCGGCGAAGGCCTCGCGGAACAGCGCGCGCGTCTCCCGCACGCCCATGAACCGGTCCTGGACGGGCGCCTTCTCGTACGCGTACGCAGGCGAGATCATCATCTGGTCGACGGCGAGCTCGTCGTTGAGGTAGTCGAGCACCTCGATGACGGTTCGCGGGCTGTCCGAGGAGAAGAACGTCGTGTTGGTGGTGACCCGGAAGCCGCGCCGCTGGCACTCGCGCACGGCGGCGACCGCCTCGTCGAAGACGCCCTCCTTGCACACGGAGGCGTCGTGGCGCTCGCGCACGCCGTCGATGTGCACGGTCCAGGTGAAGTACCGGGAGGGTTCGAACTCGTCGATCTTCTTGGGGATCAGCAGCGCGTTCGTGCACAGGAAGACGTACTTCTTCATGCCGACGAGCCGGCGGACCAGCTCGCCGATCTGCGGGTGCATGAGCGGCTCCCCGCCGGCGACGGACACCATGGGGGCGCCGCACTCCTGGATCGCGGCGACGGCCTGCTCCACCGGCATGCGCCGTTTCAGCACGTCGGCGGGATGCTGGATCTTGCCGCAGCCGGCGCATTTGAGATTGCACGCGAACAGCGGCTCCAGCTCCACCAGCAGCGGGAACTTGGTCCGTCCCCGCAGCCGCTGACGCAGGATGTAGCCGCCGACGCGCAGGCTCTGTCGGAGCGGGATGGTCATGACAGCACTTCCTCGGGTAGCACCGCCGCCCAGCGCACCAGGACGGGGCCGATGGCGGCGAGCGTGCGGCGGGCGGCGACGCCGCGGGTGAGCGTCGCCAGGCTCAGCAGCGGCGCCTCGGGCGTGTCGACGATGACCCGCACGGCGGCCAGCGGGCGCCCCGCGGCGGCGCGGGCCAGCGGGCCGGTCTCCATGTCCACGGCGTACGCGCCCTCGGCGGCCAGGCGGTGCCGCTCCGCGCCGCGGACCACGTGATCGGCGGTCACCAGCGGCCCCACCACGGCGGGCAGGCCGGCGCCGGCCAGCTCGCCCGCGAGGAGCGGAGCGGACGGGCAGGGATGGACGCGTCCCCTGAAGCGGACCTCGCTCGCCACCAGGACGTCGCCGGGCCGCAGGCTCCTGCCGACCGCGCCGCCGAAGCCGACCACGGCCACCGCCTCCCGCCGGCCCAGGTCCCGGCCCTGGCCCAGGTCCCGGCCCAGGTCCCGGCCCTGGCCCAGGCCCAGGCCCAGGTGCAGGCTCGCGGCCGCGCGGGCCGCCCGCCGCGGGCCGGCGCCGGTGACGACGACCCTGGCGAGGCGGGCCGGCAGGCCGCGCCTGATCGCGCGGGCCTCGATCCCGAGCGCGGCACACACCAGCAGCCCCGTCATGAGAGCTCCATGTCGCGGCGCAGGTAACGCCCGAGGGCGCTGATCGGGAAGACGAGCCGGTAGAGGTGGTAGTTGATGTAGAAGTCACCGGGGAAACCCGTGCCGGTGAAATACGGCTCGTCCCAGGTGCCGTCCGGCCGCTGCCCCTCGACCAGCCGGCGAACCCCCCTTTCCACTGCCGGTGAGCGTTCGCCGGCGGCGAGCAGGGCCAGCAGCGCCCAGGCGGTCTGCGAGGCGGTCGAGGCCCCGCGGCCGATCCAGGCCGGGTCGCGGTAGGAGCGCAGGTCCTCGCCCCAGCCGCCGTCATCGTTCTGGTGCCGTTCCAGCCAGGCGACGGCCCGGCGTACGGAGGGATGTCCCGTGCGGACCCCCGCGGCGACGAGGGCGGGCACGGCGGCCCCGGTGCCGTAGACGTGGTTCGCGCCCCAGCGGCCGAACCACGATCCGTCCTCCTCCTGCGCCTTGAGCAGCCAGATCACGGCCCTGCGCAGGACGGGGGAGCGGGGCCGCTCCTTGGCCAATGCTTCGACGACGTGCGCGGTGACGTCGGCGGACGGAGGGTCGATCACCGCGCCGAAGTCGCAGAAGGGCAGCTTGGTGCAGAGCGCGCGGACGTTGTCGGCGTCGAACGCCGCGAAGCCGCCGTCGGCGCTCGCCATCCCGGCCATCCAGCGGACCCCGCGCTCGATCGCCGGCCGCACGCCGGGGCGCTCCAGCCGGCGCAGCGCGAGCACCACCTCCGCGGTGTCGTCGATGTCGGGATAGCCGTCGTTGTCGAACTCGAACGCCCAGCCGCCGGGCGGCAGGCCGGGCCTGCGCACCGCCCAGTCTCCCGCCGTCGTGACCTCCTCGCGCAGCAGCCAGTCGGCGGCTTCGGTGACGGCCGGATGATCGGCGGGGGTGCCCGCGTCGAGCAGCGCGTTGATCGCCAGCGCCGTGTCCCACACGGGGGACTGGCACGCCTCCAACCGGCGCCCCTTGTCGTCGCGGACGGTGAACCGGTCGAGCCCTCCGATCGCCTTGCGCATGACCGGATGGTCCAGGTGGTAGCCGGACAGGTGGAGCGCGATGATCGAGTACACCCACGGCGGCTGGATCCCGCCCCACGAGCCGTCGGCCTCCTGGCGCGCGACGATCCAGTCGACGGCGCGCCTCAGCGCGGCCCGCCGCAGGGCCTGTGACGGGCGCCGCTCGTACCGGTGCAACGCCCGGTCCAGCGCGCCGAACACCGCCTCCCAGCCCCCGCCCGCGGCGCGCCGCGGCGCCCGGCCGGTCCGCAGCTCGGCCAGCTCGAACGGGAGCCGGCGCACCGGCCGGTGCGCGGTCACGAAGGTCAGGGGCACGATCGTCTGCCTGGCCCAGCAGGCCCAGTCGTAGATGTTGAGCGGGAGCCACGGAGGGAGGAAGATCATCTCGGGGGGCATGACGGGCAGGTCCCGCCATGACCACTCGCCGAACAGGGCCAGCCAGACCCGGGTGAACACCCGGCTCGCCTCGATCCCGCCCATGGCGCGTACCTGCTGGGACGCGGCACGCATGTGCTCGGCGTCGGGCGGGTCGCCCGCGAGCCGCAGCGCGGTGTACGCCTCGACCGTGGTGGACAGATCCGCGGGCCCCTCGTGGAAGTTGGCCCACGTGCCGTCGGCCCGCTGCTCCGAACGGATCCACCGGGCGGCCTCGGCGGTGTCCTGCTCGGTGCGGATGCCGAGGAACTGCCGCAGCAGCAGATCCTCCGCGTCCATGGTCACGTTCGTCTGCAGTTCGCCCTTCCACCAGCCCTCCGGGGAGCGCAGGCCGATCAGGTGATCGCAGGCGGCGCGGAGGGCGTGCTCGGCGTCGGTGAGCAGGCTCGGGGTCGTCTCGAGGGTGGTCATGTCAGTGGTCCCTGGATGTGATGAATCGGGCGAGGTGCAGGAATTCGGTGCGTACGTCCGCGGGCATGTCGGCGGCGTCGAGGCATCGGGTCGCGGCCTCGAGGCGCCGTCCGGCCTCCAGCTCGGCCCACGCCCGGCCGCCTGCCCGCTCGACCAGGTGGGCGGCGTCGCGCAGGTCGGCCTCCGTCAGCTGTCCCGGCCTGGCCAGCAGCTCGGCGAGGCGGCGTCCGGCCTGCGTGCGGCTGGTGAGCGCGGCGACCACGGGCAGGCTCTTCTTGCGGGCCCGCAGGTCGGCCAGCACCGGCTTGCCCGTCGCCTCGGGCCGTCCCCAGATGCCGAGGAGGTCGTCGGTCAGCTGGAAGGCCAGCCCGGCCTCGGTGCCGAACGCGTCCAGAGCCTCGGCCAGCGAGGCGGGACCCTCCGCCGCCGTGACGCCGATCGAGCAGGCGCAGGCGAGCAGCGAGGCGGTCTTGTGCCGCGACATCAGCAGGCACTCCTCCCGCGTCACGTCGTCGCGCTCCTCGAACTCCAGATCCAGGGCCTGGCCCGCGATGAGCGAGAGCGTGGCGTGATCGAGCGCGCGGGCGGCCGCCGCGTAGCCGGGGGTGCCCTGGTGCAGCAGGAGCTCCAAGGCCTCCGCGAACAGCGCGTTGCCGCAGAGGATCGCCTGGGAGCGGCCGAAGACCGTCCAGGCGGCCGGACGGTGCCGGCGCACCGGGTCGTCGTCCATGACGTCGTCGTGCAGGAGGGAGAACGCGTGTATCAGCTCCACCGCGGCGGCGGCGGGCAGGCACCGCCCGACGTCGGCTCCGGCGGCCCGGGCCGACAGCACCGCGAGCGTGGGCCGCAGCGCCTTGCCGCCGGCGGCGCGGGGCCGGCCGTCACCGTCGGTCCAGCCGAAGTGGTAGCGGGCGACGCGGGCGATGCGTGGGTCGAGGCGCTCGACGGCCTCGCGCAGCACCGGCTCGACGAGCTCGCGGGCGGCCTCCGCCGGCGGCAGGGTCAGGGTCATGACACGCTCTCCCGATGCCGTACATGGCTTCTGACCAGGCGCGCGGCCTGCAGCCCGCTGCGCACGGCGCCCTCCATCGTGTCCGGCCAGCCGGTGTCGGTCCAGGCGCCGGCAAGATAGAGCCCGGGCCACCGGGTGGCGCTGCCCGGGCGCAGCGCCCCGCTGCCGGGAGCCTGGCGGAACGTCGCGCGCCGCTCCCTGGTGACGAAGAAGTCGGTCATCCTGGCCTCTCGCGCGGCCGGGAACACCGAGCGCAGCGCCGGGACGAAGACGTCGCGCAGGTCCGCGGTCGGCCGGTCGATCCACGTGTCCGCGACCGACACCGACACCGTCAGGTACTGCCCCTCGCCGAGCCCGGCGACCCGGGTCTTGTCGAACACCCACTGCACGGGCGAGCCGGTGACCGCGACGAACGGCCCGCGCATGACCGGCCGGTCGTAGACCGCGTGGACGTTGATGATGGGGCTCGCGTCCAGGCCGCCCCATCCGTCCCGGCCGGGCGCCGCCTCGGCGGGGACCAGCTTCGCGGCCTGCTCGTGGCGCGTCGCCACGACGACCGCCGACGCCTCGATCCGGACGCCGTCCACGACGACGGCCGGGCCCGGCTCGACGGCCGTGACCTTCGCCGACAGGCGTACCGCGCCGCCGCGCCCCGCGATGGCGGCCCTGGCGGCGGTGTCGTGCAGCTCGCCCAGCGGGACGAGGGGGATGCCCAGGTCGGCGGCGTCCGGCCGGCCGAGCATGGCGGTCTTGAACACCTTCACCGCCGGGCCGAGCGCGGCCTCCTCGACCCCCGTGTTCAGGGCCGCGACGGCGAGCAGGTCCCAGAGCGCCTGCCGTACCGGGGCCCGCTGGCCGTGCGCCGCCAGCCAACTCCCGAACGTCACCGCGTCGAGAGCCGGATCGGCCGGGTCGAGCCTGCTGAGCGCGAGCGAGCCGCGCAGGGCCCGGATCCGGTCGCCCGGCCCGAGCAGGCGGTATCCCGCGAGCGCGGGCACGAAGTGGAGCGGGCCGGGCAACGCGGCGCGGCGCAGCCGCCCCGACCGGCCCGCCGCGCCGAGCACCCGCACGTCGAAGCGGCTCTGCAGGCCGGCCAGCGCGCTGCCGCCGAGCCGTTCCAGGAGCCCCCGGTACGCCGTGCAGCAGCGCAGGAAGACGTGCTGGCCGTTGTCCACCGTCAACCCGCCGCGCCGGAAGGAGTACGTGGCGCCGCCCAGCCTCGGGCGGGCCTCGTAGAGCGTCACCGGGCAGCCGGCTTCGGCGAGCGCGAGGGCGGCGGTGATGCCGGCCAGGCCGCCGCCGACCACCGCCACCGGAGCGATCGTCATCACAGGGACAGCCCTCTCACGCCGACGGCAGTCGTCGCAGACCCGCGTCGGGCCGGCTCATGGTCATGAGGACACGCGCCCACGCCCCGAGCAGGCGCAGGCGGCGTGGCCGGACGGCGCGGCCCAGGACGTCGTAGCGGGCGCCGCTCAGCGCCGCCAGGGTCGCGTGGCCGCCCGCGACGTAGCCGGCGACCGCCGTACGGGCGAAGCCGGACAACGAGGCGACGATCGTCTCCCCCTCGGCCAGCATCGTCCCGGCGCGCGCGGCCTGCACGGCCACCACCTCGCGGAGCCGCGCCGACGTGGCCGCCGCCGCGAGATCGCCGACCGGGCAGCCCGCCCGGCGCAGGTCCTCCGCCGGCAGGTAGACGCGGCCGCGCCGGTGGTCCTCGCCGACGTCCTGGCAGTGCTCGATGACCTGCAACGCCGAGCACACCTTGTCGGACAGGGCCAATCGAGGGCCGCTGACCTCGCCGAACACGTACAGGACGAGATGGCCGACCGGGTTGGCCGACAGCTCGCAGTAGCCGAGGAGCTCGTCGAAGGTCTCGTAGCGGGTGACCGTCTGGTCGCGGCGGTTGGCCTCGAGGAGGCGGCGGAAGGGCTCTGCGGGGATCGAGCACTCCTGGACGGTACGGGCCAGCGCGCGCAGCGGCCCGAGCCGTGGCGGGTGACCGTCGTAGAGCCGGGCGAGGTCCGCCTCGACCTCGTCCAGCAGCCTCAGGCGGTCGCCGGGGGGCTCGTCGTCACCGATGTCGTCCACCGAGCGCGCGAAGCCGTACACGGCCATGAGATGGTCGCGGTGCCGGCGCGGCAGCAGCCGCGAGGCCACCGGGAAGTTCTCCCGGCGCGCCTTTTCCGCCGGCTCCCGCGAATGGCATCTCTCTGACCGCACGACAGGGAAATTATCCGGCGCCGGGGAGCGCAAACATGACGGTATTCCGGTGCCCGGCTGTTTGCTCGGAATTTACCCGCGGGCGGGGCCGGGAAAACGGCGTTTGAATTCCTTGGGAAAGGGGGAGTGGCCGTTATGGATAACGCGATGCCGTGCTCGCGCAGCGGGCCCACGTTCAGGCCCATGAGCCTGCAGCGCGCCACGAGCGCGGGGAGGGCGTCGAGAGCCGGTCGCCAGGACCCAGGGACGGAGGCGTGGTCGGAGTCATGGAGCAGGACGGTCGCCCCGCCGCGCAGCCCGGCCGCCACGGTGGCCAGCACCGAGCCGGGCGTGGCCGCCGCCTCCCAGTCCCGGCCCCAGACGGTCCACAACACGGGGCGCAACCCGCGCAGCCGGGCGGAGACGAGCGCCTCCAGGCTGAGCGCGCCGTAGGGCGGGCGGTACCACGCCGGGCGCACGCCGCCGACCGCCTTCACCAGCTCGGCGGTCCGGCCGATCTCGGCCGTCAGCCGCCCCGGCGGGGCGAGCAAGGGGTTGCCGTGCCGCCAGCCGTGCACGGCCAGCTCGTGACCCTCGGCCACGATGCGGCGGCCCAGCCATCGGTGGCGTTCGAGCAGCTCGCCGAGGACGAAGAAGGTCGCGTGACAGCCGAGCCGCCCCAGCTCGTCGAGGAAGCGCGGGGTCGAGCCGGGATGGGGGCCGTCGTCGAAGGTGAGCGCCACATGGCCCGGGTCGCCGACGCCGGCGATGGCGGGCATCCGTCGCCGGACCGGTGGCAGCCAGGTGATGGCGGGACCCGCGTGCAGCAGCGCCAGGCCGGCGAGCCCGAGCGGCAGCGCGACGCGGCCGATCGGGGGAGATGAGATGGCCAGGCGGGTCCTCATCCTCAGCGCGCCGATGGGCAGCGCCCATGACCGGGTCGCCGCCGAGCTGGCCGCCCGGCTCGCCGCCGAGAATGCCGATTCGCAGATCATCGATGTCCTCCAGCTGCTCCCGCTCAAGCTGGGATCGGTGCTGCGCCACGGATATCGCTGGATGATCCTGCGCGCCCCCTGGCTCTATGACGTCATCTACCAGGTCTTCTTCGTCGGCAAACGGGCCGCCGGCACGTCGCCGCTCACGGTGCTCGCCCTGCCCGCCCTGCGCCGGCTCGTCGCCGCCCGGCCGCCTGACGAGGTCGTCTCGACCTTCCACCTGGCGGCTCAGGTCGCGGGGCTGCTGCGCGAGCGCGGCGGGCTGCCCTGCCCGAGCACGGTGCTGATCGTCGAGTTCACGGTGCACCGGCTGTGGCTGCACCCCGGCAACGATCGATATCTGTGCCCGAATCCCGACATCGTCGGGGAGATCGCCGCGCGGAGCGGCCGTCCGGCGCTCGGCTGCGCCCCGGTCGTGCGCCCGGAGTTCGCGCGGGCGGCGGCCGATCCCGGAGGAGTGGCTGCCCGGGTCGGCGTGGACCCGGGCGACCGGCTCGTGCTGGTCTCGACTGGTTCGTGGGGTGTGGGGGACGTCGTCGCGACCGCGCGCACGCTGGCGGGATCGGGGCGGTACACCCCGATCGTGCTGTGCGGGGACAACGCCGAGCTGCGGCGCCGCCTGCGGGCCGCCGGGGTGGGCCCGGCGCTGGGGTGGCGCGACGACGTGCCGGAGCTCATGGCGGCCGCGTACGCCCTGGTCGACAACGGCTCCGGCCTGACCTGCCAGGAGGCTTTCGCCGCCGGGCTGCCGGTCGTCATCCACCGGCCCATCGGCGGCCACGGCGTCGCCGGCGCGCGGGCGATGGCCAGGGCCGGGGTGAGCCTGCACACCGGCACCGCGTCCGAGCTGCTGGAGGCGCTGGACCTGCTCGAGGACCCGCGATCGCGCAAGCGCCGGGTGGACAGGGCGTACGCGCTGTTCTCCTCGATGCCGGTCGAGGCGGGGCTCATTTCCGCGTCGAGGGGCTCACGCCCTGGTCCTGGATGAGCGGCGACCGGGCCAGCACGATGACCCCGTAGACCAGCAGCCCGGCGCCTGCCACCTCGAACACGAGCCACGGCCCGGTGCGGATGGGCTCCCCGAACATCAGGGCGCCGTACAGGATGCCCGCCAAGGGGTCGCTGATGGTCAGCGCCGGCTGGGCGACGACGAGGGTGCCGCTGTGCAGGGCGTTCTGCAGGAGGAACAGGCTGCACAGGCCCGCGGCCACCATCGCGTACAGCGGCCAGGACACCAGCAGCGCGCCCGGGTCGTCCTCCAGGAGCGTCGTGCACTTCTTGATGAGCGTGGCCGTGAAGGCGAAGCCGAAGCCCGCGGCCACGCCCAGCGCGGCGGCCCGCACGGGCCCCCTGGTCAGGGCCCCCACCGCCACCAGGGCGGCGATCGTCGCCGAGGTCGCGGCGGCGGCGACGATCCATCCGGCCGCGTCCGGTGACCACCGCCCCGGGCCGGGGACCGCCGCGGCGAGGAACATCGCCAGGCCGGCCGACAACGCGCCGATCGCCAGCCATGATTTCCCGTCCAGAACCGTGCCGAACGTCCAGGACATGATGATCATGGTGAACGGCAGCTCGATCACCAGGGCCGGCTGGACCAGGGCGATGCCGCCCTTCGAGAGCGCCGCCGCCTGGAAGACGAAGCCCCCGATCATCGCCACGATCCCCCAGCGCCACAGCGGGTTCCCGACGAGCGCCCAGATCAGGGCGAGGCGCAGGCCCAGCTCCTGCGGCAGCGGTCGCGCCGCCCGCCGCTGCAGGACCGACGTGGCGGCGTTGCACAGCGCGGCGAGCACCGCCAGCAGCGCGGCAATGATCAATTCGCACGCCTCGTCCGGGCGAGAGCGCGTGCCGCGACCATGGACTTCTCCCTCGTCGTCAGCGACAGCCGGGAGGCCAGCGCCCGGCCGGGATCGGCGGCGATGCGGTCGAGCAGGCACCGGTAGATGCCGGCCATGGTCGCCGTGCAGGCGGCGCTGCGGGCGTCCAGCATGGGCAGCAGGCGCATCCCGGTGGCGAACCAGTCGCGGGCCCGGTCCGCCTCGAATCTGACGAGCGCGGCCAGGCGCTCGGGCGGGTCGCTGAAGCGGCCGTACGCGTCGACGTCCAGGGTGCAGCCGAACCGTTCGAGGTCGCGGGCCGGCAGGTAGACCCGCTTGGCCAAACGGTCCTCCCGCAGGTCGCGCAGGATGTTGGTGATCTGCAGGGCGACGCCGAGCGCGTCCGCGAGCGGCGTGGCCGCCTCCATGTCGTCCGCGCCGAACACGCCCAGCGAGAGCCGCCCGATCGAACCGGCGACGCACCGGCAGTAGCCGGCCAGGTCGTCGAACGTCGCGTACGTGCTCCCGCGCACGTCGGCGGCACAGCCGTCGACGAGGTCCGAGAAGGCCGCGAGCGGGATCGGATAGCGGCGGGCGGCCTCGAACAGCGCCACCAGCACGAGGTCGTGCCGCGCGGGAGCTGTCCCGTCGAGCATCCCGCGGATCGCGGACAGGCGGGCCAGCCGCCGCCCGGCGGGGCCGTCGCCGTCGGCGATGTCGTCGATCCTGCGGGCCAGCGCGTAGACGGCGCTCAGCGCGCGACGCTTGGGGGCGGGCAGCAGCCGCAGGCCGTAGGAGAAATTACGGGCCTGACCGCGCATGATCTGCTCGCAGTGCCGGTACGCGTCGCCGACGCCCATCGCCCCGGCGTCGTCACGCGAAGAGGCGCCATCGTGCCGTCGCCACAGACTTGCGGCTCGGGCGAACATCATGGCCGCGACGGCCGTTCGCGTTGATTCCCCCAGGGCATGAGTGATGGCTGTCCGTTATGTCGCGGAAATAAACTCGGGCACCGGTCCCATGGAACGCTGCCGGGAATTACCGGACGAATTATTTACGTCCCGATGAAGGGCGGAACAATGGGCCGGGAATTTCGCTGCGCGCGTTTGTCCGAGGCGGGTGGGGTAGGGCTGGACGGGATGAGCACCATCGATCAGGTCGCGGCGAGCGCCTACCGGATACCTACCGATCAGCCCGAAGGCGACGGCACCCTGGCCTGGCGGGCGACCACGCTGGTGGTCGTCACGGTGACGGCCGGCGGCACGACCGGCACGGGCTGGACCTACGCCCCCGCCGCCACGGCGTCCCTCGTCACCGGGCTGCTCGCCGAGACGATCGCCGGGGCCGACGCCCTCGGCATCCCCGCCCTGTCGGCCGCGATGAACCGGCAGGTGCGCAACGCCGGCCGGCCCGGCGTCGCCGGATACGCGCTCTCCGCGGTGGACGTCGCGCTGTGGGATCTGAAGGCGCGGCTGCTCGGCGTCCCGCTCGTGCACCTGTTCGGCGCGGCGCGCCAGGAGGTCCCGCTGTACGGATCAGGCGGTTTCACGACTTATGCCGACGACGCCACCACGGCCCAGCTCGCCGGCTGGGTGCACGACCAGGGCATCGGCCGGGTGAAGATCAAGATCGGTGAGTCCTCCGGGACGTGCCCCGAGCGCGACCTGCACCGCGTGGCGCTGGCCCGCCGGGTCATCGGCGAGCGGGCCGAGCTGTACGTGGACGCCAACGGCGGCTACGGCGCCAAGCAGGCCGTCCGCGTGGCCGAGCGGATGCGCGAGCACGAGGTGACCTGGTTCGAGGAGCCGGTCTCCTCCGACGACCTGGCCGGGCTGCGGCTGGTCCGCGAGCGCAGCGCCGCCGACGTGACCGCCGGCGAGTACGGCTGCGACCCGCCCTATTTCAACCGCATGTGCCAGGCCCAGGCCGTTGACTGCCTGCAGGTCGACGCCACCCGCTGCGGCGGCTACACCGGCTGGTTCGCCGCCACCGCCGTCGCCGCCGGGCACCACCTGCAGGTCTCCGCCCACTGCGCGCCCAACCTGCACCTCCCGGCCGCGGCCGCCACCGTCAACCTGCGCCACATCGAGTGGTTCCACGACCACGAGCGCATCGAGGCGGCCCTCTTCGACGGCGCCGCGGACCCCACCGGCGGCCAGGCCCGCCCGCACACGGGCACCCCGGGCCACGGCCTGACGCTGCGCATCGAGACCGCGCAGGCCTACCGTGTCGCCTAGAGCCGTGCCGGCCGGGTCAGAAGGCCACGCCGCAGCGCAGGATGACGTTGGCGTACGGGTGCGCCTCACCGGTGCGTACCACCAGCTTGGCGGCGGCGGAGAGCTCCTTGAGCCGTTCGTGCGGCACGTACGCCGGCCCCGGCAGCCGCTCGCCGAGCAGCGCGTCGCAGGTGGGGTTGGCCGTGCGGACCTCCTCGGCCGCTGTCGCGCCCTCGACGACGATCTCGGCGAGGATGCCGTCGAGCACGTCGGCGAACGACGGGATGCCCGCCACGAACGCCAGGTCCACCACCTGCGCCCCCGCGGGCAGCGGCATGCCGCTGTCGCAGATGAGCACCTCGTCGGTGTGCCCGAGCCGCGCCAGAGCGCCCGCCAGGGCCGCATTGATCACGCCGCCGCGCTTCACAGGTCCTCCACCTCCGCCATAGTCGGGTACGAATCCTGGGCCCCCGCCCTGCGCACGGCCGCGGCCCCCACGCGGGCGGCGAACGCCGCGGCCTCCACCAGCGGTTCGCCCGCGGCCAGCCGCCAGGCCAGCGCCCCGGTGAACGCGTCGCCGGCCCCGGTGGTGTCCACGGCCGCCACGCTGGGGCTGGGCACCGTGTGGACGGCGCCGTCCTCGGCCACCACGGCCCCCTCGGCGCCCAGCGTGATGACGACCGAGCGGGGCCCGAGCGCCAGCAGCTCCTTGGCCTGCCGGTCCGGCTCGCGGGGCTCCCGGGGCTTCCGGGGCTCACGGGGCGCGCCGAGCAGCAGGGTCGCCTCGTGCTCGTTGACGACCAGAGGATCGCACAGCGCCAGCAGCTCGTCCGGCACCGGCACGGCCGGCGACAGGTTGAGCACCGCGCGGCGGGCCAGCCGGGCCGCGGCGAGCACCGCCGGCAGCGGGATCTCCATCTGCAGCGAGACGACCGGGGCCGACCGCAGCAGCGGTGCCGCGTTCAGCACGTCGCCTTCGGTGAGCCGGGCGTTGGCGCCGGGGGCGACGATGATGCTGTTGTCGCCCTGCGGCCCGACGGCGATCATGGCGATGCCGCTGGCGGCCGGCGTGTCGTGCAGGTGGCCGAGGTCCACGCCGTCGCGTTCCAGCGACTCGCGCAGCAGCCGGCCGTGCCCGTCGGCGCCGACCCGGCCGAGCAGCGCCACCCGCGCGCCGAGCCGGGCGGCGGCCACGGCCTGGTTGGCGCCCTTGCCACCGGGATGGACGGCCAGGTCCGAGCCGAGCACGGTCTCGCCCGGCGCGGGCGCGGGATGCCGTTCGACCTGGACGACCAGGTCGGCGTTGGCCGACCCCACCACCACGACGTCGAGCGGGTGGCGGGGCGCGCCGTCGTCGTGTTCGACCACGGAGCTCATGCCCCGGTGAACTCGGACAGGTTGTCCTTGACGGCGACCTTCACCGGCACGTTGGCGGTGGCCTGCAGCTGCTCGCTCTTGACGGCCTTGACCGCGTTCTGGACGGACTGCTGGCCGAGCAGGGCCGGCTGCTGGGCGATGCTGGCCGCCAGCGTGCCGGCTTCGATCGCCTTCAGCCCGTCGGGGGTGCCGTCGAAGCCGACCACCTTGACGTCCTTGCCGGCCTTGGCGCCGAGCGCCTTGATCGCGCCGAGCGCCATCTCGTCGTTCTCGGCGAACACGCCGGTGACGCCGGGGTGCGACTGCAGCAGGTTCGTCATGACGTCCAGGCCCTTGGCGCGGTCGAAGTCGGCCGGCTGCTGGGCGACGACCTTGATGCCGGGGAACGCCTTGATGCCCTCGGCGAAGCCCTGGCCGCGGTCGCGCGAGGCGGAGGTGCCGGGCACGCCCTGGAGGACGACGACCTCGCCCTTCTCGCCGATCTCCTTGGCGAGCTGCTCCGCGGCCAGCTTGCCGCCGGCCACGTTGTCGGAGGCGACGGTCTGGGCGACCTTGCCCCCGTTGACGCCGCGGTCCACGGCGATCACGGGGATGCTGGAACGTTCCGCTATCTTGACCGCCGGCGCGGCGGCGTCGGAGTCGACCGGGTTGATGATGATCGCCTTCATGCTCTGGCTGGTGAAGTTCTGCACCTGGTTGACCTGCTGGGAGGCGTCGTTCTGCGCGTCGGTGACGGTCAGCGTGACGCCCAGCTTCTTGGCCTCGGCCTCGGCGCCGGCACGCAGCTGCACGAAGTACGGGTTGTTCAGGGTCGAGATCGACATGCCGATCTTGACGTCGCCGCCGGAGGCGGCTCCCGCCGAGCCGGCGGAGGACGTGCCGGACGAGCCGCAGGCGGTCAGGCCGAGGGTCAGGGCGGCGCCCGCCGCTACGAGGGCGTGAATGCGCATGGGGTGGTACCTCACTTTTTCTTACTGGGTTTGCGGAGATGTCAGCGGCCGCTTCGGCGGCGCAGGGTGTCGAGCAGGACGGCCAGGGCGATCACCACGCCGATGACCACCTGCTGCCAGAAGGCCGAAACGGACAGCAGGTTCAGCCCGTTGCGCAGGACGGCCAGGATGAGAGCGCCGACCAGCGTGCCGAGCGCCCTGCCCTTGCCGCCCGACAGGCTCGCCCCGCCGATGACCACGGCGGCGATCGCGTCCAGCTCGTAGCCGGAGGCCGCCTGCGGCTGGGCCGAGGCGAGCCGGCTGGCCAGGACGATGCCGGCCACCGCGGCGAACGCGCCGGACAGGGCGTAGGTGATGAGCTTCTGCCTGCTGACGGCGATGCCGGACAGCCGGGCGGCCTCCTCGTTGCCGCCGATGGCGTACATCGCCCGGCCGGCGTAGGTGCGGTTGAGCACGACGGCGGCGATCACGCCCATGAGCGCCATCACCAGCACGGGCACCGGCAGGTAGCCGCCGACGGTGTCACCGAGGTGGGAGACCGCCTCCGGCATCTCGATGGGGCTGCCCTGGGAGACCACCAGGGCCAGCCCGCGCGCCACGCCCAGCATGGCGAGCGTGGCGATGAACGGCGGCAGCTTGCCGTACGCGATCAGTGCGGCGTTGACCAGCCCGCAGGCGACACCGACGGCGAGCGCGACGAGCGTGGCCAGCGGCCAGGGCAGCCCGCTGTCCGCGGCCGTCCAGGCCAGCACGATCGCCGACAGGGCGGCCACGGCGCCGACGGACAGGTCGATCCCGCTGGTGATGATGACGAACGTCGAGCCGAACGCGAGGATCGCGGTGACCGCCGCCTGGACGCCCACGTTGAGCAGGTTCGTCACGGTCAGAAAGTCGCCGGACAGCAACGACAGGGCCACGACGAGCACGACGAGCGCCGCGACCGAGCCGTTCTCGGCCAGCAGGGTCCTGGCCGTCGGCCGTACGGCCAGCACGTTAGTGGACACGAGCATCCTCCACCTCGGTGACGGCCAGCGCCATCACGGAGTCCTGGTTCGCCTCGGCGGCCTCCAGCTCGCCGACGAGCCTGCCTCTGGCCATGACGAGGATGCGGTCGCTCATCCCGAGGATCTCGGGCAGATCGCTGGAGATCATGAGGACCGCGTGGCCGGAGGCGGTGAGTGAGTTGATCAACTGGTAGATCTCGACCTTGGCGCCGACGTCGATGCCGCGCGTCGGCTCGTCGAGAATGAGCACGTTGGCGTCGGCGAGCAGCCACTTGCCGATCACGATCTTCTGCTGGTTCCCGCCCGACAGGGTGCGCACCTCCTGGCCGAGGTGGCTCATCCGCACGCCGAGCCGGGCGGCCACCCGCGCGGCGGCCTGGCGTTGGCCGGCCCGGTCGACGAACCCGCCGTGGCTGGCGCCGCGCAGGGTGACCAGGCCCAGGTTCTCGGCGATGTCGGCGCCCAGGACGAGCCCCTGGCCCTTGCGGTCCTCGGGAACCAGGCCGAGGCCGGCCTCCATGGCGGCGCGCACGTCGCCGGCGGGCAGCCGCCGGCCGCGTACCAGCACCTCGCCCGAGTCGGGGGCGTCGGCGCCGAACACCGCCCGGGCCACCTCGGTGCGGCCCGCGCCGACCAGCCCGGCCAGGCCGACGACCTCGCCGGCCCGCACCTCGAAGGACACGCCGGAGAACGCGCCGGCCCGGCTCAGGTCGCGCACCTGCAGCAGCGGCTCGCCGGCCGCGCCGGCCTGGCGCGGGTACTGCTGGTCGATGGGCCGGCCCACCATGAGCCGGATCAGCTCCTCCTCGGGGGTGCCGGCCGGTACCTGCGCCACGGAGCGGCCGTCGCGCAGCACGGTCACCCGGTCGCCGATCTGGGCGATCTCCTCCAGGTGATGGGTGATGAACACGACCGCGACGCCCCGCTCGCGCAGCTGTCCGACCAGCTCGAACAGGCGCCGCACCTCGCTGGTGGTGAGCACGGCGGTGGGCTCGTCCATGATGAGGACGCGGGCGTTCAGGGCGAGCGCCTTGGCGATCTCGACCATCTGCATCTGCGCGATGCCCAGGTCGGCGACGCGGGTGCGCGGGTCGACGCCGACGCCCACCCGGTCGAGCATGCCGCGCGCCTGCTCGTGCATGCGCCGTGTGTCGACGAAGCCGAAGCGGCGGGGCGGCCGGCCCAGGGCGAGGTTCTCGCCCACGGTCAGCTGCGGGACCAGGTTGAACTCCTGGTAGATCGTGGCGATGCCGAGCCGCTGGGCGTCGGAGGCGTTGCGGATGTCGACCGGTTCGCCGTCGACGAGGATGCGGCCGCTGTCGGGCTGGTAGGCGCCGGACAGCATCTTGATGAGCGTGCTCTTGCCGGCGCCGTTCTCGCCGAGCAGGACGTGCACCTCGCCCGCGCGCAGGTCGAAGTCGACGCCGTCGAGCGCCACCACGCCGGGGAACCTCTTGCCGAGCCCCTCAACGCGCAGGATCTCCCGTTCCTGGCTCACGAACGGCCCTCCTTCCTTGTGCCTGCCTCTCCGCAGGACTCGCGCGCCACGAGCCTGGCGGGCAGTACCACCGACTCGGCGGCCCGGCCGCTCAGCGCGTCGAGGATCACCCGCACCGCGCGCCGGCCCAGCTCCGCGGTGGGCTGGCTGATCGCGGTGATGCGTGGATGGACGTGGTTGAACCACGGCACGTCGTCGAACGAGGCCAGCGCGACGTCGCGGGGGATGTCCAGGCCGCGCTCGCTGACCTCGTCGAGCGCGCCGAGTGCCATGAGGTTGTCGCCCAGGAAGATCGCCTGCGGTGGCTCGGGCAGGTCGAGCAGCTCGGAGGTGATCCGCCGGCCGCTGCCGGCGCGGAAGTCGCCGAAGCGCACGTACTCCGGGGGGACCTCCAGGCCGTGCTCGGCCGCCGCCCGCAGGAAGGCCTCGGCCCGCTCGCGCCCGGTGGACAGGGTGCTCGGCCCGGACACGAACGCGATCCGCCGGTGCCCGAGGGCGCGCAGGTGGGCGACCAGCTCGGCGATGGCGGTACTGCCGTCGGCCCGCACCGACGGCACCTCCACGCCGATGAGCGTCCGGTCGAGGAAGACCAGCGGCCGCTCGCCCTGGCTGACCTCCTCCACCAGGGGCGTCACCTCGGCGGTGGGGCAGATCAGGAGCCCGTCGACCCGCCGCTCCAGCAGGGTGCGCACGTAGTGGTCCTGCTGGTCGGCGCGCTCGTCGGCGTTGCCGATGATCACCGTGTAGCCGGCCTCGCGGGCCTCGTCCTCCACGGCCCGCGCCAGCTCGGCGAAGAACGGGTTGAGGATGTCGCCGATGATCAGCCCGAGCGTCCTGGTGGCCTCGGTGCGCAGGGACCGCGCGACGGCGTTGGGCCGGTAGTTCAGCGCCGCCATCGCGTCGTGGACCCGGTTGCGCGTCTCCTCGGTGACGGAGGGATTGTCGTTGAGCACCCGGGAGACCGTCGCGACGGAGACGCCCGCCTGCGCGGCGACATCTTTGATTCGAGCCACCTGACCTCCATGTAATCGGTTTCATGAGGGTATGTAATCGGTTACATGATTGTGAATCGATAGGCTGTGTGATTCAGGTCACATTCTCGAAGGGTGCCAGATGCCGAGTTCCGCTCCCCATGACGTCCCCCGCCCGGAATACCCCCGCCCACAGCTGGTTCGCGAGGACTGGCTCAACCTCAACGGCCCGTGGCAGTTCGAGATCGACGCCGCGGACTCCGGCCTGGAGCGCGGCCTGCGTGAGCGCGAGCTCTCCGGGACGATCACCGTGCCCTTCGCGCCGGAGTCGGAGCTGTCCGGCCTCGGGCACACTGACTTCATGGAGGCGGTGTGGTACCGCCGCACCGTGACGATCCCCGCCGCGTGGGCGGGCCGCCGGACGCTGCTGCACTTCGGCGCTGTCGACCACGACGCCACGGTGTGGGTGAACGGCGTCGAGGTGGCCCGCCACCGCGGCGGTTTCTCCCCGTTCACGGCCGACCTGTCGGCCGTGGCGCGCCCCGGCGAGGAGATCACGATCGTGGTACGCGCACGCGACCCCCGGCACGGGCCCCAGGCGCGCGGCAAGCAGTCCACCAGGTACCAGAACTTCGAGTGCCTCTACACCCGCACCACGGGGATCTGGCAGACGGTGTGGCTGGAGCCCGTCCCCGAGGTGCACCTGCGCCGCCCGCGCATCACGCCCGACGTCGGGACCTCCTCCTTCAACGTCGTCGTCCCCCTGTCCGGCAACCGGCCGGGCAGCGCGGTCCGCGTGACCGTCTCCGACGGGGACGGCGTCGTCGCCACCGCGACCGCCCGCGCCGACGTGGACCTCGCCCCCTCCGTGCGCCTGCCGCTGGAGCGGGTACGCCTGTGGGAGCCGGGCGACGGCTTTCTCTACGGCGTCAGGATCGAGCTGCTCGACGCCGCGGGCGCCGTCACGGACGCCGCCGACAGCTACGCCGGGTTACGCTCGATCGCGATCGACGGCAAGCGCGTGCTCATCAACGGCCGCCCCGTCTTCCAGCGGCTCGTGCTCGACCAGGGCTATTACCCCGACGGCCTCATGACCGCCCCCACCGACGCCGCGCTCCTGCGGGACATCGAGCTGGCGCTGGCCGCGGGCTTCAACGGCGCGCGCCTGCACCAGAAGGTGTTCGAGGAGCGCTTCCTCTACCACGCCGACCGGCTGGGCTACCTGGTGTGGGGCGAGTTCGGCGACTGGGGCGCCTCGACCGGGCACGAGCAGCAGCCGACCGCCTCCTTCGTCACGCAGTGGCTGGAGGTCCTGGAACGCGACGTCTCGCACCCTTCGATCATCGGCTGGTGCCCGCTCAACGAGACCACCCAGGAGATCCACGACCACGTCACCCAGCTTGACGACGTCACGCGCGGCATGTTCCTGGCCACGAAGCTCGCCGACCCCACCCGCCCCGTCATCGACGCCTCGGGCTACAGCCATCGCGTGCGGGAGACGGACGTCTACGACTCGCACAACTACGAGCAGGAGCCCGGCGTGTTCGCCGCCCAGCTGGGCGGTCTGGGCAAGGACGAGCCGTTCGTCAACGGCGCACCCGACCGGCCGATCTCCGTCCCCTACCGCGGGCAGCCGTACCTCGTCAGCGAGTACGGCGGCATCTGGTGGAATCCCGAGCTCGCCGGGACCGAGCAGGACGCGGACCGCGAGAGCTCCTGGGGCTACGGCCAACGGGTGGGGGACGAGGAGGAGTTTCACACCCGCTTCGCCGGCCTGACCGGGACGCTGCTGGACGACCCGGACATGTTCGGCTACTGCTACACGCAGCTGACCGACGTGTTCCAGGAGGAGAACGGCGTCTACCGCTTCGACCGGACGGCCAAGCTCGACGTCGAGCGCGTCCGCGCCGTCCAGTCCCGGCCGGCCGCCTGCGAACGGCGGCCATGACCTCGAAGCCGGCGTCACGGTGAACAGGCGGTGAGCCGGGCGTGCGGGCGGCGGCCTCGGCGTCGACGGCCGCGCGCACGGCGTCCCAGGCGCTGGTCCTCGGTATGGGCAGGCCACCGCGCGAACGCCGATGGCCTGCCTGTGTGCTCGGGCATCACAGGCAGGCCAGGTGGATCAGCGGCTCAGAACTTGATCCACCAGCCGTCCAGGTAACCCGTGTCACCCGCGGTGACGTCCTCGACGCGTAACGTCCACGTCCCGTTCGCCGGTGAGGCGCTGCCATCCACCGGATAGGTCTCCCAGATAGCGTCGCCGTTGTCCTGGGGGTTTGGTAGGCGGAGTTTGTACACCTTGCCGTTCGGGCTGATCAGGTCGATCTTCAGATCGCCCACCCAGGTGTGGTGGATCTCCGCGTAGACCGTCGCCTTCGAGGGCGCGTTGCCCGGGAGCCAGCCTGTCACCGTGATGGGCGAGGTGACGACGCCTTTGTCCGGGATGTTGTGGTCGTCCCAGTTCTCGAAGAACGGAAAGTCCATCGACCAGCCGTCGATGAAGCCGGCGTCGGGCGCGTAGGCGTCCGTGGCACGCAGCTTCCAGGTGCCGTTCGGCGTGGTCACGGAGCTGGTGTCCACGTCGTACGTCTCGTCGATGGAATCGCTGCCGTCCGGGGACGGCTCGCGCAGCGGGAACACCTTCCCGTCCGGGCTGATCAGTTCGAGCTTCAGATCGCCCACCCAGGGGTGCTTGATGGAGACCCAGACGTGCAGCTGGACCGGCCCCTTGTCGAGGATGCCGCTCACTTGGAGCGGGGAGTCCACTTTGCCCCGATCGGGAATGGCGTGGTCGTCCAGGTTGACGAAGTACGGCGGCCAGACGCCCTTCGGATCATCCGGCGTGGGGGTAGGGGTCGGGTTCTGGGGGAGGGCGGCACTGTCCAGCTGGAGCCGCGGAGTGGTGGCGCCGGTGTAGGTGATGGCCTTGCCCTTGGTCCTCATGGCCGTTTCCAGCTTCGCGATACTCGCCTGGGGGAAGGCCTGGCGGAGCACGGCCAGCGCGCCGGTCACGTGCGGAGCGGCCATCGAGGTGCCGCTCAGCGGCGCCCACTTGTCACCGGGCACCGAGGAGATGATCGAGGTCCCGGGGGCGAAGAGGTCCAGGAGGGGGCCGCGGTTGCTGAAGGCGGACACGGTGTCGTCGTCGGTGGTGCTGCCCACCGTGATGGCCGAGGGCACGCAGGCCGGGGCGCTCACCGCGTCGCCGTACCCGTCGTTCCCGGCCGCCACCACCGTCGCCACCCCGGCCGCCAGGAGGGCGTCGATGGCGGGCTTGCGTGGATCGGCGTCACACGTCGCGGTGTAGCGGCCGCCGCCCAGGCTCAGGTTGGCGGCCACCAGCGGCGTGCCGGACTCCTTCAGCTGCAGGACCTTCTCCAGGCCCGCCATCTGGGCGCTGGTGAAGCTCAGCACACACGGCGCGGCGCCCGCCCCGCAGAAGTCCTCCGACGTGAACTTGCTGAACACCTGAATGGCGACCAGGTCGGCTCCGGGTGCGACACCGGCCGGCGGCGCTCCGGTCAGGCCCTTGCCGTCGCCGATGGCGATGCCGGCCACGTGCGTGCCGTGATCACAGTCGAGGGCGGGGTCCGCGCACGGCCCCTGTTCGGAGTCGGCCGCGCCGGGACCCTCCTGCTGAGCGGTGCCGCCGGGGCACAGGCTGGTGGCCCCGTAGTCGGCGTCGACGGGGGAGAAGCAGGCCTCTTCGAGCACCCGTCCGCCCAGGAAGGGATGGCCGGTCGCGACGCCGGTGTCCAGGACGGCCACCGCGCTGCCCTCGCCGGTCAGGCCCGCCGCCCGGGTGCGATCGCCGCCGATCAACGGGACGCTCTCGGCCAGGACCGGCGGCACCGGCCGGTCCTCCGACACGCTCACGACGCCCGGCCGGCTGGCCAGCCGGTCCAGCGCCGTCGCGTCGACGCGTAAGGTCACCATGGGGAACCGGGACAACGTCTGCAGCACCTGACCGGCGCTCGCCGCGTCGGGCAGATCGGCCCGGGTCTTGGTGACGACGTTCACTCTGATCTTGCCGGCGGCGGCGGCCCGCGCGCGTAACCCCGGCTCCATCGACGGCGCCGCCGTGGCTCGCTCGTTCACCGGCGCGGCATGAGCCGGTACGCTCGTGACCGCCGTGGCCGCCAAGGCCATGGCGACGCCGGACATGACCAACTTCTTCAGCGGTGCCGCCACGACGGCGACCGTGGACGTTAATCGGCGCAACCAGGCCTCCTTGACGAGTGATTTGATCACCTGGACAGTAAGTGATCACCAAGCACCCGACAAGGGTCTGGACAGATGTTCTGTACGGTGCTCAAATCGCATACGGAGCTGCATCTCTCGCGCCTGTCATAAACGCCGGACGGCAGTCGTTCTCCCAGGTCAGATGGCTGCAAGAATGCAGCTGCCGGGGATTTTACAACGCCTTTATAGTGGTTCTATGGCGCTTCTGTGGCGACCCCCCCGATAATTGCCGAAACGAAATTCCCGCTGATTCGCCGAAGCGCGTACGCGTCCGATCCGAAAGCTGGTGAAGCCCTGGCGATGCGCCGTGGGCGGCCCGTGGCGGAGCGGGAGCGCGTGGGGCACCTTTTGTGGGGTTTCCACAACCGAGCAGCTTCGCCATGAGCGATGCGGGCCATTGGTGTAGCGGGCGGAGATCGAGCAGGGTGTAGAAAGGTGCAGGCGGCGCTCCGGGACCCGGGCGTCGCCTTTGTGCGTGAGTAAGGGGAGGCTCAGCCGGTGTTCAGTCGTGTCGCCATCGTCAACCGTGGAGAGGCAGCGATGCGGCTCATCCACGCCGTCCGGGATCTCTGCGCAGAGACCGGGGCGCGGATCGAGACGGTGGCCCTCTACACCGACGCCGACCGCAGCGCGACCTTCGTCCGCGAGGCGGACCTCGCCTACCCGCTGGGCCCCGCCTCCGCCCGCCCGTACCTCGACCACGCCGTCCTCGAACGGGCGCTGGTGGAGACCGGGGCAGACGCCGCGTGGGTCGGCTGGGGCTTCGTCGCCGAGGATCCGGCGTTCGCCGAGCTGTGCGAGAAGATCGGCGTGACGTTCGTCGGGCCGAGCGCGGACGCGATGCGCAAGCTCGGCGACAAGATCGGCGCCAAGCTCATCGCCGAGGAGGTCGGCGTCCCCGTCGCGCCGTGGAGCCGCGGCGAGGTCGCCACCCTGGAGGACGCGCTGCGCGCCGGCGACGAGATCGGCTACCCGCTGATGCTCAAGGCGACCGCGGGCGGCGGCGGGCGCGGCATCCGCATGGTCGCCTCGAAGGAGGACCTGGCCGACGCCTACGAGCGCACCAGCCAGGAGGCGCTGCGCGCGTTCGGCTCCGGCGTGGTCTTCCTGGAGCGCCTGGTCACCGGCGCCCGCCACGTCGAGGTCCAGGTCATCGCCGACGGGCAGGGCACCGCGTGGGCGCTGGGCGTGCGGGACTGCTCGGTGCAGCGGCGCAACCAGAAGATCATCGAGGAGTCCGCCTCGCCCGTGCTGGGCATCGAGCAGACGGCCGAGCTGAAGGCCTCGGCCGAGCGGCTCGCCGTGGCGGTCGGCTACTGCGGCGCCTGCACCGTCGAGTTCCTCTACCACCCCGGCGAGAAGCTGTTCGCCTTCCTCGAGGTCAACACCCGGCTGCAGGTCGAGCACCCGATCACCGAGATCACCACCGGCACCGACCTGGTCCGGCTGCAGCTGCACGTGGCCGGCGGCGGGAAGCTGGAGGGCCCCCAGCCGGGCGAGGCCGGCCACGCCGTCGAGGCCCGGCTCAACGCCGAGGACCCCGACCGCGACTTCGCGCCCGCCCCGGGCCGCATCGCCCGCCTGGTGCTGCCCACCGGGCCCGGCATCCGCGTCGACACCGGCGTCAGCGAGGGCGACACCATCCCCGCCGACTTCGACTCGATGATCGCCAAGATCATCGCCTACGGCCGCGACCGCGAGCAGGCGCTGGGCCGGCTGCGCCGCGCGATGGCCGGCACCACGGTGATCATCGAGGGCGGCGCCACCAACAAGAGCTTCGTGCTCGACCTGCTCGACCAGCCCGAGGTGATCGACGCGAGCGCCGACACCGGCTGGATCGACCGCGTGCGCGCCAAGGGTCGCCTGGTCAGCCACCGGCACTCCGCGATCGCCCTGGCCGCCGCCGCGATCGAGGCATACCAGGACGAGGAGGAGGTCGGCCGCCGGCGGCTGCTGTCCACCGCGCACGGCGGCCGCCCGCAGGTGCAGCACGACTCTGGCCGCCCGCTGGACCTCAAGCTCCGCGGCGTCGGCTACCGGGTGAGCGTGGCCCGCGTCGGGCACCGGCGCTTCCGTGTCGGGATCTCCGGCGGCGGCGACGTGCACCCGGCGGACGTCGAGGTCGAGCGGTTCGACGAGCACAGCGGCCAGATCGTGGTCAACGGCCGCCGGTTCCGGGTGGTGTCGGCCACGCACGGGCCGATCCACCTGGTCGAGGTCGACGGTGTGACCCACCGGATCAGCCGCGACGAGGGCGGCGTCGTCCGCTCTCCCGCGCCCGCGCTGGTGGTCGCGACGCCGCTGTCGGTCGGCGACGAGGTCGAGCCGGGCGCGCCGATCCTGGTGCTGGAGAGCATGAAGATGGAGACGGTGCTGCGCGCGCCGTTCCGGGCCCGCGTCCGCGAGTGCCCGGTGTCGGTGGGCAGCCAGGTCGAGACCGGCGCGCCGCTGATGCGCCTGGAGCCCCTCGCCGACGAAGGCCCCGAAGAGGAGGCCGCGGGCGCCGTCGAGATCGACCTGCCCGCCGTGCCGTCGGACGTGTCCGCGGCCGACCGGGTCGAGCGCGGCCTGCAGGACCTGCGCGGCCTGCTGCTCGGCTTCGACGGCGACCCCTACGACCGCAAGCGGGTGCTGGCGGCCTACCTGGACGCGCGCGCCGAGCTGGGCAGGCAGCCGATCGAGGGCGAGCTCGACCTGCTCACCGTGTTCGCCGACCTGGCCGAGCTGAGCCGCAACAAGCCGGGCGGCGCGCTCGACGTCGAGCCCGGCAACCCCGTGCACAGCCCGCGCGAGTTCTTCCACAGCTACCTGCAGAGCCTCGACGTCGAGCGCGCCGGCGTCACCCAGAGCTTCCAGGCCAAGCTCACCAGGGTCCTCGCCCACTACGGCGTCCACGACCTCGACCGCACGCCGGAGCTGGAGGCCGCGGTCTTCCGGATCTTCCTGGCCCAGCAGCAGATGAGCACCGGCGTCGCGATCGTGTCGGAGCTGCTGCGCGAGTGGCTGGCCGGCGCGTCGCCGTTCGAGTCGCTCAGCGAGCGCGCGGGGCTCGCCCTGGAGCACCTGATCGAGGCCACGCAGGTGCGCTTCCCCACGGTGTCCGACCTGGCCCGCGGCGTGGTGTTCCGCTGGTTCGCCCAGCCGCTGCTGCGCCGCAACCGCGCCAAGGTCTACGCCGCGGTGCGCGACGACCTGCGCTACCTGGACGCCGACCCCGACGCGCCGGACCGCGCCGAGCGGATCCAGGCCATGGTGGCCAGCTCCGAGCCGCTGGTCCGGCTGATCGGCCAGCGGATCGGCCGGCACGGGCTGGATCACGCGCCGCTGCTGGAGGTGCTGACCCGCCGCTACTACGGCAACCGGGGGCTGTCGGAGGTCACCGCGCGCGAGGTGGCGGGCTGCCCGTTCGTCACCGCCGAGCGCACCGGCGCGGACGGCGTGACCCGCGTGGTCACCACCGCGGTCGACATCGCCGCCCTGCCCGCCGCCATCGGCGCGGTAGGCACGTTCGCCACCGACGGGGACGGCGAAGGGGTGCTGGTCGCCGACCTCTACGTCACCTGGGAGGACCAGCCGGACGCCGACGCGATGGCGGCGCGGATCGGCCGCCTCCTCGCCGAGCACTCGCGGCCCGCGGGCGTCAGCCGGGTCACCACCACCGTCGTCGGCACCAGCGGCGCCGTGATGCATCACCACTTCACCTTCCGTCCTGACGGGGCCGGCTTCGCCGAGGATCGGCTGATCCGCGGCCTGCACCCGCAGATCGCCGAGCGCCTGCAGCTGCAGCGGCTGCGCGAGTTCGACCTCACCCGGCTGCCGTCGGCCGACGAGGAGGTCTACCTGTTCAAGGCCGTGGCGCGCAGCAACCCGGCCGACGAGCGGCTCATCGCGATGGGCCAGGTCCGCGACCTGACGCCGCTGCGCGAGGCCGACGGCAGGCTGATCGCGCTGCCCGCGGTGGAGGACGCGCTCACCGCCGGCCTCGACGCCATCCGCAACATCCAGGCGCAGCGCCCCCAGAACAAGCGCTTCGACACCAACCGGATCCTGATGTACGTCTGGCCGTCGACCGAGCTGTCCACCGACGAGCTCAACATGCTGGTCCAGCGCATCCTGCCGACCACGGCGGGCGCGGGGCTGGAGGAGGTCCAGTTCGTGGCCCGCCAGCGCAACGCCGCCGGCGAGCTGGCCGAGGTGGCCGTGCGGATCACCCTCGACCCGGGCCACGGCGCGAGCCTGGACGTCGGCAAGCCGTCGACGGAGCCGGTCCAGCCGCTGGACGACTACCGCCAGAAGGTGCTGCGCGCGGCCCGGCGCGGCAACGTCTACCCGTACGAGCTGACCGGCCTGCTCGCCGGGCCCGACGGCGGTTTCGTCGAATACGACCTCGACGCCGACGGCGCGCTCGTGCCGGTCGACCGGCCCAAGGGGAAGAACTCCGCGGCGATCGTGGCCGGCGTCGTCACGACGCCGACCGAGCGCCACCCCGAAGGCGTCACCCGCGTGGTCCTGCTCGGCGACCCGACGAAGGCGCTGGGCGCCCTGTCGGAGCCCGAGTGCTCGCGGGTGATCGCCGCCCTCGACCTCGCCGAGCGGATGCGGGTCCCGCTGGAGTGGTACGCGCTGTCGGCGGGCGCGCGGATCTCGATGACCTCGGGCACCGAGAACATGGACTGGGTCGCGGCCGCGCTCAAGCGGATCGTCACGTTCACCCAGGCCGGCGGCGAGATCAACATCGTGGTCGCCGGGATCACCGTCGGCGCCCAGCCGTACTGGAACGCCGAGGCGACGATGCTCATGCACACCAAGGGCATCCTGGTGATGACGCCGGACTCGGCGATGGTGCTCACCGGCAAGCAGTCACTCGACTTCTCGGGCGGCGTGTCGGCCGAGGACAACTTCGGCATCGGCGGCTACGACCGCGTCATGGGGCCGAACGGCCAGGCCCAATACTGGGCGCCCAACCTGCCGGCCGCCCGCGACGTGCTCATGGCCCACTACGACCACACCTACGTCGTGCCCGGCGAGACGGCGCCGCGGCGGGCCGGCACGATTGACCCGGCCGACCGCGACATCTCCGAGTTCCCGCACACGATCGACGGCAGCGACTTCGCCACCGTCGGCCAGATCTTCTCCGCCGAGCACAACCCCGACCGCAAGAAGCCGTTCGACATCCGCACGGTGATGCGGGCCGTGTCCGACCAGGACCACCCGGTGCTGGAGCGCTGGGCGGGCATGGCCGACGCGGAGACGTCCGCGGTGCAGGACGTGCACATCGGCGGCTGGCCGGTCTGCCTGATCGGCATCGAGTCGCGCTCGGTGCCGCGGCGCGGCTTCCCGCCCACCGACGGCCCCGACACCTACACCGCGGGCACGCTGTTCCCGCGGTCGTCGAAGAAGACCGCGCGGGCGATCAACTCCGCGTCCGGCAACCGGCCGCTGGTGGTGCTGGCCAACCTGTCCGGGTTCGACGGCTCGCCGGAGTCGATGCGCAAGCTCCAGCTGGAGTACGGTGCGGAGATCGGCCGGGCGATCGTCAACTTCGACGGGCCGATCGTGTTCTGCGTGATCTCCCGTTACCACGGCGGCGCGTTCGTGGTGTTCTCCAAGGCGCTCAACCCGAACATGACCGTGCTCGCGCTGGAGGGATCGTTCGCCTCGGTGCTCGGCGGCGCCCCGGCGGCCGCCGTGGTGTTCTCCGGCGAGGTGAACAACCGCACCGCGACCGACCCGCGGGTGACCGAGCTGCAGGCGCGGGTCTCGGCGGCCAGCGGCGCCGAGCGGGCGGTGCTCAACGCCCAGCTCGCCGAGGTGCAGACCGCCGTCCGGGCGGAGAAGCTAGGCGAGGTCGCCGCGGAGTTCGACCGGGTGCACAGCATCCAGCGCGCGGTCGAGGTCGGCTCGGTGGACGCGATCATCCGCGCCGCCGAGCTGCGGCCGCGGATCATCGAGGCCATCGAGCGGGCGATGGCCTGACCGTCACGCCACCCCGTCAGCGGGGGTCACGGCGCAGCGGGTGGTCGGACGGGACCTCGACGAGCACGATGCGATGCCCGTCGGGGTCCTCGATCCACAGCTCGAGGAGGCCCCACGGCTCCAGCCGCGTCTCACGTGCCACCGTGGCCCCCGCCTCCCGGAGCCGTTTCTCCTCCTGCGCGACATCGCGTACCTGCAGCCACAGCGACAGCCCCGAGCCGGCCCCGTCGTCGGAGTGCCCGGAGATCTCCAGGAACCCCTGGCCGAGGAAGAAGACCACGCCCGGGTGGTCGGCGGGGCCGAACTCGCGATAGACGGCCAGGCCGAGCGTCTCGCGGTAGAAGCCGAGGCTCCGCGCGAGATCCTTCGGACGCAGCAGCACTCGATTGCTCAGCACCTCCATTCCCGACCTGTTCCCCGTCGGACCGGCGGAAACGCGGTATCACGATGTGAGCGACATCACTCGCCAACCGTGACACAACGGTGTCGCGGCAGGGCGGGACGCTGGGCCGCATGAACGTACCCACCATCAACCTGATCGGCCAGGACCCCGATGAGCTGGCCGAGACCGTCGCCGTCAACGACCGCATGGAGAAGCTGCTCGACGGCCAGGTGCCGCTGCACGTCCAGGACGACCCCGTGGCGGCCCGGGAGTTCCAGCGCACGGGCGGAGGCGGATTCCCCACCCTGCCGCTGGTTCCCGAGGCGAGCTGGCGCACCGTGACCACCTCCGACGGCGGCCGGCTCCCGCTCCGGGTCTTCCTGCCGCCGGGCGGGCGTGCGCCGGAGGGCGTGTTCCTGCACCTCCACGGCGGTGGCGGGGTGATCGGCTCGGCGGACGGGCAGGATCCGCGCCTGCGCGACGTGGCCGCCCACTGCGGGGTGGCGGTGCTCAGCGTCGGGTACCGGCTCGCCCCCGAGCACCCCTACCCCGCCGGGAACGACGACGCCGAGCAGGCGGCGCTGTGGCTGCTGGCGAACGCCGCCGCCGAGTTCGGCACGGAACGCCTGCTCGTCGGCGGCGAGTCGGCCGGGGCGCGGCTGAGCGTCACCACGCTCCTGCGGCTGCGTGACCGGCACGCCGTGGTGCCCGCCGAGGCGTTCCTGGCCGCGCAGCTCTCCTTCGGCGGCTACGACCTGGGCCATGGCACGCCGAGCAGCCGCGCGTCGGGCGATCGGAACCGGCTGATCAACCGGCCGGTCCAGGAATGGTTCTGGAGCAAGCAGTTTCCGGGACTGTCGCCCGACGAACGCCTCGATCCCGACATCTCCCCCCTCTACGCGGACCTGCGTGACCTGCCCCACGCGCGCTTCACGGTGGGAACGGCCGATCCCGTCCTCGACGACACGCTGTTCATGGCGGCCCGCTGGGCGGCAGCCGGCAACACGGCCGAGCTGGTGGTGGCGGAGGAGGGCTGGCACGGGTTCACGCTGCATCCCACGGCGCTGGCCCGGCGCGAGCTGGCGGCCCAGGAGGACTTCCTGCGCGAGCGGCTGGCCTAACCTGAGGGATGACGCCATGAACCGTACCGAACGCCTCTACGCCCTGGTGGACGAGCTGCGCGCGGCCGCGCCCCGGCCGCGCACCGTGGGCTGGCTGGCCGAGCGGTTCGGGGTGTCGCGGCGTACCGTACAGCGTGATCTGCAGGCGCTGATGGAGGCCAGGGTGCCGGTGCGCGCGGAGGCCGGGCGGCACGGCGGCTGGTTCATCGACCGCGACACCGCCCTGCCGCCGATCAACCTCACCGCGGCGGAGGCACTGGCGGTGGCCGCGGCGCTGGCCGGAGCCGAGCAGACGACGCCGTTCTCGGCCGCGGGGCCGGCCGCCATGCGGAAACTGGCCGCCGCCCTGGGCGAGTCCGACGCGGAGGAGGTGCGTGCCCTGACCGAACGCATCTACCTGCTGCCCGCCCGGATCGCCTCTGGCGTGCTCCCGGTCGTCGAGCAGGCGGTGGCCCGCCGGCGCGTCGTCTGGATCCGGTACGCCGACTCGGCGGGCCGGGAGAGCGAGCGTGAGGTCGAGCCGGGCGGGCTGCTCACCGCCTTGGGCTCGTGGTACCTGATCGGATGGTGCCGCAGCCGGCGGGCGGGGCGGGGCTTCCGCCTGGACCGCATCCTCGCCGCCGAGCTGCGGGACGAGCCCTGCCCCGCCCGTACGGTGTCGTCCCTGGACCAGGGCCTGGCCGAACGCGTCCGGCAGGCCGACACGCTGCGCTCCCTCAGCTGGGAGAGCCCACCACGCAGGTCCTGACGGCGGTCCGGGTGAGGTCGGCGGCGCGGTGGCCGCTCGATCCGGACGGGGACCCTGGTCACGGGTCCCCGTCCGGTGCTCAGAGCGCGAAGTCCAGCGCGAACTCCTGGTACACCCGCTCCTCGATCACCCGCGCCCGGGGCGCGTACGCCGGGTAGAAGGCCTTGCCGCACTCCAGGTCGGCCAGCGCCGCCTTCACCTCCTTGGCCAGATACGGCCGGGCCTGCTCGGGAGTGAGGCCCGGCAGCGCGGTGGTTCCCTTGGGGAGCGAGCCCTTGCTCTGGCTCCTGGCGACCTCGGTGGCCTCCGAGGCGAACGCGGCCCGTCCCCGGTCGGCCAGCACCGTCGGCCTGGTCTCGGCGATCTTCAGGCAGCCGCCGAACTCCTTGCCCAGCGCGGCCAGCTTCGGGTCGCTGTCGAGCTCACGCAGCTCCTTGGCCAGCGCCGAGTTCACGTCGGCGAGGAAGCCGGCCTGCGAGGTCACCGTCTTGCCCAGCACGCTCTTGACGGCCTTGGCGAAGCACCTGTCGTCCGCCGCCCGCCAGGCCTTGAGGTCCTTGGCCGACAGCGACATGAGGAGCTTGTTGTTCCTGCTCTCCCCCATGTCCCGGTCGACCGCGGGGTCACCGGGGAAGACGAGCCTGGACCAGACGCCGAAGCCGTACTTGGCGCGGTAGGCCCGCAGCGCCTCGTGGTCGCCCGCGCGCCGGGCCAGCTCCTCCTTCGTCCGGTCGCGCTTGATGACCTTCTCCGGCAGGTAGGTGAGCCCTTGCTCCTTCATGCAGCCGGCCCGCATCGACTCGATCTTGGCCTTGTTCTCGTACGCGGCCTCGGTCCCCGGCGTGGCCGTGGCCAGGCCGCCGAACGAGGTCGCGAGCAGGCCGGCGGCGACCGCCTTGGCAATGAACATGGTGATTTCCCTTCGTTATCCGGACATGCGAAACAGAGCTCCCGGCGCCAGAGGCGCCGGATCGGGGGAAGGTCTCAGCAGGGGATGCGCAGCCGCGAGGCCTTGGGCGACAGCTCCGGCAGGGCGGTGGCCAGGTCGACCGTGAGCACCGCGGTGCCCACTGCCGCCCCCTTCGGCGTGGTGTAGACGCCCTCGGACGTCTTGACCGCCACATCCCTGGTGTTGACCGTGCGTTCACCGAGGTAGCGGTAGGTCCGCCGGTCGAAGATCAGCTCGGAGCGGCGACCGCCGCCCTCGTCCATGGCCACGGCGATGCCCGGCCGGCCCGCCGCGTCCACCGCGTCGCCGATCAGATGGATTCCGTCGATCTCGGCCGCCAGCTGGAAGAGCGCCGCGCTCAGGCTCGGGCGCACCACCGACTCCGCGATCAGTTGCTTGAGCTCGGACCACCGGCGGACCGGATCTCGCCCGGCCTGGGCCGCGAGCTTCGCGCGCGCCCCTTCGACGTCGGTGGGCCAGGCGCCCAGCCGCACGTAGGCGCGCTGGCCGGGGCAGGAGGACTCGTACAGGTTGTCCTCGACGCCCTTGTCCCACAGCCACCGGGGCACCGGGTCGCCCGTGGCGGACTCCGCCCGCTCCCGGAGCAGCCAGGGCTCATCCGGGTCCGCGGGCTCCCAGCGCTCCTCGTCCGCCGTCACCAGGGGGGACAGCAGCCGCTTCGTCGACGGGTCTTGCGTGTACAGCATGCGCTGGACCCGCGTCTTCGTGTGCACGTACTGACCGGGCCCGGGCACCAGGTCCCGCTGATCGGCGGCGGCCCGGGCGGCCAGCTCAAGCACCGACTGGGCGTTGGCCGCAGGCGCGCCCGGCCCGCCCAGGGCCACCTGACCGGCGATGATCACAGCGGTGAGCGCCGTCGCCAGCACGCCGACGGCGGCCAGCCGGAAGGCGTACCGGCGCCTCGTCGGAGTGCGTGGCCGTGCGCGCCGGCCCGGCGGGGCCGCCGCCCGGGCCAGCAGCGCGACGCGGGCGGCCGCCAGGTCGCGCTCGCTGGCCTCGGGCGTGTCCGCCCACAGGCGGTCGAGCTCCGCCATCTCATCCATGATCGGTTCCTTCCAGGGCCTGGCGGACCTTCTTGCGCGCCCGGTTGAGCCGCGAGCGGACCGTCCCGACCGGGATGTCCAGCGCGACGGCCACCTCCTCGTACGTCAGCCCGACCCACGCCACCAGCAACAACGCGTCCCGGTCCCCGGTGCGAAGCCGGGCCAGCGCCGCGACCAGCGGCTGGTTGACCGCCAGCGTCGCGACGCCGTCCTCGACCAGGCCGCCGCCGATCTCCGCCGGGTCCAGGCCGCCACGCGCGTACGCCCGGTACCTGGCCAGCTCCCGGCGGCGTCGCTTGCCGATCACGTTCGAGGCGATCCCGTACAGCCAGGGCCGGGCGTCGTCCTGGCCGGGCTGATAGCGGTGCCGGTGCTCGAAGGCCGCCAGGAACGTCTCCGACACCACGTCCTCGGCCTCGCCGGCGCCCAGCCTCCGGGCGGCGTAGCGGTGCAGCGCGGGGGCGTGGCGGTCGAACAGCACGGCGAACATCTCGGGCTCCTGCCAGGACCTGCGGATCAGGTCCGGGTCGGTGGCCTCGGCCGTCGCCGGTTCTGCCATGAGACGGTCAGCTCCTTCATGCGGTGCCTTCCTCGGTGGGCACGGTCGCCTGTACTTACCGCCACAGCGCGAAAGAGTTCACGGACGATTCCGATGCCATGATCTCTTTGGGCGGGAGCGCCCGGCGGATGTGGCACCATCGAATCGGCACCGGGCAGACGGGGCCGGCACGGTGGAGGCCGGGAAGCGAAGGACATGAATCGGGCACCAGGCATGGTGGATGTGGCACGCGAGGCGGGCGTGTCGCACGTCACCGTCTCCCGCGTCCTCAACGACCACCCCTCCGTCCGCCCGGAGACCCGGGCTCGCGTCGAGGCCGCCATCGAGAAACTCGGCTACCGCCGTAACAGCGTCGCCCGCGCGCTCAAGAGCCGCCGTTCCTCGACGATCGGGGTGGTGCTCGCCGGGGCCGAGCTGTACGAGCTGCCCCGCATCCTGCGTGGCGTGCAGACGGCGGCGCGGCGGGCCGGCTACTGGGTCAACCTGGCCAGCTGGCAGGGCGGCACCACCAAAGACCTGGCCGAGACCCTGCAGCGGCTCACCGACCAGGCGGTCGAGGCCATCGCGGTCATCGCCGACCGGCCCATGGTGATGGACGCCCTGGCCGACATCGCGACCGGCGTGCCGATGACGGTGGTCATGTCCGGCAACGTGCCCAATCCGGATCTCGGCTTCGTCGAGCTCGATCAGGAGCTCGGCGCGCGGTTCGCCGTACGGCACCTGCTGGAGCTGGGGCATCGCCACATCGTTCATCTGACCGGCGCGTTGCGCACCTTCGACGCGCGGGCCCGCGTCAAGGGCTGGCGGGCCGCGCTGGAGGAGGCGCCGCACGCCGGCGGCGAGCATCTCGAGGGCGACTTCACCGGCAACAGCGGCTACCGGCTGGCCCACTACCTCGTCACCCGCCGCACCGGCGAGCCACCGACGGCCATCTTCGCCGGCAACGACCAGATGGCCATGGGGGTGCTGGCGGCCTTCGCCGAGCTCGGCGTGAAGGTGCCCGGCGACGTCTCGCTCGTCGGTTTCGACGACATCGCGGGAGCGGCCTACCAGGTGCCCGCGCTGACCACGGTCCGCCAGGACTTCGTCGCTCTCGGCGAGCGGTCGATCGAGCAGGTGCTGCGCATGATGCAGGGCGAGCCGGCCTCGTGCGAGCTGATCGCTCCCGAGCTGGTGATCCGGCGCAGCACGGCGCCGCCCCGCGGCGGACCGCTCCCGAGCTCGTGATCCGGCGCGGCACGGCGCCGCCCCGCTAGCCGGCCGTTTCGGGGTCGGGCTCGTACTCGAACCAGTGGACGCGCGCCCGTCCGTCGCTCGCGTGCCCGTTGCCGGTGGCGTAAAGGCCCAGGTAGACCCCGACGAAGCCGCCCGCGCGCTCGGTGCTGAAGAAGGACCGTTCGATCGTGGCCAGGCTGATCCACTGCGCCGCCGTGAGGTCCCTGACGCGGAAGGTGTAGCCGGCCTCGTCTCCGTCGACCGCCAGCAGCACCTCGCCGGTCGAGAGCGGGACCGAGGCCCGCCGGGTGCTGGTGCCCGCCTCCCGGACCGTCAGCACGGCCTGCGCCTTCCCGTCGCCGTCCACGGTGAGGGCGAGCGTGGCGTGGTGGTCCTGGTGCTGGAAGACGGCCAGGCCGGCCTCCTCCGACGGGCGCGCCGCGGCGAAGCCGATCCGGGTCCGCGCGCCGAAGCGGACGTGCTGCTGGCGCCGGCCTAGGAAGGCCGGTACGCCGGTGGAGCCGAGGGGTTCGGGGGAGAGGTCGATGTCGAGCCCGGACCCGTCGGCCGTGGGCCTGACGCGGTCGCCGACGGGGCCGCGCAGGCTGTTCCACTCCAGACCGCCGAAGTTCGCCCGGCCGGACGGAGCGGCGGCGTCGCCCTCGGGCTGTCCGGACGCGATCGACGGGAGGCGCTCCGACAGCCGAACGGTGCCCGATTCGGGGGCGAAGACGGGCCCGTGGGCGGTCCAGCTCACGGGCACCAGGAAGACCTCCCTGCCCAGCGTGTGGGTGCCCGCGATCGGCCGCACGCCGAGCGTCACCGCCCACCACTCGCCGACGGGGGTGTCCACCAGGTCGGCGTGGCCGACGTTGTGAATGGGCTCGCCCGGGCTGCGGTGCCGGTGGGTCAGCAGGGGGCTGCGCGGGTCGGTGACGTAGGGCCCGGTGACGGTGCCGGAACGCGCCGCGGTGACGCTGTGGTTGCTCTCGGTGCCGCCTTCCGCGGCGATCAGGTGGTACACGCCGTTGCGCTTGTACAGGTGCGGCGCCTCCACCCACGCCCCGCGTACCGCGCCCTGCCACAGCACGTGCGTGGGGCCGACGAGCTTGAGCCGGTCCAGGTCCAGCTCGCGCATCCACAACTCGCCGGGGCCGCCCTGGACCGCGTCCCGGCAGGCGGTGAGCCAGCACCGGCCGTCGTCGTCGAAGAACAGCGACGGGTCGATGCCCTCGGCCTCCAGCGGGACGGGGTCCGACCACGGCCCGGCGGGGTCGTCGGCGGTCACGACGAAGGTGAGGCTCCCCTGCCGGTTCACGGCCAGCGTGGAGACCACGTAGAAGACGCCGTCGTGGTGGCGGATGGTCGGTGCCCAGACGCCGTCGGAGACGTCCAGGCCCTCCAGCGCGAGCAGCCCGGGCCGGTCCAGCACATGCGTGAGCTGACGCCATCGCACCAGGTCACGGCTGTGGAAGAGGGGGAGTGCAGGAAAATAGGTGAATGACGAGGTGACCAGGTAGAAGTCCTCGCCGACCCGGCAGACGGACGCGTCCGGATAGCACCCGGGCAGGACCGGGTTGCGGAAAGCAGGCACGGGGGCTCCGAGAGATCTCACAAAAGGGGGGGCTTGACAGGATGACAACGTTAACATCAGGTTAGATCCCAACGCACGACCCGGCATTCCCGCCGAGGCGCACCACCCTCGTCCAGGAGATCGTCATGACCCCACCGACCCCGCCCCGACGCCGCCGACCCCGGACGAAGCTGGGCGCCGCGGCGCTGGCGCTCGCTCTGGCGGCGTCGCTGGCCGCCTGCTCGTCCGCCGACACCTCCTCCCCGAGCACGGCGGCGAGCGCGAGCGGGCCGGTCACGCTGCAGGTTTGGACCTGGAACCTGAAGAGCGGCGACCCGGAGGCCGAGGCGATCATCGCCAAGTACCACCAGGAACACCCCGAGGTCACGATCAAGCTGTCGGAGGTCGGCGGGACCTCCGACAGCGCCTCCAAGCTGCTGGCCGCCGACAAGGCCGGCGACACCCCCGACGTCGTGCAGCTGGAGTACCGCGCCGTGCCGGCCATGGTGGTCTCCGGAGCCGTCAAGGACATCACCGCCGACGTGGCGTCCGCCAAGTCGGGCATCGACCCCAACATCTGGGCCCTGACCACCTTCAACAACCAGGTCTACGGCGTGCCCCAGGACATCGGGCCGATGGCGTTCACCTACCGCAAGGACCTGTTCGACAAGTACGGCGTCAAGGTCCCCACCACCTGGGCCGAGTACGCCAAGGCCGCCGAGCAGATCCGCAAGAAGGACCCCGACGCCTACATCGCCAGCTTCGCCGCCAACCAGCTCGAGTTCTTCGCCGCCCAGGCCGCCCAGGCCGGCGCCCAGTGGTGGAGCACCGACGGCAGCGCCTGGAAGGTCGGCATCGACAGCGAGGCGTCGTTGAAGACCGCCGACTTCTGGGAGGACCTCGTGAAGCGGGACCTGGTGAAGGTCGAGCCGCTGCTCACGCCCGAATGGAACGCCCAGGTCAACAAGGGCAAGATCCTGAGCTGGGCCGCCGCGGCCTGGGCGCCCAGCGTCATCTACTCGGTGGCGCCCGACACCGCCGGCAAGTGGGAGTCCGCGCCGCTGCCGCAGTGGACGCCCGGCAACCCCGCCGTCCCGTTCCTGGGCGGATCCGCCTACCTGGTGCCGGCCAAGTCGAAGCACGCCAAGGAGGCCGCGGCCTTCGCCGCCTGGCTCGGCGCCTCCGACGAGGGCTCCAAGCTGCAGCTCACGCTCGACATCTACCCCGGTGGGAACGCCGGGCGCCAGGCGACGTTGACCCACGAGCCGCCTAAGCTGATGCCGCAGCAGAAGGACTTCTACCAGGTCACCGACCAGGTGATCAAGAACACCACCATCCCGGTGACCTGGGGACCCAACGTCAACATCGCCCAGAGCGCCTTCGGTGACGCGCTCAACAAGGCCGCGCTCGACAAGACCTCCTTCCGCGCGGTGTACCAGGCCACGCAGCAGGCCGTCGTCGCCGATCTGCAGAAGTCCGGCTACACCGTCACCAAGTAAGACGCCGAGGGCCCGGCCGGGCCCTCGGCTCGACCCATCTCTGGACGTCTCATGCCCGCCAGCTCCGCCGGGCGACGCCTGCGCATCCGCGCCGTCGCCACCCCGTGGATGTTCGCCACGCCCGCGATCGTCTTGTTCACCCTGTTCCTGATCGTCCCGATCGGCTACGCCGTCTACCTGAGCTTCCGCGGCTTCCGCATCGAAGGCGGCGGCGCGTTCGGGCGGCGGGTGGAGGCCTTCATCGGGTTCGACAACTACGCCGCCGCGCTCTCCGACCCCGAATACGTCGCCGGGCTCGGCCGGGTCCTGCTCTACGGCGTCATCGCCATCCCCAGCGTGCTGGGCCTGGCCCTGCTGTTCGCGCTGCTGCTCGACACCCCCAGGGTGCGGGCGCGCGGCTTCACCCGCACCGCGATCTTCCTGCCGTACGCGGTGCCGGGCGTGATCGCCAGCCTCCTGTGGGGCTTCCTGTACCTGCCCAGCACCAGCCCGCTCACGTACATCGCCAGGCAGCTGAATGCCGGGCCGCTGGACTTCTTCGGCTTCCCCGCCCTGTACTTCTCGCTGGCCAACATCGCGCTGTGGTCCGGCGTCGGCTTCAACATGATCATCATCTTCACGTCGCTGCGCGCCATCCCCACCTCCGTCTACGAGGCGGCCCGCATCGACGGGGCGAGCGAGTGGCAGATCGCCTGGCGCATCAAGATCCCGCTGGTCGCCCCCGCGCTCGTGCTCACCGGCCTGTTCTCCGTGATCGGCACCCTGCAGCTCTACAGCGAGCCGGCCACGCTGCGGCCGATGACGACCACGATCAGCGCCACCTGGGTGCCGCTGATGAAGATCTACCAGGAGGCGTTCACGAACGACAACCTCGGCGGGGCCGCGGCCGCCTCCGTGGTGCTGGCCGTGGGCATCCTGGTCATCTCGCTGCTGCTGCTGCGGTTCTTCCAGCGCCGGACCTTCGGAGACAACGCATGACCGCCGTACCCCGCACAGGAGACCGCCAGTTCCGCCGCCGCCCGGCCGCGGCGCGGCGGCCACGCCTCCCGCTGATCGTGCTGCTGCTCGGCGCGCTGTACTGCCTGACGCCGGTGGCCTGGGTGGTCATCGCCGCCTCCAAGACCTCGCGCGAGCTGTTCACCACCTTCTCCTTCGCCCCCGGCACCGGCATCCTCGAGAACCTGGCCAACCTCAGCGCCTACGGCGGCGGCCAGTTCTGGAAGTGGGGGCTCAACTCGCTGCTCTACGCCGGCGTCGGCGCGATCCTGTCGACGCTGGTGTCGGCCATGGCCGGCTACGCCCTGGCCAAGTTCCGCTTCCGCGGGCGCGAGGTCCTGTTCTCCGTGATCCTCGCCGGCGTGCTCGTGCCCGGCATCGTGCTGGCCGTCCCGCAGTATCTGCTGATGGCCGCCGTCGGCCTGGCCGGGACCCACTGGTCGGTGCTGCTGCCGGTCATCATCAACCCGTTCGGCATCTTCCTGTGCCGGGTCTTCGCCGCCGCCTCGGTGCCGGAGAGCACGCTGGAGGCGGCGCGCCTGGACGGCGCCGGGGAGACCCGGATCTTCGGCACCATCGTCCTGCCCATGATGACGCAGGGGCTCGTCACGGTGTTCCTGCTGCAGTTCGTCGGCATCTGGAACAACTTCCTGCTGCCCTTCATCATGCTCTCCGACCAGGACAAATATCCGATCACGCTGGGCCTGTACACGTTCCTGGGCAAAGGCGCGGGCGACGGGGACCTGTACTCGCTGGTCATCATGGGCTCGGCCGTCTCCGTCATCCCGCTGATCGCCCTCGTCCTGGTGCTGCAGCGCTTCTGGCGCGCCGACCTGCTGGCCGGCGGATTGAAGGGATGACCCACCGATGAAGTTCACCGACGGGCTCTGGCAGCTGCGCCCCGGCGTCACCGCGCTGTACGCGGCCGAGGCGTACGACGTCTTCACCGAGGAGAGCGCGTTCACCGTGACCGCGCCGACCACCGTCATCCACCGCCGCGGCGACACCCTCAACCGGCCGGTCCTCTCGCTGAGACTGTCGTCACCGCTGGAGAACGTGATCCGCGTCCGCATCGACCACCACGCGAGCGACGAACGCGGCTTCGACCTCGTCGGCGCCGAGGACGGCCACGGCATCGTCAAAACGGGCGACGCGACGACGCTCGTCAGCGGCGCGCTGAGCGCGACCATGGCCCCCGGAGCCCCCTGGGACCTGTCGTTCCACGGCGACGGGCGCCCGCTGACCTCCAGCGGCCCCAAGTCCATCGGCTACTTCCGGCTCGCCGAGGACGCGCAGGTCGATCCGGCGCCGGTCGGCCACACCCGCGCCCCCCTCCACCTCGCCCAGCAGCTCGCGCTCGGCGTGGGCGAGGTGGTCTACGGGCTGGGGGAGCGCTTCGGGCCGCTGGTCAAGAACGGCCAGACGGTGGAGATCTGGAACGCCGACGGCGGGACCTCCTCGGAGCAGGCCTACAAGAACGTGCCCTTCTACCTCACCAACCGCGGATACGGCGTCTTCGTGAACCACCCGGGGCACGTCTCGTACGAGATCGGGTCGGAGACGGTGCAACGCGTGCAGTTCTCGGTGGCGGGGGAGGGCCTCGAGTACTTCGTGATCTACGGTCCGACCCCCAAGCAGATCCTGGAACGCTACACCGCGCTCACCGGCCGCCCCGCGCGCCTGCCCGCCTGGTCCTACGGTCTGTGGCTGTCGACCTCGTTCACCACGGAATACGACGAGCAGACGGTGACCTCGTTCATCGACGGGATGGCCGAGCGCGACCTGCCGCTGTCGGTCTTCCACTTCGACTGCTTCTGGATGCGCGAGTTCAACTGGTGCGACTTCCGGTGGGACCCGCGGGTCTTCCCCGACCCCGAGGGCATGCTGGCCCGCCTGCACGCCAAGGACCTGCGCGTCTGCGTGTGGATCAACCCCTACATCGGTCAGCGCTCGCCGCTGTTCGCCGAGGCCGCCGCGCAGGGCTTCCTGCTGAAGCGTCCCGACGGGTCGGTCTGGCAGGGGGACCTGTGGCAGGCCGGCATGGGACTCGTCGACTTCACCAACCCCGACGCGACGCGCTGGTTCCAGTCGAAGCTGCGCGCGCTGCAGGACCAGGGAGTCGACGCGTTCAAGACCGACTTCGGGGAGCGCATCCCGCTCGACGTCGCCTACTTCGACGGCTCCACGCCCGAACGGATGCACAACCTCTACACGCACCTCTACAACACAGCGGTGTTCGAGGTGCTGGAGGAGCGACGCGGCCGGGGCGAGGCGGTGCTGTTCGCGCGCTCGGCGACCGCGGGCGGCCAGCGGCTGCCGGTGCACTGGGGCGGCGACTCGGGATCGACGTACGAGTCCATGGCGGAGAGCCTGCGCGGCGGCCTGTCGCTCGCGTTCTCCGGCTTCTCCTTCTGGAGCCACGACATCGGCGGCTTCGAGGGCACCCCCGACCCAGGCGTCTTCAAGCGCTGGGTCGCCTTCGGGCTCATGTCCTCCCACTCGCGGCTGCACGGCTCCACCTCCTACCGCGTTCCGTGGGCCTTCGACGAGGAGGCCGTGGAGGTGACCCGGCTGTTCACCAAACTCAAGCTCCGCCTGATGCCGTACCTGTATCAGGCGGGCGTCCAGGCGCACGAGAGCGGGACACCCGTCATGCGGCCCATGGCGATGGAGTTCCCCGGTGACCGCAACGCCGCCCACCTCGACACCCAGTACATGCTCGGCCCGGACCTGCTCGTCGCGCCCGTCTTCACCCCGGACGGGACGGTGGAGCTCTACCTGCCCGACGGCACGTGGACGAACTACCTGACGGGGGAGCGCGTGCGGGGCGGGGGCTGGCGCACCGAGCGGCACGGCTTCACCTCGATGCCGATCTACGTGCGCGAAGGCGCCGTCCTGCCCATCGGCGCCAGGGACGACCGCCCGGACTACGACTATCTCGACGGCCTGACCCTGCGCGTCTACCCGGGACCGGACGGCGAGACCACCCTCACCGTCACCGACCACGCCACCGGCGAGCCCACCCAGATCACCGTCACCCGCGACGGCGGCGAAGCGCGGGCCTCCTCCGGGTGGACCTGCGAACTCGCCTGACGGCGCGGTCAGCGGACGGGCAGGATCACCGCCGACGGGTGCTGGCCGGCGGTGCGGAGGGTGGCGCGGGGCTCGTATCCCGGCGGCGGCCAGGACGCGAACTGCGCAGCTTGCGCTGGACGAACCGGCTGTTCAGGTTCATCGCGGGCGACCCCCAGGGGTGCGGGCGAGGGCTGTCGAGAGGCGCAGCAGGCGGTCGGCCAGGGCTTCGGGGTCGAGGGGGTCGTCGGCGTCGATCAGCCAGTCGTTGACGATCGTGCCGGTCCCGCCCGCGATCAGCACGGCCAGGTCCTGCGCCGTGGCGTCGTCGAGGTCGCCGAACGCCTCCCGCAGGCCCGTCACGGTGATGAGCGAGCCGAACAGCCTGTTCAGGTCCCGGGTCATCGGGAAGGCGCAGGATCCGGTGAGCATCGCGCGGTAGAAGGGCCGGTGCCGGGCGAAGTGCCGGGCCATCGCCAGCATGCGCGCGCGAGGCGGTGCGCCCTCGTCCCCGGCCTCGGGGATGAGCTCGCGTTCGACCAGGTCGGTCGCGGCCGCCACGAGGAGCGCGTCACGGTCCCCGAACTGCAGGTACACCAGCTGCCGGCTGACGTCCGCGGCGTCGGAGAGCTCGCCGACGGGAAGGGCCGTGGTGCCACGCTCGGAGACCAGGCGTACGGCGGCGGTCATGAGGGCGGCGCGGGAGCGGCGCACCCGGCGGTCCTGTCGATCCTGCACGCCCGCAACTCTAGACAGGTGTCAAAAAATGGACAACAGTTAAATCAGTCGAATTAGGGCAAGGAGTCGCCATGTCCCCAGCCGAGGAGCCCGAGGTCCGTACCGCCGCCGGCGTGGTGCGCGGCCGCACGGAGGACGGCCTGGCCGTCTTCCGCGGCATCCCGTACGCCGAGCCCCCGATCGGCGCGGCCCGCTTCCAGGCGCCGCGGCGCGTGCGCGGCTGGGACGGCGTACGGGAGGCGTTCGCCTTCGGCCCGCCGGCCCCGCAGGAGGCGATCATGGCCGGCCGCGACGGCGGGGAGCTCTTCAAGGGCGCGGGAGACGACTGGCTGACCGTCAACGTCTGGACGCCCGACCCCGACCCGGCCGCCCGCCGCCCGGTGATGGTGTGGATCCACGGCGGCGCCTACAAGCTCGGTTTCTCCGGCAGCCCCGGCTACGACGCCCGGCACGTCGCCCGCGACGGCGACGTGGTCTTCGTGTCGCTGAACTACCGCCTCGGCGTCGAGGGCTTCGCTCAGATTGACGGGGCGCCCGCCAACCGTGCCCTGCTCGACCAGGTCGCGGCCCTGGAGTGGGTGCGGGAGAACATCACGGCGTTCGGCGGCGACCCCGGCCAGGTGACCGTCCTCGGCGATTCGGCCGGCGCCGGGTCCATCGCCGCGCTGATGGCCATGCCGAGCGCGGCGGGGCTGTTCCGGCGCGCCGTCGGGCAGAGCCTGCCGGGCACGTTCTTCTCCGACGCCCTGGCCAGGGACGTCGCGACGGCCCTGGCGGCCGAGGCGGGCCTGCGCCCGACCGCCGGGGACCTGTCGGGCGTGGATCCGCGGGAGCTGCCGGCGATCGGGCACGCCCTGGAGTCGAAGATGCGGCAGTACGAGGACCGCTGGGGCGCGTTCGCGCACACGCTCACCCTCTTCTCACCCGTCGTCGACGGCGAGGTGCTGCCGGCCGCGCCCTGGCAGGCCCTGGCGGGCGGCGCGGGACGGGACGTGGAGCTGATCATCGGCCACACCCGCGACGAGTTCCGCACGTTCCTCCTCTTCTCCGGACAGCTCGGCAAGATCACCGAGGAGCAGGCGGCGGAGGCGCTGCGCCGCTTCGGTCCCGGCGAGGACGGCGAGCGGGCCTACCGCGCGGCGTTCCCCGGCGCGTCCGCCGAGGAGCTCTACGAGCTCGTGCAGACCGACTGGCTGTTCCGCATGCCGACGCTGCGCCTGGCCGAGGCGCAGGCGGCCGGGGGCGGCCGGGCCCACCTGTACGAGTTGACCTGGCAGTCCCCGGGCAACGGCGGAGTCATGCGCGCCTGCCACGGCCTGGACGGCCCGCTGCTGTTCGGCACCTACGACGCCCACCTGGGCCCGGCGGCCATCGGACCGGAGCACACCGCCGAGGCCCGCGAGCTGACGGCCCAGATCCGCACGGCCTGGACGTCCTTCGCGACCGCGGGCGACCCGGGCTGGCCCGCCTACGACGCCGAGCGGCGCCTGACCCGGATCTTCGACACGCCGCCGTCGGTCGCGGCGTACCCCGAGGAGACCTCGCGCCGCCTGTGGCAGGACCACGTCTTCGGGGCGCTCCCCCTGCTGACAGGCTGAGAGTTGAGCCATGCGTCTTTCCCGATCGGAAGGTGATGCTCGAATCGATTCGACTGGACCATAAGCGCCTCCTGGCGTGGCGGTCAAGAGTCGGGCCGTCCCGCGATCAGTCGCGCGGCCGGGCGGGCCCGGTGGTGCTGCGCAGCGAGATGGGCGGGGCCACCAGGAGGTGGCGCTGCGGGGTGCCGGGGTCGGCGACGCGCTGGAGGAGCAGCTCGACGGCGCGGGCGCCCATCTCGTCGGCCGGGACGTCGGCGGCGGTCAGCGGCGGGTGCAGGTTCTCGGCCCAGTGCTGGGCCGCGACCCCGGCGATGGAGAAGTCGCCGGGCACGCTCAGGCCCGCTTCGGCCAGCCCCCGGTACATGCCGGCGACGGCGGCCTCGTTGATGGTGGCGATGGCGGTCAGCCCCGGATGCTCGGCGAGGAGCTGCTGCAGGCACGTCTGCCCGGCCTGGGCGTCGTCGGCGCAGCAGACCCGCGTGCCGCGCAGGCCGCGTTCGGCGATGGCGCGGTCGAAGCCGGCCTGCGCCCGGTGGCCCGGGCCGTAGCCGGCCGCGACCAGTTCGGCGTTGCGGTTGACCAGCGCCAGCTGCCGGTGGCCGAGGTCGGCCAGGTGGTGGACGCACTTGGCGATCAGCGTCTCGTAGTCGATGTCCACCCAGGACATGTCCTCCGGGTGCCGGGTGCGGCCGATGCCGACGAACGGCAGGCCGAGCTCCTGCAGCCGGGCGACCCGGTCGTCCTCCAGCCGGATCTCCATGAGGATGACGCCGTCCACGCGGCGGCCGGTGACGACGCGTTCGAAGGAGCGGTCGTGCTCGCCGCCGGAGGGCGACAGCAGGACGTCCAGGTCGGCGCGGGCGGCGGCGTCGACCACGCTGGCCACGAAGCCGAGCTGCATGTCGGTCAGGCGCTGGCTGGCGGGCGGGATGACCAGGCCGATCGTGCGGGTGCGGCCCTCCTTCAGCGCCCTGGCCGAGGCGTTGGGCCGGTAGCCCAGCTCGTCGATGACCGTCAGGATGCGGCGCTTGGTCTCCTCCGACACCGGGCGCTTGCCGGTGAGCGCGTACGAGACGGTGCTGCGCGACACGCCCGCCCGCTTGGCGATCTCTCCGATGTTCACCCGTGCTCCTCGTCCGTTTCGTCGATCGGCGACCATCGTAGGTCGAACCGGTTCATGACGTGGCACTCCGTCGGCCCATTGACGTCTGCGGCAGAGCGGGCCTATCTTCGGTCGAACCGATTCGGCGAATCGATTCGACCTGTTTCCCGAAACAACCTCGTCACGCCTGTCAGCGGAGGTCAGCTCAATGAGATCAGCGGCAAGGAGCCGGCGTGCGGCCGGCGCGAGTCTGGCGGTCCTGGCCGCCGTGGGCGGGCTGGTCGCCTGCTCGTCATCGCCCGGAAGCGGCAACGAGGGCGGCCCGGCGAGCACCGGTCAGGCCACCGCAGGCGGGACGTACACGATCTGGGACCCGTACCCGCAGTACGACAAGACCTCGGAGTGGGTGAAGCTGCTGGACAAGTGCGGCACCGACGCCGGGGTCAAGGTCGAGCGCACCGGCTACGACACCAGCGACCTGACGAACAAGGCGCTGCTGGCGGCCCAGCAGGGCAACGCGCCGGACGTGCTGATCGTGGACAACCCGGTGGTCTCGACGCTGGCCGAGGCCGGGGTCCTGACGACCACCGAGGAGAACAAGCTCGACGTCTCCGCGATCGCGCCGAACCTGCTGGCCGCCGGTCAGAGCGGCGGCAAGACGTACGGCGTCCCGATCGGCGCCAACACCCTCGCCCTCTACTACAACAAGGACGTCCTGAAGAAGGCCGGGGTGGACATCGCCGCGGTGAAGGACTGGCCCTCGCTGACGGCGGCGCTGGAGAAGGTGAAGGCGGCCGGGAAGAAGGGCATCACCTTCTCGGCGATCGGCACCGAGGAGGGCAGCTTCCAGTTCCTGCCCTGGTTCTGGGGCTCGGGCGCGAACCTCACCAAGCTCGACTCGCCCGAGGGCGTCTCGGCCGTGGCGCTGTGGAGCGACTGGCTGAAGAAGGGGTACGCCCCCAACTCGGTCATCAACAACACCCAGACCACGAGCTGGCAGGAGTTCGCCACCGGCGACTTCGCCTTCGCCGAGAACGGCACCTGGCAGCTCGCCAACGCCAAGAAGACCGGCTTCGGCTACGGCATCATCCCGATCCCCGGCAAGGCCGGCGGCACCGCGCCCGCGCCCACCGGCGGCGAGTTCGTCAGCATCCCGGTCCAATCCGACACCGGCCGCTACGCCACCTCGCAGAAGCTGGTGACCTGCCTGACCAGCACCGACAACTCGCTCACCACGACCACCACCCTGTCCTACATCGCGCCCACCGAGGCGGTGCAGGCCAAGCAGGTGGCGGCCGACCCCGATCTGAAGGTGTGGGTGGACGCGGTCAAGGCGGCCAAGGGCCGCACCAGCGACGACCTGGGCACCAAATATCCGAAGATCTCGGAGCCGATGTGGGGTGCGGTGCAGGCGGCGCTGAGCGGGTCCAAGTCTCCGCAGGAGGCGATGACGGCGGCCCAGGCGGCCGCGGCGAGCGCGACCCAGTAGGCAGCATGAGCCGAGTCATACAGGAACCCGTGCGTTCCGCCCGGACGGCGGCACCTGGCCACCGGGCGGCACGCGCGCGGTCGGGCCAGTGGGCGGCCTGGGCCTTCCTCGCCCCGGTCGTGCTCTACCTGCTGGTCTTCTACGCCTATCCGCTCTACCGCAACGCCGAGCTGAGCCTGCGCAACTACACGGTGCGCTCGTTCGTGCGGGGCGACGCCCCGTTCGCCGGGTTCGCCAACTACGCCAAGGTGTTCGCCGACGCCACCTTCGGGCCGGCGCTGTGGCACACGGTGGTGTTCACGCTGGTCTCGCTGGCCTTCCAGTTCGCCATCGGGCTCGCGCTGGCGCTGTTCTTCCTGAAGAACTTCCGGCTGTCGGCCACGCTCCGGGGACTCTTCCTGGTGCCGTGGCTGCTGCCGCTGATCGTGTCCGCCTCGACGTGGTCGTGGATGCTCAACAGCGACTCCGGCGTGGTCAACGCCGTCCTGGCCTGGTTCGGGATCGGGCCGGTCAACTGGCTGACCTCGCCGGACTGGTCGCTGTGGTCCGTCATCATCGCCAACATCTGGATCGGCATCCCGTTCAACCTCGTCGTCCTCTATTCGGGGCTGCAGGCGATCTCGCCGGACATCTACGAGGCCGCCGCGCTGGACGGGGCCAACGGGTGGCAGCGGTTCTGGAAGGTGACGTTCCCGCTGCTGCGGCCGGTGTCGGCGATCACGTTGCTGCTCGGCCTGGTCTACACGCTGAAGGTGTTCGACATCATCTGGATCATGACCAAGGGAGGGCCGAGCGGGGCTTCCACCACGTTCGCGACCTGGTCCTACCGGCTCGGGTTCGGCAATCTGGTGCCCGCCTTCGGGCCCGGCGCCGCCGTGGGCAACCTGCTCATCGTGACGGCGCTGGTCTTCGGGCTGGTCTACATCCGCGCGCAGCGCAGGCAGGCCGCGGCATGAGGCGCGTCAAGACCGCGATCGGGCTGGTGCTGACCGCCGTGATGCTGTTCCCGGTCTACTGGATGATCAACGTGTCGTTCACCCGTGACCAGGACATGCGCAAGAGCCCGCCGAACTGGTTCCCGGTCGACGGCACCCTGGACGGCTACCGGACGGTGCTGGACCAGCAGCTGCCCTACCTGGGGGTGAGCCTGGTCGTCGGGCTGGGGACGGTGGCGCTGACCCTGGTGCTCGCGGCGCCGGCGGCGTACTCGCTGGCCAAGCTGCGCCCGCGCGGCGGCGCGGCGCTGAGCTTCGTGCTGCTGGTGGCGCAGATGATCCCCGGGATCATCATGGCGATGGGCTTCTACGCCATCTTCCTGTCCACCGGCGTGCTCAACACCGTCCCCGGGCTGATCGTGGCCGACTCCACCCTCGCCGTGCCGTTCGCGGTGCTCATCCTGACCACGTTCATGTCCGGCATCCCCGAGGAGCTGCTGCAGGCCGCCCGCACCGACGGCGCCGGGGTGGTGCGGACGTTCGTGTCGATCGTGCTGCCCGTGAGCCGCAACTCGATCATCACGGTGTCGCTGTTCGCCTTCCTGTGGGCGTGGTCGGACTTCATCTTCGCCTCCACCCTCGACCAGGGCGGCGACCACCAGCCGATCACCCTCGGCATCTACCACTACATCGGCAACAACAACCAGGAGTGGAACGCGATCATGGCCACCGCCGTGATCGCCTCCATCCCGGCCACGATCCTGCTCGTCGTCGCCCAGCGCTACGTCGCCGCCGGCGTCACCGCGGGCGCCGTCAAAGATTGAGAAGGGACCCTCGCTCCATGACCGTCGCCGCTTCAGGCCCGGTGTTCTCCCTGCGGGAAATCCCGTTCAGCTACCGCGGGTCCTGGTTCGGCTTCTCGCCCGTGGTGGCGGAGAAGACCTACGCCGAGGACGTGCACCTGGTCTCCCACCAGACCGGCATGCACGCGATCCTGCGACTGATCCCCACCGCTGAGACCGCCGTCACCGCCACCCCGCACCAGCTCACCTGGAGCGGTGGCGACGGCCGGATCGACCTCGCCTACGAGAGCGCCGACACGGTACGCGTGCGCGGCCGCGGCCTCGGGCTCCGCCTGCTGGCCGCCGACCCGGTCCTGACGCCGTTCAGCGGCCCGTACTTCTACCGGGACCCCGTCGACGGGTCGTACGTCTTCACCGTCTACCAGACCGGCCGCCGCTACCGGATCACCCTCCTGGCCGGGCAGGCCGAACACCTCGGCCCGCAGGCGCTGGGGACCGCCGAACGCGGTCTCGTCCTCAGCGGCGAGTGGGAGATCGCCATCGAGGAGTACGAGACCGCCCGCGCTCCCTATGCCGGCGCGGACGCCTTCGAGCAGGTGGCCAAGGCGGCGCGGGCCGAGTTCGACGCGTTCGCCGCGGCGGTCGCGCCGTGGCGCGGCGACCGGACGCCCGCCGCCGAACTGGCCGCCTACGTGCTGTGGTCGGCCACCGTGCGCCCCGCCGGGTTCGTCACCCGGCCCGCCGTGCTCATGTCCAAGCACTGGATGGACAAGGTGTGGAGCTGGGACCACTGCTTCAACGCCATCGCCCTGGCCGGGGGCCTGCCCGACCTGGCCTGGGACCAGTACCACCTGCCCTTCGACCACCAGGACGCCGCCGGCGCGCTGCCCGACTCCGTCACCCACTCCGAGATCCTCTACAACTTCGTCAAACCCCCGATCCACGGCTGGGCCCTGCGCCACCTCCCTGCGGCGCCGGACGTCTACCCGCTGCTGGAACGCTGGACCACCTTCTGGCTGGAGGCCCGCCGCGCCCCCGGCCGCGAGCTGCCGCACTACCAGCACGGCAACGACAGCGGCTGGGACAACGCCACCACCTTCGACCCCGAGCGCGTCGTCGAGAGCGCCGACCTGGCCGCCTTCCTCGTGCTGCAGCTGCGCGAGCTGGCCCGCCTGGCCCCCGACCCGGCCGCGTCCGCCCGGTGGAGCGCGCAGGCGGATCGGATGCGCGACGCGCTCCTCGCCGAGCTGTGGGACGGCGAGAAGTTCGTCGCCCGCGGCGCGCTCTCAGGCCGCACCTGGTCCAGCGCCAGCCTGCTCGACCTCATGCCGATCGTGCTGGGGGAGGAGCTGCCGGAGCCCGTCCGGGCGGCGCTGGCCGCCCGGATCGAGCGGCACCTGACCGCGTTCGGCCTGGCGACCGAGCTGCCCGGCTCGCCGCACTACCTGGACGACGGCTACTGGCGCGGCCCCATCTGGGCGCCCTCGACCGTACTGATCGAGGACGGGCTGCGCCGCGCCGGATACCCGGACCTGGCCGACGAGATCAGCGCCCGCTTTCGCGCGCTGTGCGAGGCGTCGGGGTTCGCCGAGAACTTCGACGCCCGCACCGGCGAGGGACTGCGCGACCGGGCCTACACCTGGACGGCCAGCGCCTACCTCCACCTGGCCGCCGCCCACGAGAGGCGCAGGGCCTGACGCTCACCGGCCCCAGAGCCGCCAGGTCTGGTTGAGCGGGCTCGCCTGGCCGGCCGGGTTGCAGGTCCACTGGTGGACGGGAGCTTTGGGCGCGGTCGAGATGGTGCTGACGTCGACGCACTTGCCGCTGTGGCGGGCGACGAGCTGGTGGTCCCGGGGATCGTTGCCCGCGTAGGTGACCCTGCGCAGGGTGAACTCCTGGTTCTGCGCTCCGCCGGCGCACGTCCACTGGCGCACCGGCGCCCCGTCGGCCGTGGAGGACCCGCTCACGTCGAGGCACTTCCCGCTCTGCTGGTTGACCAGCGTGTAGGTGTTGGCCACGCCGGCGACCGGCCGGAAGTTCCACAGCTGCTGGTCGCCGCCCTCGCAGTAGAACTGCTGCTGCACGTTGCCGTCGGCCGTGCTGAGGTCGGTGTTGTCCAGGCACTGCTGGGAGTGCTGCGCGACCGCGACGGACTGGAAGCCACCCTCGGATGGCGGCAGCAGGGTGATGGTGAACGTCTCGTCGGCGTTGGTGTGCGGCAGGTTCACCGTGGCGGCGTTGCCGGACAGCGTCAGGACCGTGTTCTGCACGGTGACCGGCCCCTGGACCGCGCCGCCGCCGTTGAACGGGATGCGCTGGACGACCGCGCGGACCTGGTTGTTCTGCACGATGCCGCTGGTGGCGTCGAGCCGCCGGAGGCCGACGGCGACGTTGCCGGTCGTCCCGCCGCCGCCCACGAGGACCTTGGCCACGCCGGCCGTCTTGGTGGCGAAGGCGTCGTACGCCGGGCTCGGGGTCACCGAGACGATCTGGCCGGTCTGGGAGCCGTAGAAGCGGTAGACCCACCATTCGCCCTTGGGCAGGTGCTGCCCGGCGCTGTTGCGGACGAGCAGGTTCGCGAGATCGTTGTGCAGGTTGCCGGCGCTCGCCCAGTTCGCCCGTAGCCCGTCGGCGCCCGCCCGCTCCAGCCGGGCGATGTACCACGCGCCGTCCCCCGGGTTCTGCTCGTTGGTGGCGGCGTACTCGTTGATCTGGTACGGGCGCGGATGCGGGATGCCGCGCGCGTCGAGCGTGGCGTTGGCGGCCGCCACGTTGGCCACCGGGTCGCCCGGCAGGGAGTGCCAGCTGACGATGTCGGGGACGACGTTGTTGGCGCGGACGAAGTCGAGGTAGGCGTTCCAGAAGGAATGCGTGGTGGAGGGCACGCAGGCGCAGCTGGGGCCGACGATCAGGTGGCCCGGGAAGGCGGCGCGGATGCGCTGGTAGCTGCGGCGCCACAGCTCGAAGTACTGGGCCTGCGGGCGGTTCCAGAACAGGGAGAGATTGGGCTCGTTCCAGATGTCCCACTGCACGGTGATCCCGGCGGCCCGAACGTCGTTGATCAGGCGGGTGAGGAAGGCGTCATAGTCGGACCAGTTGCCGTTGTCGCCGGGGAAGCGCGAGATCGGGTAGCCGTCCGCGCCCCATAAGTCGTGGGGGAGGATGATGAACTGGCCGCCGAGGGCGATCGTCCGGCGGGCCTGGGCCAGCGTCGCGTTCCACCGGCGGTCGTAGGCGCCCGACACCCAGCCGCCGGGCGAGCCGAGTTGCGCGCCGCCGGCCCGCATGTACCGGAACTTCACGTCGCGGAAGAAGTGGTCCGCCGGCCCTGACGCGTTCTCCGTCATGCCGTAGATCCAGCCGGACGCGCGGTAGGCCGGGGCGCCGCCGGCCACGGAGAAGTCGACGCTGATGGATTCGTCCGCGGCCTGCGCCGGCGCCGGGACGGCCTGGAGGGCGACGGCGATGAGCATCGCGGCGAATGCGCGGAGTGGGGTGGTCGTCATCTGGGGTGGCTCCTTCGAGAGTCGGGGGGAAGGGAAGGACCACGCAGGGCTATCCGTGAATCGATTCGGTGTACAGACATGCAGGCACAGCTCAGCATGCCCAGGAGGTTCAGCGAATCGATTCGATCGGATCGTAGATCTCGTGCCGGAGACGTGTCAACGGCGGGTGCGGCGATTCAGGCCCGGGTGCGGTTCACCAGGACGCGGCCGAGGACGACCGTGACGGCGCCGGCCAGGACGACGGACAGCAGGCCGACGCGCAGGCTGGTGAGGTCGGCCACGAATCCGACGAGGGGAGGCGACAGCAGGAATCCTCCGCGCAGCAGCCAGCTGACGATGGTGAGGCCGGCCCCCGCGGGCAGGCCGGGTAGCTCGTCGGCGGTGTGCATGGCGGCCGGGACGAGGGTGGCGACGCCGAGCCCGGCGAGGGCGAAGCCGGCCAGCGAGGTCGCGACCGACGGAACGGCGAGCGCGGCGCCCATGCCGATCGCGGCCAGCGCCCCTCCGGCACGCACGACGGTACGCTGCCCGAAGCGGTCGACGACGCGGTCACCGGTGAGGCGGCCGACGGTCATGGCGACCTGGAGGGCCACGACGGCCATGCCGGCGGTGGCGGCGTCGGTGCGCAGGTCGCCGCTGAGGTAGAGGGCGCCCCAGGACGCGCCGGCGTCCTCGACGAGGGTGCCGCACGCGGCCAGCACACCGAGCGCGGCGAGCATCCGCACGGCGGAGCCCGTGAACGAGCGCCACCCCTCACGACGGGGCGGGTGGCCGTCCTGGACCTCGGCGGGGCGCTCCGCGTCCTCCGGGCCGGGCAGCAGGAACCGGTAGGCGACGAGGGCGGTCACGCTGAACAGCGTCGCGGAGATGCCCAGGTGGACCGCGAGGGGGATGTCGAGACCGGCGGCGGCCGAGCCCATCAGGCCGCCCAGGACCGCGCCGACGCTCCACACGCCGTGCAGCGAGTTGACGATGGAGCGGCCGTAAAGGCGCTGCACCCGCAGGCCGTGGGCGTTCTGCGCGACGTCGACGATCGCGTCGAGGGCGCCCACGACGAACAGCACGCCGCCGAACGCGACCCAGTTCGGCACGAAGGGGATGAACAGCGTCGCGACAGTGGTCACCACGATCCCCAGCGCCCCCACGCGCGCGGAGCGGAAGCGGCGGATGGCGGCGCCGGCGAGCAGCCCGGCCAGCAGCGCGCCGATCGGGTGCGCGGCCAGCGCGGTGCCGAAGACGGCGTTGCTCAGGCCGAGGTCGGCCTTGATCTGCGGGTACCGCGGGACGATGTTGAAGAACACGGTGCCGTTGGTGAGGAACAGCGCGGCGACGGCGGCGCGGGCCAGGCGGGCCTGGCGGGTGGGCGTGGTGAGGGGGGCAGCGGACATCGGCTTCCGATCGCGTAGGCGCAGGGGAGGGGGTCAGCGCAGGTACCGGTGGATGGCGTGGCGGATCTGCCCGGGCGTCATCGGGTCGGTCGACAGGGCGCTGTGCAGCACGAGCCCTTCGATGAGCGCGTCGAGCTCCCGGGCGGTGGTGGCGTCGAAGTGGCGTTCCAGCGCCTGGCGGCTGCGCGCCATCCAGGCCTGGGTGACGACGCGCAGGGCCGGGTTGCGCGCCGCGGCCACGTACAGCTCCACGGTGAGGACGAGGTCGTGCCGCGAGCCGAGCAGGTCGTCCGACACCAGCGTGATGACGGCCTCGACCGCCGCGTCCCGGTCCGGGGCGGCGCTCAGCCGCTCGTCGAAGACGCGGGCCACCGAGTCGGCGTGCCGCGTGAACGCCTCGGCGAGCACCTCGTCGAGGGACGTGAAGTGGTAGGTCATCGAGCCCAGCGGCACGTCCGCGGCGCGGGCGATCTCCCGGTGCGTCGTCCCGGCGACGCCGCGCTCGGCGATGACGGTGAGCGCGGCGTCGATCAGCCGGTCCCGCCGCCCGGGGTCGTGCCGGCGAGGCCGCCGCGGGGTGGCGGGACCGCTCACGTCGCGCCCGGCTCGACCGTGCGGATCACGCGGGCCGGGTTGCCCACGGCCACGACGTTCGCCGGGAGGTCCCGGGTGACCACCGCGCCGGCGCCCACCACGGTGTTCTCCCCGATCGTGACACCGCCCAGGACGATCGCCCCGCTGCCCAGCCACGCGTTGTCGCCGATGGTGATCGGCTCGGCGGCCTCCCACTTCGCGCGGCGCAGCTCCGGGTCGAGCGAGTGCGTCGGCGTCATGAGCTGCACGTAGGAGCCGATCTGCACGTCGTCGCCGATGGTGATCGGCGCGACGTCCAGGGCCACGAGGCCGAAGTTGGCGAACGATCGCGCGCCGATGCGGATGTGGCTGCCGTAGTCGACCCGCAGCGGCGGCCGGATCTCCGTTCCCTCGCCGACCGCGCCCAGCAGCTCGGTGAGCAACCGGCGCCGCTGCTGCGGATCGCGGGCGGACGTCGCGTTGTAGGCGTCCATCAGGTCCATGGCCCGCAGGTTGTGCTCCGCCAGCTCGGGGTCGTCGGCGATGTAGAGGTCGCCGGCGAGCATGCGTTCGCGCATCGAGCGGTCGTCGAGTTCGGACATCATACGTACAAGCGTACACATCCAATGTACGTGCGTACATATCGGCCCGCATCGCCCGTCCGCGCATGGAGGTGGTTTTCGGCGGGCGCAATATCGTCCGCGGTCCCTTGACGGGCCCAATGCGGTCGTTGACACTCCCGAACTGTGGGCCTGGGAAAGAAGCGTGACGCCTTCAACCAGAGCCGATAGGACAGCGACCATGCACTGACTGGCGCGGACCAGCTCCACGTCGCAATGTTAGCGCTACCATCCGCGGCCCACATGCCCTCCACATCGGATCCCGAGTGACGAAGAGGACAGTGCGATGCCAGAAATGGTGCCCAGGCGCGAGGCGCTTCGACTGGCGGCGTTGGCGGCCGCCACCACGTCCGCGTTCGCGTCGGCGACGCCCGCCGCAACGGCCCGGGCCGCGGCCCACGCGGTGGCCCCTCCGCCGCAGAACGACCCCCCGGTGCCCGGCAGCTGGATCGTGAAGCCGTTCGCCAACAGCCAGGTCACGCTGGGCGCGAGCCTGTTCACCGCCAACCGGGATCGGATCCTGGCCTTCCTGCGCTCCTATTCGGCCGACCGGATGCTCGCCAATTTCCGGGCCAACGCCGGTCTGGACACGCTGGGCGCGCAACCACCCGGCGGCTGGGACGACGCGACCGGTAATCTGCGCGGGCACTACAGCGGGCACTTCCTCAGCGCCCTCGCTCTGGCCTACGCGGGCTCTGGCGACGCCTTGTACAAGAACAAGGTCGACTACATGGTCACCGCGCTGGGCGAGTGCCAGAACGCGCTGGCCGCGAAGGTCGGGCAACCCGGCGGCCCGAGCCACCCCGGCTTCCTGGCCGCCTACCCTGAGACGCAGTTCATCCAGCTGGAGCAGTACGCGACCTATCCCACGATCTGGGCGCCGTACTACACCTGTCACATGATCATGAGAGGGCTGCTCGACGCCTACCAGTACGCGGGCAACGAGCAGGCGCTCGAGATCGTGCTGAAGATGGGCGACTGGGTCCACAGCAGGCTGGGTCACCTTCCGCGGGCCCAGCTCGACCGCATGTGGGGCATCTACATCGCCGGCGAGTACAACGGCATGAACGTCGTGATGGCCGACCTCCACGCCCTCAGCGGCAAGGCGGAATACCTCGCGACGGCCAAGTGCTTCGACAACACCGCGCTCCTGGCGGCCACCGTCGACCAGCAGGACACGCTCAACCGCAAACACGCCAACCAGCACATCCCCCAGTTCGCCGGATACCTGTCCGTCTTCGAGCAGAACCAGGAACGCCGCTACTTCGACGCGGCCGTGAACTTCTGGGACATGGTCGTCCCGCACCGCATCTTCACCGACGGCGGCCTGGCCGGTCCGGCCGACAACGGCGAGCTCTTCGGCGCGCGCGACGTCATCGTCGGCACCCTGGGCACCAACAACGCCGAGACCTGCTGCAACTACAACCTGCTCAAGCTGAGCCGGGCCCTGTTCTTCCACACCGCCGACCCCAAGTACATGCAGTACTACGAGCGGGCGCTCTACGGCCAGATCCTCGCCTCCCGCCGCAACACCGACAGCACCACCAATCCGCTGCTGACCTACTTCATCCCGATGCGGCCGGGTGCGGCGCGCAGTTACGGCAACCTCGGCACCTGCTGCGGCGGCACCGGACTGGAGAGCCACACCAAGTTCCAGGATTCGATCTACTTCCGCTCCGCCGACGATTCGACGCTCTACGTGAACCTCTACATGGCCTCGGAGCTCAACTGGGCGGAGAAGGGCTTCGTGATCAGGCAGGTCACGAACTACCCGGCCGACCCCGCGGGGGTGACGACGCTGACGGTTACGGGCAGCGGCCGGCTGGTGGTCAAGCTGCGGGTGCCGTACTGGGTGGAGAAGGGCTTCACGGTCCTGGTCAACGCGACCGACCAGCAACTGGACGCCAAGCCCGGCGAGTACGTCACGCTCGACCGGCAGTGGCGGAGCGGCGACACCGTGAGGATCGCGATGCCGTTCTCGCTGCGGATCGAGAAGGCGCTGGACATGCCGGCCACCCAGAGCATCGCCTACGGGCCGGTGCCGATGGTCGTCAAGAGCAACCAGACCACCTTCCGCCAATTCTCCTTCTACAAGGACTTCACCCTCTCCGGGGACCTCGCGCGCGCCGTCACGTCCACCGGCCCGATGAGCTTCACGGCGAACGGCCTGCCGCTGGTCCCCCTCTACATCAACAACACCGACCGCTACCACGCCTACTTCCGGCGCGTCGAGCCGACCATCGTCTTCGGGAGGATCGACTCAGGCGTGGCCAACCGCGCGCGGGCGGATTCGGTGACGTTCCTCGACGCGGTCTGGAAGAACGCGCCCTTCGCGAACCAGGGACAGTTCGTGTCCACCGTGACCCGCACCGCGGAGGAGTGGGTCGCGGCCGGCCTGATGACCTCGGCGCAGAAGGACACGGTGGTCTCCACGGCCACCCGGGCCAGGCTCCCCGGCTGAGCGCTGACCGTGCTCCGGCCAGCGGCGGAACTTGTCGCACTTGTACGGCATGCTGCCTTTGATCATCAACCGCTTGGACGATTGAAGGACACCATGGCGCGACTGCTCCGCAGCATCGACGACGAGTTATACGTGGAATACGGAGAACTCGGTCTCGCGGGCACCGATCTTCCCGCGATCAGCAGCCCGGACCCGGAGGATTACCACTACATCGCCGCCGTCCGCATGGAGGCATGGGACGCCGAGCCACCAGGCGTCGACGACTCGTGGACGCAGGTCGATCAGCCGACGTTCGTGGCTGACAGCGGAGTGATCCACGCGGCCTCCATGATGGACGGGCGAGGACACGACTTCCTCATCGGCCCGCCGTACTTCGAGTACGGACTGACCGCGCACGCGCGAACGGTCGACGCGCGGGGTGAGGACGACGACCCCGACCTGCGTTGGCTGTTGCGGTTCTGGCCCATCCGCGACGCGTTCGACCCGCTCATCCACATGCGGGCGATGGAGCGCTTCATCCGGATGCCCAAGGAGTACGTGCCGCTGCCACTCCCACCCGAGATGCTGCCTCCGCCCCTGGAACCCCGACCGGCACCCGTCCCCGTTTCCACGGCGCAGGAGTGGGCCGCCATGCAGCCAGGGGAGTTCGGTGACCGGCTCCGGCGGCTGGAGGAACGGCTTGCCGAGATGGGCGTCACGGTCCACGACTGGCTTCGGGAGCAGGGCGCCGACATCTCCGACGATACGCCCGTCACCGCGGACGTCTTCGACGATCTCAAGGAGCGGCCGGGACGCTTCCGCGATCCCTATGTCGATCGCTACTTCGACCGGGCCGGGAAGATGTTCGGGCTGCCGCACGGCTTCGACAGCTGGGAACCGCATGTCCAGGAGGAGCGCCTGCGCGAGCTCGCCGACGACGAACGCATCGCCAAGGACCTGAACCCCCACCGCGCCCGCGAGTTCTCCATGCCCTACCAGCAGCGGGGAGCCGAGCGCCTCGACCCCGGGAGCACCCGGCGCCTCTGGCGATGGGAAGACGAGATCATCGACGGCCTGCCGTTCGACGAGAGCCTCGTGGTCGGCCGGCAAATCCATGCTCGCGACCCCCGCACCCGGCAGATCTACGCGTCGGGCATCGTCACGATCCTCCGCCCCGAACGCTACGACGGCCGGGCCAACTGGTACGTCGTGCGCGATGCGGAGCCACACGAGGCCGCACGCGTCCTGTGCTCCGAGGCCACGTGGCTCGATGCGGACACCTGACAGTGGTTGAGTCGCCCCCCCGTCATGGGCTCGCCTCGGCCGCGTAGCGGCTCAGGCGCTGCGCGGCCGTCTCCAGGTCGGCGGCGGCCGCCGCGCAGGCGGCGAGGTGGGCGGTCACCGATGCGTGCAGCCAAGGCGGCGCCCCGCCGCCGGCCTTCAGCCCTGCCTCGATCGCGTGCAGGCGCTCGGCGCAGGCGGTCAGAGCGCGGGCGTCCGAACGCAGGACTTCGGCGTGGGCGATGATCGCGGCGATCTGGGCGGACATGACTCCTCCGTCAGGCGGGCGCCACCGGGACGGCGGCGTCCCGGAGCGTCTGGCGGGTGGTGGCCGACAGGCACAGCAGCGGGCGGGCGCCGTCGAGCCCCAGCTCGCGGAGCCGGTCGGCCAGCGGGTGGGTCGACCGCGGCTCGACGACCAGCCGCAGTGACGGCGCCGGGTGCAGCCGGGCCTGCCCGCGGGCCCGGACGCAGGACCGCAGCACGGCGCCGGCCTCGCGTGTGTAGCCGACCAGGCCCGGATCGCTCAGGGGCAGTCCCGGACCGAGCCGTCCGCGCATAGCGAGGATCTGGCCGGCGGTGACGTGGGCGGACCGGGTGCCGAGCAGCCGGAGCTCCAGTGGCGTCAGGTACGTCTGGCCGCCCCACAGCCGCGGGCCGAGGCCGCCGACGATCGTGGTGTCGACCGCGGAGCCGACGAGGAAGCTGCCGGAGCGGCGCAGGTCCGCCGCCCGCAGCAGGTCAGGCCAGCCGGAGTGGCCGGAACGTCGCCTCAGCGGGTCGGACCAGACGGGAGAGCGGGAGCGTCGGCGGAACGGGCCGGGCACGACGACTCCGACATGCAGCTCCCCGTATCCGCCCGCACTGGCGTGCCTGTTCCAGGCGGCGTGCACGGCGACCAGCGCACGGCCCGCCACCTGGACGGCGGGACCGAGCCCCGTGCCCTCCAGCAGGCCGGCCGCCGCCGTCGGGCGCGCGGCGAAGTACGCCGTGAGCGCGTCGCCGTCGCGGCACCTGATCGGCAGTTCGACGGTTCCCTCGGGACCGTCCACGGCGCGGGTGGGGACGGTCAGGAAGGGGAACTCCTCCGGGTCGGGCGGGCGGTCGAACAGCAGGTACGCCTGGGAACGCACGACCTGCCCCCGGAAGGGCGCAAGCCGCTCGTCGATGAGCTCGCGGGCCTCGGGCAGGTCGTCGGCGATGTTGGCGAGGTAGCGCTCGATGCTGTGGCATTGCGGGAACAGGTGGGTGGAGTCGGCGTAGTCGACCACGTACCAGTCGGGGTGCAGGTCGAAGCAGGTGCCGGCGCCCTGCCCGTCGAGGGTGGGGATGATGTCGTGCTGGTTGGTGACGCTGGCCACCCAGGTGCGCGGGTCGGCGGGGCGTTTGAAGTCGACGGGCGAGCCGACGGCGACGGCGTGGGTGACGGTGTGACGGGCGCAGAAGTCGGGGTCCTGCGCCAGGTTCATGAGCGCCGCGCCGCCCGCGCTGTGCCCGACGAGCGCCAGTTCGGCGCCCGGAGGCAGCCCGTAGTCGGCGACGGCCGCGGCCAGGGCGCGGCTGTAGGGGCTGCCGGCCAGGACGGCGCTGCTGAACGCGCCGAGCAGGTCCTGGGGCGATTCGCCGTCGGGACGTCCCACTCGCATGCCCGGCGCCTGGAGGACGTGGCGGATCACGCCGTCGGGTCCTTGGACGCTCTGCATGAGGGCCCGCCCGGTGGTGCCGATCGTGCTGAGGTTGCCCAGGAAGCCGAGCAGCGACCCCCGCGTGCACAGCCGGGCCGACTCGGCCGCGGTCAGCTCGATCCGGCGCGCGGCGCCCTCCCCGGTGTCGAGGACGGCGATGGCCCTGTTGCTCATGCCGGTGATCGGATCGGCGGTGGCGAAGCCCTTTCCCGTGGCGATGAGCCAGGCGGTGGCGTCGTTGAGCGGGTTCTCGTCCAGCAGCGCGCGCAGCGCGAGAACCTCGCCGAAGACCGGGGCGAGCTGGCTGAGCGCGCGCACCGCACCGCGGTCCTTGAGCAGGGAGCGCAGGGCCCGGACGGCCTCCAGATCGCGGTCGGCGGCGGCCGCGTCGATGAGGCGGGCGAGCATGGGGTCCCCGGTCAGCTCGGGGTGAGCGAGCGCCACGGCTGCCACGCGCAGCCGCAGCGACGTGGCCAGCACGCGTACGGCCAGACTCTCGGCCCCCAGCATGGCGCCGGCCTTGGCGGCCACGGTGGCCAGCCGGCCGCCGGTGAACGCGCATCCGAGGCCCCGGCGGTTCGTCGTGGCCCGCAGCAGCGCATGGTAGGCGGGCCGGGCCGCCGAGGGAGCGTGCGGCAGGGCGCGCAGCAGCGCGTCGTCGGTGAGCGCGGCCGTGGCGTGAGCCGCCGCGTCCTGGATGGTGAGCGCGATGTCCACCAGCTCGCGGGCCGCGGCGCGCAGCGACCCGGCGGCCGGATCGTTCTCCCCGGTCATCACCGGGCCTGCCGGGACATGCTGACGAAGCGGGGGCTCGGGTCCTCCGGCGTGTTGCGGCGCAGCACGTCCGACAGCGTGCGCGTGGCCGCGATGACCCGCACGCCCTCCGGGGAGAACGTGGCGGCGTTGAAGATCCGCGGAGCCAGCAGCGGGTTGGTGAGCGCCTGGGAGAAGGCGTCGATAGCGATGATCTTGGTCAGCAGCGGAGGCAGGATCGCGGCGGGGGATCCGGGTTCCTCGGCGAACAGCCCGACGTACAGGTCGACGTCGTCCACGTCGCGGTAGAGCTCGCGCAGCGCGCCGCTGACCCGCCGATCGCCGGAGATCTGCTCGAAGGCCCGCACCCTGGGGAAGCGGCAGTGCTCGCGGTAGCTGTTGTACGGGGCCAGGTCGAGCGCCCGGGAGTCGGCGATGCTGGCCACGTCGATCTCCCGCAGGACGGGGTCGGTGTTGAACAGGCCGATGCGGCCGGCCCGCTGGCGGGAGGCGTCCTCGAACAGCCGTCCGAGGCCGGGACCGGGGATCAGCGCGCTGCCGAAAAAGGTCTGGGCCATCGGCAGGTCGCGCCCGCCCACCGACAGGTGGGACGGGATCAGGCTGTGCCAGCGGTAGACGAGGTTGAACTCCACCGAGGCCCAGTTCTGCCGGTGCCAGGGCGCGCGGTCCAGCAGCGCCGACAGCCGCGGGTCCAGGGTGAACCGGAAGTGGTAGGGGGTGATGTGGTTGATGTACTCCTCGACGACCAGTTTGATCAGCAGCACGATGAGGACGTTGCGGGCCGTCTGGAACAGCCGCTCGTCGTCCCATCGCGGATGTCCCCGGGCGAGCAGCCGTGCCACCCTGTTGTGCTCGCGCAGGAACAGCACCGTGAGCATGGTGAAGCCGATCTGGCCGTTGCCCCGGTCGCTGCCGGTGGCGAACAGCGTGTCGCGTTGCGCGTCGGAGAGCTGGTCGAAGCGGATGACGCTCAGCGGGGCGAACTCCGGCTTGATCTTGCCGTTCTCGCACAGGTAGGGCGGAAACTCGCCGCCGTTGACGAGCCGGCTCTTGAGCAGCCCGCCGTCGAACGTGCGCAGTGCGGCCGTCGCCGCCTCGTCGAGGCCGTACACCTGGTTCAGGTCGATGTGATGGTTGGAGCTGTTCTTGCGCGGGTCGCGCGGGATGCTGGTGTCGCCGCGCAGGAAACCGTCGGTGAACCATTGGGCGAAGTACGCGAAGAGCACCGTGGAGCGCGGGCAGGGAATCATGGACTCGCCGCGGGTGAACAGGGCGCCGGCGCTCTCGGGAGTGGGACGGTCTCCCTCGGCCACGGGGACCGGGGGCAGGTGCCTGCCGCTGTAGGTGCGGTCGGTCAAGGAGGCCCACGAGGTGTAGTCGGCCATGGTGCTCAACGGCTCGGGGCGCGGTGGCATCTCGCGGATCGCATGGTCGATCAGCGAGGCGTTGATCCGGCGCCGGACCGGCCTGCTGCTCTGTACGAGGTCCCAGAACGGCCGGCCGTTGGTCAGGGCCAGGAACCTGAGCCGGTTGGCGAGACCGTCCGTGGCGATGCTGCGTGCGCGTGCTCGGCCCGCCATCGTCAGCCTTCCCGCCCGTCGATGCCCAGCCGCCCCTCGGCGCCGAGCCTATCGGCGGCGACCCGCCCCTCGGTGCCGAGCCCGAGGGTGAAGGTGTCGGGGAAGATCCCGAGGGTCCGCTCGACGCGGCCCGCCGGTGGCGGGAGCGGACGCACGCCGGGACGCAGCAGCAGGCGGCGTACGGTCTCGGCGATCACCACGCCGCCCACGTGCACGCCGAGGCAGGCGTGATGGCCGGAGCCGAAGAACAGCTGATGGTGGCGAGGGCGGCCGAGGCGGAACTCGTCGTGCTCCGGCACCACGTCCCCGTCGAACATGGCGGAGGCCGGCGCCGCGAGCACGAACGTGCCCGCGGGGATCACCGTGCCGCGCGGGGTGCCGGCGGCCAGGACATGGTCGCGCTCGCACAGCCGGGGAAGCAGCTTGAAGAACGGGCTGAACCGCAGCGCCTCCCAGACGTACGGATCGAACCGTTCGGGGTCTCCGGCGACGGCCACGGCCTCCGCGAGCACCCGAGGGCGCAGCAGGAGCTGCTCCACCGCCTCGACCATGGCCCCCGGCGCGCTCTCCACGAAGCCCAGCGGCAGCCCGGCCATGTTGATCACGATGCGGTCGTCGGTCACGCCGGGCAGGGAGGAGCGGACGAGGCGGGCGAAGACGTCGTCGGGGAGGTCCCGTCCGGCCCGCAGCGTGGCCCGGTGCCCGGCGAGGCGGTCTCGCAGGTATCCGACCAGCTCAGCGCCCGCTGTGACGGACGCGGCCTGGATCTGCGGATCTCCGAGGAAGTTGGCGAAGCCGTCGGCGACGATGGCCCGCGTCCACCGGCCCAGGGTCTGCGGATCGGGGCCGGGAACGCCGAAATACCGCGCGCACACGCCGAGGGCGACAGGGCGGAACAGCCCGTTGACCGCTTCGAGGCGTCCGTCGGGCCAGGCGGCGTCGAGCAGTTCGTCGGCGAGGCGGCCGGCCAGCTCGCGCACGCCGGCCGCGTCCCGCGGGTCGAGCATGAGCTGCATCAGGCCCTTTTCCCGCCAGTTCATCGGCGTGGCGTCCCTGCCCAGCATGAACGGGGCGCCCAGCGCGGCGTCGAGGCGCGGACCGAAGGCCCGTACCGAGAAGACCTGCTCGTGGGCGAGCACTTCGGTGACGTCGGCGAAGCGGGTCACGACCGTGAAGGCGGGTGTGACGAAGATGGGGCGCCGCTCGCGCAACTCGGCGAACAGGCTCCGCCAGTCGGTACGCATCCACTCCCGGACCAGGCTGAAGGCGGACATCGGGTCCCGCGCCAGCGCCTCGTCGTATCTCTCCAGATGGCCGCCCGTGGTCGCCTGATCGACAGCACCCATTCCGTGGACCTTCCGCCTGATGCCGGAGCGCACAACGATGATCACGCTGTGCAATCACAATCTAGGGAGGTGTCACGCCTTTTCCTCATGACGACGGAGTGCATTGTTTTGCTTCCTCATGGTAATCACCCCGTCACTGTCGGGACATTGCCGCACTCCATGGGCTTGGCCGTTGAATGAGGAGCCCGATCGTCCTGTACCGCTCATGGGAGGAAACGTGACGTCACCCATGCCGCAGCCGGGCACGGCGGAGACGGTGACGCTCACCACCGGCCGCCGCACCGCCTATCTGGTCGTCCTGGTCGTCCTGCCCGTGTTGCTGCCGGCCCTCGCGGTGCCGGCCGCCTGGGGCTGGGGCATCGGCCCCCGCGACCTGGTCATCGCGGTCGCGATGTACCTGGTGAGCATCTTCGGGATCGCCATCGGCTACCACCGCCTCTTCACTCACCGCGCCTTCAAGGCCAACCGGGCGCTACGGATCGCGCTCATGCTGGCCGGCGGCATGGCCGTCGAGGGCCCTCTCACGCTGTGGGCCGCCGAGCACCGCCGCCACCACAAGTACGCCGACCGCGAAGGTGACCCGCACTCGCCGTGGCGCTACGGCGACAGCGGCCTGGCGCTGCTGCGCGGCATGCTGCACGCCCACATCGGCTGGTTCTACACGGCCCAGCAACGCTCCAGCCGCCGGCATTGGGTGCCGGACCTGCTGGCCGACCCGGACGTGCGGCGTTTCGACGCCGCCTATCCGGCGGTCGTTCTCCTGTCGTTCGTGCTCCCGGCGGCCGCCGGCGGGCTGTGGTCGATGTCGTGGCCGGGCGTGTGGAGCGCGCTGCTGTGGGGCGGTCTGGTCCGCTACGCCGTCGTGCACCACGTCACCTGGTCGGTGAACTCGATCGCCCACACCTTCGGCGACCGCCCGTTCCGCACCCAAGACCGTTCGTCCAACGTGTGGTGGGTGGCGATGCTGACGCTTGGCGAAGGCTGGCACAACTGGCACCATGTGGAGCCGACCTGCGCCCGGCACGGCGTGCTCAAGGGCCAGCTCGACCCCAGCGCGCGGCTGATCCGCTGGTTCGAGCGGGCGGGGTGGGCCCACGGCGTACGCTGGCCGAACCCCGACCGTCTGACGACCCATCGCATCCCCGACTGAGGGCCGGGAATCATGGCTGATCGGGCATGTTTTCGCACTCCGCAAGAATCATCGTCCACGAGGCGGCGGGCAGCCGCGCCGTCAGCCGGTCACCGTCAGCCTGCACGGTCAGCGGCTGCGGAAGGGCTTCCACCCGGTGCGGGTCGTCCCCGGCGGCGATCACCGAGGCCGACACCGGCCTGACCGCCGCCGGGAGCCGGGCGGTGAGGTCGAGGTCCTGGTCGGGCGACCGGTTGACGGCGAGCAGCGCCACCCGGGACCCGTCGACGGTGGCCACCGCCGACAGCGCGGGCGCCTCGCCGTACCGTCCGGTCTCCAGGAGCGGGCCGGACGGCTCCACCCGCAGCACGGTGCCGCGCGCGTGCCGGGCCGTCAGGGCGAACGGGTGGAAGATCGTCTGACGCCAGGCCGGGCCGCCGGGCTCGGTCCTGATCGGCGCGATGATGTTGGCGAGCTGCGCCTGGCAGGCGATGCTCACCCGGTCGGCGTGCCGCAGCAGCGTGATCAGGAAATCCCCCACCACCACGGCGTCGGCGGCGGTGAAGGTGTCCTCGATCAGCTCCGGCGCCTCCTGGAACGGCGAGCGCTCGCGCCCGGTGAACCGGCTCTGGTTCCAGACGTTCCACTCGTCGAAGGACAGGTTGATCTTCTTCTTGCGCCGGAGCTTCGCCCCGATGTGGTCGGCCGTGGCCACGATGGCCGAGATGTAGCGGTCCATGTCCACGGCGCTGCAGAGGAAGCCGGGCAGGTCGCCGTTCTCCTCGTAGTAGTTGTGCAGCGACAGGTAGTCGACCGCGTCGTAGGCGTGTTCGAGCACGGTGGCCTCCCACGCGCCGAACGTCGGCATCCCGCTGTTGGAGCTGCCGCACAGCACCAGCTCGATGCCGGGGTCGACGAGCCGCATGGCCTTGGCGGTCTCGTTCGCGAGCCGTCCGTACTCGTGCGCGGTCTTGTGACCGATCTGCCAGGGTCCGTCCATCTCGTTGCCGAGACACCAGAGCCTGATCCCGTACGGGTCGGTCACTCCGTGTTTGACCCGCAGGTCCGACCACTGCGTACCCGAGGGGTGGTTGGCATATTCGAGCAGGTCACAGGCCTCCTGGATGCCCCGGGTGCCGAGGTTGACGGCCATCATCGGCTCCACCCCGGCGGCCCGGGTCCAGGTCATGAACTCGTTGAGCCCGAACGCGTTCGTCTCGATCTGCCGCCAGGCCAGGTCCAGCCGGGAGGGCCGGTCGGGGCCGACGCCGTCCTCCCAGCGGTAGCCGGAGACGAAGTTGCCTCCCGGGTAGCGGACCACGCTCACGCCCATCTCGCGGGTCAGCTCCAGCACGTCGGTGCGGAAGCCGTGGTCGTCCGCCGCCGGGTGGCCCGGTTCGTAGATGCCGGTGTAGACGCACCGGCCCATGTGCTCGACGAACGAGCCGAACAGGCGCCGGTTGACGGGGGCGATGCGGAAAGAGGGGTCAAGGGTCAGGTGTGCTTGCGGCACAGGTCAGGCTCCTCGGTAGACGCGTACATAGTCGAAGTCGGCGTTGACGGCCGGCTGGGCCCCTCCGTGGGCGACCAGGCCGACGCGCACGGCCGTGTCCTTGGGGAAGGTCCACACGCCGCCCCAGGTCCAGGTCTTGCCGTCGCGGCTGGATCCGGCGCGGAACTCGTGCTCCCCGTTGGCCGGGTCCACGTGGTGCGCCAGCCGCAGCCAGGTGGTCCTGGCGGGCGGGCCGACGATGTTGCCGCCGTAGGACAGGCGGCCGGCGAAGGCCAGCTCGCGGCCGTACTCGACCTGGCGGGTGTTCCAGATGGCGACCTGGGACAGGCGGGCGAAGTCGTCGTCGGAGGCGTAGGCGACCAGCCCGGCCTGCTGGTAGTTGCGTACGGCGTCCTCGCCCAGGTCGAGCGTGACCTTGGTCTCCACGACGTAGTCCCCCTTGGGGGCCTCGCGCAGCAGCGCCGACGCCTTGTTGCCGGTCCCGACCAGGTCGGCGCCCTGGACGGGCCAGCGCAGCACGCCCTCCGCGATCGTGGCCGCGGCGTCCTGCCGCACCCAGGTCCAGCGGGAGTCGAGCGGCCCGTCGAACTCGTCGGAGTCCAGCAGCCTGCCCGTACGCGGCGTCGGCGCCGCCTTGGTGACGGCCTTGAACAGCGGGGCGGCGGAGACGTTGTCGAAGTCGGCGCCCCCGTCGGAGACCAGCCCGATCGGGCCGTTCGCGCTGCCCGTGACGGTGAGGCTCGCCTGCGGGTCGCGGAGCCGGGCCTCGGTCACCTCGGCGGTGATCGTCCGTCCCTTGACGGTGACGGCCAGGTTGTGCCAGGTCGCGGCCCCTCCGGGGAGCGCCACCGTACGGGACGCGCCGCCCGAGGCAAGCGTCAACCCCTCGCGCGAAACGACCGCGGTCGTGCCGCCGATGCGGATCCCGGCGGACTTGTCCGTCCTGAGGTCGGTCTCGACGCGGATGTCCCCGCCGAGCGACCTGCGGCTGATGAGCGTGCCCTGGCCGCGGACATGTCCATCCTGTACGGTCCAGCCGGCCGTGTTCCGCCAGCCCGACAGGTCGCCCGCGAACCGATCGTCCACGACCCCGCGGGTCACCGGCGTCTCCCGCGACTGCTCGGAAGGCCCGGCCCCCGCACGCACGGCCGGCCAGCCGTCGATCCAGTCCAGCCGGTCCAGCAGCATGGGCCGCTCGTTGATCCCGTACGGCTCGTCCAGGAACGGGTCGCTTCGATCGATGGCGTGGTAGAGCATCCAGTCCTGACCGGAAAGGTCGGTGAGCTGGGCGTGGTGGCCGGTGCCGATGAAGCGGTTGCCGTTCTGGTCCAGGACAGGGGTGCCACCGGCACGCGAGGCCAGCAGCGGCACGCCCTCGCGGTCGACGAACGGTCCGCGCGGGCTGGTCGAGCGCCCGGCCAGCACCGAGTAGCCGGTGGTCGGCCCGGCGCAGCAGTTCGCCGAGGAGCCGAGCAGGTAGTAGTAGCCGTCGTGGCGCACCACGTACGCGCCCTCGAACTTGTTGTCGATCGCGACCTGCTGCGGCTGCCCGGTGGCGTGCAGCCCGTCGGCGGACAGCTCGGTCACCCACAGGCCGCCGAAGAACCCGCCGAAGTACAGGTACTTGCGCCCGTCCACGTCGGTGAACTGCGAGGGGTCGATCGTGTTCCAGAAGGAGTCGCCCGAGGGGCGCGGGGCGACGACCGGGGCGTCGATGTGCGTCCACGGCCCGGCCGGCGTGGGCGCCGTGGCGGCGCCGATCGAGTAGTCCCAGTTGGCGGGCGTGCCGGCGGTGTCGGTGACGGTGAAGTACATGACGTACCGGCCGTCGAGGTAACGGATGTCCGGTGCCCAGAACAGACTGCCCGGCGCCGCGTACGACGGCAGGTTGTCCGGCCCGAACGCGTCGCCCACGTAGGTCCAGTCGACCAGGTTGCTCGATCGGGCGATCGGCAGCCTGTGCAGGACCTTCTCGCCCTCGCGCAGCGGGTCCGACGTGCCGTAGGAGTACCAGTAGCCGTCCTGCCCGCGGATCACCGACGGGTCGGCGAACGTGTCGGAGAAGGAGCCGGACACCGGATTGGTGAAGAGGGAGAGGATCAGCGTGGCGATGACAGCCAAGTGCATGGGTCAGCCTTTCAGGCCGCTACGAGAGATGCCTTCGATGACGTACCGCTGGGTCAGACTGAAGAGGATCAGGACGGGGATGCCGGCCAGCACCGCGCCCGCCATGATCACCGGATAGTGGATCGTGTACGCGCCCTGCAGGATCGACAGGCCCGGCGGCAGCGTGAAGTACTCGGGGCTGAAGATCACGTAGATCGGCCAGATGAAGTCGTTCCAGTTGGACAGGAAGCTCAGCACGGCCAGCGTGGCCAGCGCGGGCCGCGACAGCGGCAGCGTGATCCGCCAGAAGACGTGCCAGTGGTTGGCGCCCTCCATCAGCGCGGCCTCGTCCAGCTCACGCGGCAGCCCGAGGAAGAACTGCCGCAGGAAGAACACCCCGAACGCGCCCGCCGCCCCCGGCACGATGAGCGCCGTCAGGCTGTCCAGCCAGCCGAGCCGGTCGACGATCAGGAACTGCGGGATGAGGAAGACGAACCCCGGCACCAGCAGCGTGCCGACGATCATCCCGAACATCAGCTTCTTGCCGCGGAACTCCAGCCGGGCCAGCGCGTACGCGGCCAGCGACGACACCGCGAGCACCAGCAGCATGTGCCCTGTGGCGGCGATGAGACTGTTGGCGAACCAGCGCAGCACCGGCGTGTCCGTGGTGCCCTGGAAGACCGTCCCGTACGCGGACGTCGTCGGCTCGGCGGGCAGCAGCGTGGGCGGCACCCGGGTGGCCTCGGTCTGCGTCTTGAACGACACGCCCAGGGCCCACACCAGCGGCCCCACGAACAGCACGGCGAGGGCCAGCAGGCCCGTGTAGCGCTTCATGACCGGGTCCTGAACAGCCGGAAGTTGGCCACGCTGACCAGGATCAGCAGCAGCGTGAGCAGGTAGCTCATGGCCGAGGCGCTGCCCATCTTGTACTCCCTGAGCCCCTGCTGGAGCATGTACATGATCGCGGTCCGCGTGCCACCGCCCGGCGCCCCCTGGGTCAGCAGGTACGACTGCCCGAACATGTTCGCCGAGGCCAGGATCGTCGTCGTCACCACGAACAGCGCGACGGGCCGCAGCCCCGGCAGCGTGACGTGGACGAACTCGCCCCACCGCCCCGCGCCGTCCACCTTCGCCGCGTCGTACAGCTCGCGCGGGATGTCCTGCATCCCGGCCAGGTAGATCACCGCGTTGAACCCGAGCGTCCACCAGACCGTCACCCCGACCAGCGCGATCCAGGCCCACGGCGTCGCGGTGGTCCAGGGGATCGGCGTGCCGAGTATCCAGTCGACCAGGCCGAGGTTCGGGTCGAGCAGCAGCCGCCACATCAGGCACACCACCGCCACGCCCAGCACGAACGGCGCGAAGAACAGCCCCCGGAACAGCGTCCTGCCCCGGAAGGGCCGGTTGAGCAGCAACGCCACCCCGAGCGGCAGCACGACCAGGAACGGCACGCTGAACACGGTGAAGATCCCGGTCGCCCGCATCGACATCCAGAAGTCGCCGTAGACGGGCGACTGGTCGTCGAACAGCGCCGTGTAGTTGTCCAGGCCGACGAACGGCTTGCCCTCGAGCATGTAGTCCCAGTCGTGCAGGCTCACCCAGATCCCGAACAGGGCCGGGGCCAGCACGAACACGGAGAACAGGATCAGGTACGGCGCCAGGAACAGGTACGGCGTCGCCTTGCCCGATCGGGGAACGCGCACGCCCCGCCCCGGCGTCTCCTCCGCCGCCTTCGCCTTCGCCTTCGCCGTGATCGTGACCATCAGGCGCCGTACTTCTTCCGGTTGGCCTCAAGGATCTTGTCGGCCTTGGCGGCGGCCTCCGTGAGCGCGTCCTTGGGGCTCTTCTTGAGCAGGATCGCCGCGTTGATCGCCTGGTCGACGACCGCGGAGGCGTCCCCGATGCCCGCCACCGACGGCAGGAAGTACAGGTAGTCGATCTGGGTGCCGATCGTGGCCTGCTCCTTCAGCGCCGCGAACTCCGCGCCGTCGCGGATCGACTTGCGTGCCGGCACCTGGCCGCCCTTGGCCCACTCCAGCGAGTGGCCGCTGATCCAGTTGATGAACACCTTGGCCGCGGTCAGCTTGTTCTGGTCGGGCGTGCGCTGCTTGAACACCACGAACTGGTGCGAGCCCGCCCACGCCGCCGGCTTCGACCCGATCTGCGGGAGCGGCGCGACGCCCCACTCCAGGTTCTTGATCTCCTTGAGCGTGTTGATGGACCAGATGCCGTTCCAGTTGAACGCGGCCTTGCCGTTCTGCAGGGCGATGAAGTCGGCGTCCTGGCCGACGTTCTTGGGGCTGTAGCCCTTGTTGACGAGGTCGACGAGCCAGGTCAGGGCCTGCACGCCGGGGTCCTCGGCGAAGCGCGAGACGCCGGCGTCGTCGGCGAAGAGCTGCCCGCCGTTCTGGTAGAGCAGCGTCCCGAACTGCATGCTTCCGGTGAACGGGAACGGCGTGGCCCAGTGCCCCTGGATGCCCGCCTTCTTCAGCGCCTCCAGCGCCGCCAGGTACTCCTCGCCGGTCTTGGGCGGCTGCTCCGGGTCGAGCCCGGCCTTCTTCATGACCGTCTTGTTGTAGAACATGCCGAGCGGGTGCACGTCGAGCGGGATCGAGTAGCGCGCGCCCTTGTAGACGCCGGCCTTCCAGACCGGCGGTGAGAAGTCCGCCTCGGTGAGGCTGAGCGCGTTGGCCACGTCGTCGAGGGGCAGAACCACCTGCCGGGCCGCGTTGGTGGCGACGCTGTCGACGTGCATGATGCCGAGGTCAGGGCCTTGGCCCGCGGAGACGGCCGCGGGGACCTTCGCGTAGTAGTCGGCCCACTGGTAGACGTTCATCGACACCTTGATGTTCTGGTGCTCGGCGTTGAACTGGTCCACCAGCTTCTTCATGACCGGGCCGTCGCCGCCGGTGAAGCCGTTCCAGAACTTCAGCGAGACCGAGGGACCGGTGTATTCGGTGGGCGCCGCCGTGGTGGCCGGCGCCTGCGCCTGCCTGGGACCGCCGCCTCCGCCGCAGCCCGCCGCGCCGATGGCCAGCGCGCCGAGGCCCAGGCCCAGTGCGTGCCGTCTGGAGAGGTTGTCGAGGGACATGCCAGATCACTCCTGCCCGTGGGGGTTACGGACGTTCTACATCGTTGGTTCCAACGTTGTAAATTGCCTGGCGCCAGTTCGTTACATCGTTGTAAACGAGGTAGGGTGCCGATGGCGAAGGGGGCATGGTGCGGCCGAGGCTGAAGGACGTCGCCGAGCTGGCCGGGGTGTCGATCAAGACCGTGTCCAATGTGGTCAACGACTATCCCCATGTCAGTGGCGAGACACGCGCCCGGGTGGAGGCGGCGATAGCCGAGCTCTCCTACCGGCCGAACCTGTCGGCGCGCAGCCTGCGCGCGGGCCGCTCCGGCGTGGTCGCGCTGGCGGTGCCCGACCTGGACAACCCCTACTTCGCCGAACTGGCCACGAACGTCATCGAGGCGGCCGACCGGCGAGGCTGGACCGTCCTCATCGACCAGACCCAGGGCGACCGGGCCAAGGAACGCGTGGTGATCTCCGGGATCCGCGCCCATCTCATCGACGGGCTGCTGTTCAGCCCGCTCGCGCTCACGGGCAAGGACCTGGCCGGGCGCGACGACCATACGCCTATGGTGCTGCTCGGGGAACGCGTCGGGACGGGCCGCTCGCCGTACGATCACGTCGGCATCGACAACGTGGCCGCCGCGCGGGCGGCCACCCTGCACCTGGCCGAGCGCGGCAGGCGCAGGATCGCCGCCGTCGGCGTGCAGCGCACGGCGGCCGCCGCGACGGGCCGCCTGCGGCTGAAGGGCTACCAGCAGGCGCTCGCCGAGGCCGGCCTCCCCGCCGACCCGTCACTGGTCGCGCCGGTCGCACGCTGGGGGCGCGCCGACGGAGCCGAGGCCATGAGCCGCCTGCTCGACTCCGGCGCGCCGGACGCGGTCTTCTGCTTCAACGACACGCTCGCGCTGGGCGCCCTGCGGACGCTGCTCAAGCGGGGGTACGAGGTGCCGGGCGACGTGATGGTGATGGGGTTCGACGACATCCAGGACGGCCGGTTCGCCACGCCCACCCTGTCGACCGTGGCGCCCGACAAGGCGCTGATCGCGCAGTCGGCGGTGGACCTGCTGGCCGAGCGGCTGAGCGGCGGGACGGACAAGGCGCACGAGGTGTGCGTGCCACATCGACTGGCGTTTCGGGAGAGCACCGATCCGCCCGGGAAAGGGCGCTCGCGGGCGCTCGGCTAGAACAGCCCTCGGCACCTGCAACGCCACCGCCGAGCACCTCAGTCGTGGGCGGGCACGGCTGCGGCGGATCCGGGGCCGGCCGCGGCGGCCGGCTCGATCCGGACTGTGACCCGCCTGCCCGCCTCGGCGAGCCTTTCCAGGCCGGTCTTCACGACGCCGAGGCGGACCAGGCCCGGATCAGGCACCGTCCGAGATCGTCGTAGTAGACGGCGACCAACGCGCTCGAGGGCCAGAAGTAGACCTCACCCGGGGCGGGGTCGTGGACCGGCGTGCCGCCGTCGGCCGTGAGCGCGCGCGGCAGCGGCCCCGCCTTCGCCTGCCCCCACGCGTCCGTCAGCTGCACGGTCAACGGCAGCATCGCGGCGAACTGCCGCGCGGGCGGGGTGTCGGTCAAGGTCGCGGGTCCGGACGGCGAGGGTCAGCGCCGCGTCCCCGGGCTACGCCGCAGCGGACCCCGGCCGGTGAATGCCGGCCAGGGCCGTCGTGGTGGGATGTCGGCCGGCCGTCAGGGGCGGGCGAGGATCAGGTTGGCGTCGACGCCTCAGGCCGGTCGATAGGGTGATCCGGTGAGACTGACGCATTTCGGGCACGCCTGCGTACGCGTCCAGGACGGCGATCGCGTGCTGGTGATCGACCCGGGCACCTTCTCCGACGCGGAGGCGGCGCTGGCCGGAGCCACGGCCGTGCTCGTCTCCCACGAGCACCCCGACCACGCCGACATCGAGGCGCTGAAGGCCGCCCGGGCAAGCAACCCCGCGCTGACCGTCCACACCCACGCGGCGCTGGCCGCCGAGCTCGGCGAGGGAACGGTCGCGGTCGCCGCGGGCGAGACCTTCACCGCCGCCGGCTTCACCGTGAAGGCCGTGGGCGGCGTGCACGCCGAGGTCATCGACGGACTGCCCGGCTGCCCGAACCTCGGGTTCATCGTGGACGGCCTCTACCACCCGGGAGACTCCCTGTTCGTCCCCACCGACGAGGTCGAGACCCTGCTGGTCCCGGCGGCCGGTCCCTGGGTGAAGATCAGCGAGTCCATCGCCTTCGTCCGAGGCGTCCGGCCGGCCCGCGCGTTCCCGATCCACGACATCCAGCTCAGCAAGATCGGCCTGGAGTACTTCGACGCCTGGCTTGAGGAGGAGACCGACTACGCACGCATCCCTGTGGGCGATTCAGTCGATCTCTAGACCGATGCGGAACGAATCCGGCGCTGACGAGGCTGAGCGCCTGCTCCCACCCCGGTTCAGGCGAGGAAGTCGAGCAGATGCCGGGCTGTCTCGTCGGGTGCCTCCTCGGGAAGGAAGTGCCCGGACTTGACCGGGCCGCCGCGCACGTCGCCGGCCCAGGCCTGCCAGACTCTGAGCGGCTCGTACCACTCGGCGACCGGTCCGGCCGCGCTCCACAGCGCGAGGGTGGGGCAGGCGATGCGCCGCCGGCCGCGGTCGGCCTGGTCATGCTCGTAGTCGAGCGTCGCGGCGGCGCGGTACTCCTCGCAGATGGCGTGCACGGTGGCGGGATCGGCGAACTGGGCGGTGTAGGCGGCCCGCACCTCGGGGGGAAAGGCATCCGGCGCGTGCGACCAGGAGTCGAGCATGTGGTCCACGAGGAGGGAGGGCGCTGCCGCGATCAGCCGCTCGGGCAGCGGCTCCGGCGCCGCCAGGAAGGACCATACCCAGTAGCCTAGGGCGAAGTTCATGTCCGCACGGTCGAAGGCGTCCCCGGTGGGCACGATGTCGAGCACGGCCAGCCGGGTGATGGCCTCGGGGTGGTCGAGCGCCATCCGGTACGCGCAGCGCGCGCCACGATCGTGCCCCGCCACGGCGAACCGTTCGAACCCCAGCGCGTGCATGACCTCGACCTGGTCGCGGGCGATCGCGCGCATGCTGTACGGGGCGTGGTCGGGCGCGCTCGGCGGCGTGCCGCTGGCGCCGAAGCCACGCAGGTCGGTGGCGATCACGGTGAAGCGCTCGGCCAGCCGCGGCGCCACCCGATGCCACATGAGGTGCGTCTCGGGGATGCCGTGCAACAGGAGGACGGGCGGCCCCGCCCCACCACGGCGCCCGTGAATGGTCGTATCGGACGTGGCGATGTCGAACTCATCGAACCCTTCCAACACGCCGGTCAGTCTTCCACACGGGTACGACAGATCGCCGTCGCCGGACCACACACCTCGGCACAGCGTGCCCACGGTCCGTTCCACCTGCGCCCTCGTCCTGCGCTGGTCCCGGAGAATCCGTGCATGGGCTACCGGCGCGTCGAGGGCCGGGCGCGGAGCTGTAGCAGGGAGCCCACCTGGTCCAATTCCAGGTGGATGATCTCGTTGGTGCCCGTTCTGAGCAGGGGCGCCGGGACGTACAGGGTCTGCTGAGGTCCTTGCTTCCAGTAGCGGCCCAGCAGGACGCCGTTGATCCAGACGTATCCCTTGCCCCAGCCGGGCAGAGCGAGGAACGCGTCCGCGGGCGTCGCCACCTCGAGTGCGGTGCGGAAGAACGAGAGCGGTTCGCTCGTCGTTCCCGGCTGGAATTGCAGGCGCGACACGTCCTCCAGCGCGATCGGCCGCGCTGTGTATCCGTGCACGTATCCCTGGTGGTGCAGGACGCCGCCGAGGATGCCCTTGCGTTCGCCGAGCAGCGGGCCGTAGTTCGTCCGTCCCATTGACTCCACGATGATCTCCAGGCTGGCGTGCCCGGTCGCGAGCAGGACGGGGGGGTCGGCGTCCCGCTCGACGACGCCCGCGAGGCGGCCGTCGACGAAGACGTGCGCGCGGTCGCGCACGTCGCGCAGGGTGAGCGGGTACGGTCCGCGCGGTCCGGGAACGGTCGCCCGGTACAGCACCAGGCCGTGGTCCAGCCCCAGGTCCTCGAACGTCGGCGGCGTGGGCGCGGTGGTCTCCGGCCGCGCGATGGCGTCCAGTGCCTCGTGCAGCCGCACGGAATGCGCAGGTCGTAGCGTGGCGGGAGGCAGCGTGGCGGGCTCGGGGGGTACGTCGGGGAGCTCGTCGCTGTAGCGGGAGAGCACGTCCCGGAATAGCCAGTACTTCTCGGTGGGCGCGCCGCGCTCGTCGATGGGCGCGTCGTAGTCGTAGGAGGTCACTGTGGGCCGCCATGGTCCGGCGCTGTCGTCGCCGGTGCGGTTGGCGCCTGACCACGTGCCGAAGCTGGTCCCCCCGTGCGCCATGTACAGGTTCACCGACGCCCCCGCGGCCAGGATCCGCTCCAGGACGTCCGCGGCGTCCCGCGGGTCGCGGGTGACGTGGGGGTGCCCCCAGTGGTCGAACCAGCCGCACCAGAACTCCATGCAGAACAGCGGGTCGTACGGCCGGTGGGCGCGCAGCGCGGCGAAGGCCTGCTCAGGGTCGGAGCCGAAGTTCACCGTGGCGAGCACGCCGTCGATCGTGCCACCGGTCAGGCAGTGGTCGGACGGCCCGTCGGAGGTGAACAGGGGCACCTCGATGCCGCGGTTGATCAGGCCGTCCGCCAGGTGGCGCAGGTAGGCCTGGTCGCTGCCGTAGGAGCCGTACTCGTTCTCCACCTGGACCATGATCACGTTGCCGCCGTGGGTGACCTGGCGCTCGGCCACCTGGGGGATCAGCCGGTCGAAGTAACGGTCGACGTGGGCCAGGTAGCCGGGGTCGCTGGTGCGGAGGGCGCCGGTGAGCCAGGTGGGCAGCCCGCCGTTGTCCCATTCGGCGCAGATGTACGGCCCGGGCCGCACGATCGCCAGGAGCCCTTCGGCCGCCGCCGCGTCGAGGAACGAGCCCAGGTCGTCCAGGCGCCGGAAGTCTCCCGGCCGAGGCTCGTGCAGGTTCCACGGTACGTACGTCTCGACCGTGTTGAGTCCCATCGCGCGCACCATGGCGAGCCGGTGCTTCCACTGCGCGGGGTGCACGCGGAAGTAGTGCAGTGCGCCCGACAGCACCCTGAACTCGGCGCCGCCCAGCCGGAATGAGCCGTCGTCGACGGAGAACGCGGTCATCGGCTGATCCCGGCGGTCATGCCGTCGACGATGCGGCGGCCCAGCCAGAGGTAGAGCACGATCATGGGATAGACCAGGATCACGATGCCGGCGAACATGCCGCCCCAGTCGGAGCTGTACTGCATGCTGCTGTACAGCCCGAGGAGCGCGGCGGGCAGGTTGCGTTCCTCGGGGAGCGGGGCGATCAGCAGGGCGAGCAGGGTCTCGTTCCACAGGCCCATGACGTTGAGCACGAACACGGTGGTCAGGCCCGGCCTGGCGACGGGCATGATGACCTGCGCGAACGCGCGAAGCGGACCGGCGCCGTCGATCTCGGCCGCCTCCTCGATCTCGTGCGGCAGCGAGCGCATGTACCCGGTGAGCACGAACACCGCGAAGGGCACCGACAGCGCCACCTGGAAGACCAGCAAGGTGATGCGGTTGTCCCACCAGCCGGTGACCCAGTCCTCCATGAAGGTGAAGACCGACAGTTTGATCACCACGATCGGCACCAGGATCGTCTGGATCGGGATGCTCAGCCCGATCGCGAAGTAGTTGATCGTGTGGCCGGCGACGCGCCGGCTGGAGCGCGCCAGCACATAGGCGGCGGGGGCGGAGATCGCCACGATCAGCACGGACCCGAACAGGGTCAGCACCACGCTGTTCATGGCCGCGGCGGAGAACTCCGCCGCCTGCCACGCCGAGCTGAAGTTGTCCCAGCGCGGGGTCTTCGGCAGGCCGAACGGATCCAGCCACACCTCGCCCGAAGCCTTCAGCGACTGGATGCCCACCCAGGCGACCAGGGCGAGGTTGAAGGCCACCCAGGCCCACAACGCGACGGCCGTGGCCCGGGGCAGCAGGATGTCCCCGAACAGACGTCTCATGACAGCTCCACTCGGTCACGTCTGGTGATGCGCCTGGTCAGCACGATCAGCACGGCCGTCACGACGAGCGTCATCACGCCCATGGCCGCCGCGCTCCCGAGCTCCGGCAGGCCGGCGCCCTTCACCACGATGTACTGCTGCACCGCGATCGTGCGGGCGGGGATCGGTGGCGCGGCGGCGGTCCCCGCGGTGGTGAAGGCCAGCACGATGTCGAAGATCTTCAGGCTGCCGACCACCCAGAGTACGGCGGCCACGGCGAAGACGTCCCAGGTCAGCGGCAGTGTGATGTGCCGGAACTGCTCCCATTTGGTGGCCCCGATGAGCTGGGCGTCCTCGTAGACGTGCATGGGGATGGCGTCGGCCGCCGACATCATCAGCGCGACGTAGAAGCCGGTGCTCGACCACACCAGGCCGCCCACGATGCAGCGGAACACCATGTCGGGGCCGAGCCATGGCTGCGGGTCGAGGCCGATCCACTCCAGCACGGTGTTGACCGCGCCCTCGGGATTGAGCAGGAAGCCCACCGCCGCGCCGATCGCGATGATCGAGATGACCATCGGCAGGAAGACGACGGCCCGGATGAAGGCTCGCCCCTTGAGCTGCCGGAGCACGACCATGGACACGAAGGTGGCGCCGAAGATCAGGGCGCCGCCGACGATCGCCATCACGAAGGTGTTGGTGAAGGCCATGGTGAACACGTCGTTGTGCAGCAGCGCCACATAGTTGTCCAGCCCGCGCCAGGTCATCTCCGAGCCGGGTCCCGACCATCTGGTGAAGCCGACCCAGATTCCGAAGAGCGAGGGCGCGACGAACAGCAGGGTGTAGACCAGGAGCGCGGGCAGGAGGAAGGGCCAGAAGGCCCGTTCGTACGCTTTCACCCGTTCGCCAGGTGATCGGCTGTCCGCTTCTTGCCGTCGCGGACGAACGTGGCCGCGTCGATCTTGCCGGACAGGAGCTTGTCGCTCAGCGGCAGGAACATGTCGCCCCACCAGGTCTTGTCGGCGCCCGCGTAGTCGTAGCTCAGGTGCGTCTCCTTGGCCTCCAGCACCGCCTTCTGCACGTCCGCCATGTGCGCGGGCGCGGGCACGTCACCGCGCGAGGAGATGTTCAGCGCCTCGGTGGAGAACCTCTCCATGTACTTCTTCTGCAGCGCGAAGGCCAGGAACTTCTTGGCCGTGGCGACGTTCTTGCCCTTGGCGTTCACACCCCAGCCGAGGGTTCCCACCTCGATGGACTTCTTGCCGCCCGCGGGGATCTGGAACGAGGCGACCTTGAAGCCCTGAGCCAGCTGGGGCTGGACCTCGCTGGCCAGCCAGGTGCCGTTGAGGTTCAGGTCGTACGTGCCCGCCGCCCAGGCGTTCTGCGCGGCGGGGAACTTGGTCGCCATGAAGTCCCGCTGGAAGTAGCCGCCCTTGGCGAGCTGCTCGACCTTCCTCGCCGCGTCGAGCACCTGGGGCTTGTCCCAGTTGGCCGGGTCCTTGGCCAGCTCGGCGAGGCTTCCCGCGCCGTTGGCGCCGACCAGCAGGCTGTAGAACCAGTACACGTTGTAGAAGGCGATGGTGCCGTCCTGGCCGATCGGGGTACGGCCGGCCTTCTTGGACTCGTCGAGGAAGGCGATGAACTCCTCCCAGGTCTGCGGGTTCAGCCCGGGATGCTTGGCCGCGTCGTACCAGACGGCGGTGGAGATGATCGTGTGCGGGACGAAGGCCAGGCCGTTCTTGCCGGAGGAGGCCCGCCGTACGGGCTCGGGGAGCACCTCCTTGACCGTTTTTCCCTCGCCAGGGACCTGCGCGCTCTCCACGTCGGCCATCGGGCCGACGATCTGCTGGGCGGTCAGGGTGTCGATGTCGCCGGTGGTGGTGTCGAACAGGTCGGGGCCCTGGCCGGAGGCCATCTCGGCGTTGAGGTTCTCGTTGCCGGTGCGGCCGACGAACTTCACATCGACCTTGGTGCCCGTCTCCTTGGCGAAGTCGTCGAAGATCGTCTTGATGATCTTCGCCTGGGGTTCCGCCGCGCCCCAGGACGAGCGGTAGGACAGCGACTGCTGGGCGGGCTCGCCGCTGTTCTTCTTGCCGCAGGCGGCCACGCCGAGGGCGCCGATCAGGAGGACTGCCGTCAATTTACGCATGGTGGGGGGCCTTTTCTATCGAGACGACGGTACGGGTGTGCCTGGCCTGTTCCGCGGCCCAGACCACCCGGTGCGTGGCGAGGCTGGCTTGCGCGTCGGTCGAGACCAGGGCCGGATTGTTGTCGCGGACGGCGGTGAGGAACGCCTCCATCAGCGCCCCGTCGCCCCCTCCGTGCCCGGAGGCGGCCGAGGCGTCCGCTCCGGCGAGGGCGTCGATCACCGACACCTCGTCGGTGAGGAAGTCGTGGACGCGCAGCGTCTCGCCGTCGCACTCGATCGAGCCGTGCGTGCCGAAGATCCTGGTCTTCCTGTGCTCGAGCGCGCCGAACGCGGTCACGGTGCAGGTGGCGCTCGTCCCGTCGGCGAACTCCATGATCACCACCTGGCTGTCGACCACGTCGTTGTCGCAGGCGTAGACGCATCTGCCGTACGGGCCCTCGCGCAGGGCCGTGAGCACGCCCTCCTCCGTGAAGTCGCGGGTGATCGCGCCCAGCGGCCAGACGTGCCGGGCCGGATCGGCGAGGCCCTCCATGTACAACCGCGGGGCCGAGTAGGGGCAGGTGGGCTCTATCGAGCAGTCCAGGCATCGGTCGGCGGCCCGGGCGGGCTGGTTCTGCTTGGTGAAGTGGACGAGGTTGCCGAACGAGGAAACCCGCTCTGGCAACTCGCCCTTGATGTGCACGATCCAATCGAGATCATGGCAGGCCTTGGCGAGTAGCATCGGGGCCGACTCCGCCTCGTTCCGCCAGTTCCCCCGCACGAAGGAGTGTGCCTGGTGCCACCAGCCGACCTGCTCCAAGTGCTGGATGTTCATGATCCGGCCGATCCTGCCCTCGTCCAGGAGCTGCTTGAGCCGGGTGGTGTAGGGCGCGTACCGCAGCACATGGCAGACCGCAAGGATCACGCCGTTGCGGTCGGCGGCCTCGGCGATGGCTGCCGCGTCCTCCTCCGTCGGCGCCATCGGCTTCTCCAGCAGGATGTGGTAGCCCAGGTCGGCCGCGCGTACGGCGGGCTGGAGGTGCAGGCGGTCCTGCGTGGCCACGATCACCGCGTCGGCCAGCCGCTCGCCGGCCAGCAGATCCCGCCAGTCGGCGAAGGCGCGCTCGGCCGGGATGGCGTGCTCGGCCGCGAACTCCGCCCGCCGGGCCGGGTCGGGCTCGGCGACGGCCACGACCTCGGCCCACCCGCCTTCGCGCGCCAGCCTGGCGTAACCGGCGCCGCGCAGGCCCGCTCCGATGACGGCAAGAGTGACCATCCGCATCCCCTATAGTTCAGTACATACTAATGAAGGATGTTTTTATTTCTGTGGCCTAGCATCTGTCAAGGGGGCAAGCGTGACAATCCGCGGCGGCGACACCTCCCGGCTTCGCCGGATCAATCTGGTGACGACGCTCCGCACGGTCCGGTCGCGGGGGCCGCTCGGACTGACCGACCTCGCCAAGGAGGCCGCGCTCTCCAGGCCGACCGTCGAGGGCCTGGTCGAGGAGCTGCTGGCGGCCGGCTGGCTCAGGGAACTGCCGCCGGAGAGCGGCCAGATGGGGCGGCCGGCCAGGTTGTTCGGCTTCCACGCGACCGGCGGCCACGTGCTCGGGGTCGACATCGGCTCCTACACCATCCGGGCCGGCGTCGCCGACCTGGAGGGCACGGTCGTGGCCGCGCACGACGAGCAGATCGCCGCCACCGCCGGCCGGGCCGAGCGGCTGGCCTGCCTCAGGACGGCGATCGCGGGCGCGCTGGAGGCTGCCGGGCTGAGCGCCGAGCGCATCGCCGCCGTCTGCGTGGGCACCACCGGCGTGGTGACCGCCGAGGGCGTGGTGAAGCTGTCGGTCGCCCTTCCTGAGTGGACCGGCCTCGATCTGGCGGGCGAACTGCGTACGAGCTTCGAGTGCCCCGTGCTGGTCGAGAACGACTGCAACCTGGCCGCGCTCGCCGAGCGGTGGCGTGGCCAGGCCTGCAGCGTCGACGACGTGGTGTTCGTGCTGTCCGGCGTGCGTACGGGCGCGGGCATCGTGGTCGGCGGCGAGCTGCTCAAAGGAGCCAGGGGCGGCGCGGGCGAGATCGGCGCGCTGCCCCTGGTCGGCTGGCACCGAGCGCCCGTCCATCTGACCGGCTTCCAGGGGCTGCCGCCCGGCACTGCGCCACGGGACGCCGCCGCCCAGGTCTTCGCCGCGGCCCGGTCCGGCGACCCGGCCGCGCAGTGGGCGGTCGATCAGTACGCGCGCGACCTGGCCGAAGGCATCGCCGCGCTGGTGCTGACCGTGGATCCCGAGCTGGTGGTCATCGGAGGTGGCGTCTCCCGCGCGGGCGACGTGCTGCTCGCGCCGGTGCGCCGGCACCTGGACCCGTTCTGCCTCGAACCTCCCGTGGTGACGATCTCCGATCTGGGGGAGCAGGCCGTGGTCCTGGGGGCGGTGCGGCGCGCGCTCGATCACGTCGACGCCCGTCTCTACGACTTCGACGCTCCCCTCCCGAAGCCGTCCTCTTGACGCTCGGCGCCCGTCGCCTGAGGGAGGCGACGGGCGCCGAGCCGGTGGCTACCCGGTCTGGCCGCTCGTCGCCGTACGCCGAGCCGGCAGGTTGTAGAGCTCCAGCTCGTAGACGGCGTACATGCTCCAGCGGGTGTAGTTCGCGTCGTTGATCCTCAGGCGCAGCCTCTTGACGCCTTGCAGGTCGGGAAGATCGGCGACCGAATACTCCATGACCCCGTCGTCATCGTCATGCGTCCACCGGAACGAAACGCCCTGCGCGGCGGTCGTCCAGCCGGTGCCGTCGGCCGAGACCTCGACGTCGACGTCGGTCAGGCCCTGCGGAATGCCGCCACGGGTCGCGACCACGAGCGTGTTGAACGCCTTCGGCTCGTTCCAGTCCAGCACGATCTCGTGCGGGAACGGGTTCGCGTCGGTGTAGCCCTGCTTGGCGGCGAACATCGTGCCGTATTCGCCGTCGACCATCTTCTGCGGGCCATATTGAACGCCGCCGTCGCCATCACGGGCCGCCGAAGCCGACACCGCCGAACGGCTCCGGGCGATGTTGGCGTCCGCCGTGTTCACCGCGCCCTTCACAAGCGTGAGCTCATAGGTCTTCGCGGTCTTGCCGTCGCTCGCCAGCGCGCGGATGTCGATCTTGTTCTTGCCGTCCGCCACCTCGACGTCGACGGTCGCGCCATTGGCGACGGGCCTGCCGCCGACGGTGATCGTGCCGCCGGCGTCGGTCAGCGTCGGGGTCAGGCCGACGGTGTTCTTTCCCCGGTCGACGAGCAGCGCGTAGTCACCGCGATGCCCCTCGAAGGTGAATTCCGAGACGTTGGTGAGCTTGAGGTCCTTCAACGTCGCGTCGAAGTGCTGCTGCCCAGGCGCGAGCTGTACGCGGAATCCGTCGAACCGCACCTCTTTGTTCTCGAGGTTGGTGATCTGGATTTCGTGCTTGCCCGGTCTCAACCCGGTCTTTCGATACGCGGTGAAGCGGTCGTACTGGACCGCCTCGTAGAGATCGATCACTGTCGCCGGCCCGCCGTCGACCGACACGGACACCTTTCCTGTTGTCGTGTTCTTCTCGAAGAACGCGTCGATACCGGTGCCGTCGAACTCGTAGGTCGCCTTGTCACCGGCGGTCTTGCTGATGTGGACGCTGCCGAGGTAGGCGGACTGCCGCTGTCGCGGCGCCCATCCCGCGGAATAGGTGATGCCGTCATCGGTGCTGTCGAGCAGGAAGGTGCGCGGGATGTCCTGCCCCTCATACGGGCTGGTCGGCTCGGGAATCGCGCCCACAGGCTCGCCCGCGGCCGCCCGCACGATGTAGCCGTGCAGAGCGTCGAGATAGGCCGGGTCGAGGGTGTAACGGCGCGGGTCCTCCGGACTGATCGCGCTGTCGACGATCCGCTGCGCCAAGGACGGATTGCGCTTCTTCAGGATGTGGAGCAGCTCGTAGTCCTCAAGACCGTCGCGCTGCGCCTCAAGACGCAGGCTGCTCTTCACCGTCAAATTGGCCTTGTCGGGATAGACGATGTAGGAGTCGCCCTTCCAGGGGCCCACGTACCACGCGTTCCACGCCCAGTGCAGATGACCCGTCACGCCCTCGCGCTCAAGGTCCCAGTACAGCATGCGGCCGGTCATCGTCGGCTGCGTCCAGAACCGGTTGAGCCACGGGGGAGTGTTGACCTCGCACGTGTAGACCCACAGCTCCTGACCCGCGGCCTGCTGTGCCTTGTAGCCGGCCTTCTTGCGCTCGAACGCCGGCGTCATCGGGACCCAGGTGTCGACATAGGGCTTGGTCTTGTCGTCGAGCAGGATGCCGTCCGGGTCGGCGTCCATGGTCCGGAACTCGGAGCCGATCTCGGCGTTGATCTCCTTGATCTTGCGCGCGACGTAGGTCCAGAGATTGCGCTGGTCGGCGGCGATGGGCTCGTCACGAATGTGCTGGTACCACGTCAGGCCCTTGGTCCAGCCCTTGCTTTTCAGGTGCTGGTGCAGCGCCGTCAGATAGTTCGTCAGGAAGGCGTCCGTGGCCGGCAGGCTGTCCGGCAGTTTGGTGTTCCAGCTGTCGTCGGGCTTCTCGTTGTCCGGCATCTTGTTCAGCGCGTGAATGAGATGCTGGTTGGCGAAGTTGGTGATCCCGTGCCGCTTGAACGTCTCGACGTAGCGGTCGAAGTTCGTCCAGTCGATGTCGCCGGGAATCCCCTTGACGAACTCCGACAGCTCCGTGCCGGTGGACTGCAGGAACAGGTCGGTGCGGAGCCAGACCATGTTGGTGCGATATTCGGCGAGCTTGCTCGCGAACTCGTCCATGAGGCGGAACCACGCGTCGCTGTAGGTGTCGACGCCGTAGTAATACTTGCCGACGTCGTAGGCCTGGCTCGCTTGACCGTTCCAGCTGAAGCCGTCCCAGGTGAAACCGTTCGTCATCGTCCACTGGTAGTTGGTGAACGGTGACTTGTCGATCGCGGGGACCTCGACGTCGTGCACGCTGAACTGGATCGGGACCGAGTAGTCGCCGAGAGTCGTCTCGACCGTCGCCGTTCCGCGGTAGGTGCCCGCCTTCGTGCCACGTGGCACGAAGCCGGTCACGAAGACGGGCTGGGTCTGGCCGGCCTCGACCCAGGTCGCCCGGTCGTTGGACAGCGGGTCCGGCATGGCCGACTCGGGATAGAGCAGGTCGCCCTCGCGGTCGGGGAAGAACGGGTTCGCCGCGACCTTGCTGTCGTCCTTGTAGGCGACGAAGCGGTAGCTCAGGTTGGCCCCCGCGATCGGCCGCCTGCCGCCCGCGGTCAGATTGCCGAATCGGACGCGCTTGATGCGCAGCCGTTCTTTCGCGCGCACGGCGATCTGCGCGCTCTCATACTCACCGCGGGCGGCTACGAGGTTGATGGAGGTGGTGGGACTCTGCGGGGCCGTCGTCGTGCGATAGACGGTCTTCTGCGGGCTCTCGACCCATAGCTGTGCAGCGTACGAACCGGCCATGGCGGCCGGGGCGAAGGGTGCGAGCAGGAGAGTAACGCAGAGTAAGAGGATGGCTCGACGTCGCATGGCCACTTATCATGGGTTCTTGTGTAAGTCTGGGTCAAGGGGTGTGCCGCCGGGCAGTTTGTGTAGGTCAGTACGGCGAGCACCGGAACGGTCACCGCCGACGCCTTGAGCGGCTCGGCCCGGTCCAGCAGCTCATCGCTGATCAGCAGGCCGGACATCCCGAAGATCGGACCCACCAGCCGGCCCTCGTCATACGCCTCGACCAGCCGATCCTCCGGCGCGGAGCTGATGCGCTCGAGCGTGTCAAGGATGGCGCCAGTCACCGCGTGGCCGTGACTGCTGATGTGATCGGCCTACCAACCGAGCGTCAAGTGGACGTGGCATGTGGGTGATCCCGCCCCCTTGGGGGGTAGCGGCAAACCCCATGACGGGAATTTTGGATGAGACCGAACGCACCTACGAAGGCGATCACGACCGGCCGCTCGGCAAGTACGCCGGCATCCTCGGCGCGTACGGCGGCACGGTCGCCCTGGCCGCCGCCGTCGCCGCGCTGGCCGGACGGCGCGTTCCCGACCGCGTCGGCGTGATGGACCTGCTGCTCATGGCGGCCTGCACGCACAAAGTGTCACGGCTGCTTGCCAAGGACCCCGTCACCAGTCCCATCCGCGCGCCCTTCACCCGGTACGAGGGTGAGAGCGGGCCTTCGGAGGTGCAGGAGGCGCCGCGCGGCGCCGTGGGCGAGCTGATCGCCTGCCCGTTCTGCCTTTCCCAGTGGGTGGCCACCGGGTACGCCGCCGGACTGGTGCTCGCGCCCAAGGCCACCAGGCTCGTGGGCGCGACCATGACCGCGGTGGCGATCTCCGACTGGCTGCAGCTCGCCTACGCCAAACTGATGAAGTCGGCGGAGGCGTCCTAGCGGACCCTGGTGACGCCGTCGTCGACGACCGCAGCGAGGAACGCTACGAGTTCACCCAACCGCGCGGCCATACCCCCGCGGCCGAGCGCCGGAGCATGGCCCTCGGCGTAGGCTCGCCGGATCGGCGCCCGTGAATGATCCATGGGCCGCACTTGCCCAGCCAGTCGATCGCCTGCCTGGCGCCACCAGCCCAGAAGGGGCCGACCGCTGCCGGCTCGGCGCGAGGCGGCAGCTGAGCCGGGGGCATGGGGTGGCGATCATTCGAACCACGCCAAGACCGAGCGATCCCCGAAGTCACGCGCAGGCGGTCGGCATGGAGCCAAAGGACAAGGGTAGGTCCGGGTACAACAGTGGCTGCCGGGCACTGCTGTGACAGGCCTTCTCCCCGCCGGCGTGCACATCACATCGGTCGGATCGGCGGGGGGCAGTTCGTGGCCATGGATAGATCGCGCTTGGAAGAGCCGTTGACGTCTGTGGCTCCGGTCCGTGCGCGCCGCCCTGGTGAGGTGATAGCCGGCTGGCTGTCGTCGACCGATCACAAGGTGATCGGTTACCTGTATCTGATCGCCTCTTTCCTTTTCTTCGCGCTGGCCGGGATCATGGCGCTGGTCATTCGCGCCGAGTTGGTCCAGCCCGGCATGGACCTGGTGAGTCAGCAAACGTACAACCAGCTGTTCACCATGCACGGCACGATCATGATGCTGCTGTTCGCCACCCCGCTGTTCGCCGGGTTCGCCAACGTCATCATGCCCTTGCAGATCGGCGCACCCGACGTCGCCTTTCCCCGGCTGAACGCGGTCAGCTTCTGGCTGTTCCTGTTCGGTGGGATCATCACGGTCAGTGGCTTCTTCTCCGACGGTGGCGCGGCCGACTTCGGCTGGTTCGCCTACACGCCGCTGTCGTACTCCACCTTCAGCCCGAGCGTCGGCGGCGACCTGTGGATCATGGGGCTGGCGCTGTCCGGACTGGGTACCATCCTCGGCTCGGTCAACTTCTTCACCACCATCGTCTGCATGCGCGCGCCCGGCCTGACGATGTTCCGGATGCCGATCTTCACCTGGAACGTCCTGCTGACCAGCATGCTCGTGCTGATGGCGTTCCCCGTGCTGGCCGCGGCGCTGCTCGTGCTGGAGTCGGACCGCAAGCTGGGCACCCAGGTCTTCCACAGCGAGAACGGCGGCGCCCTGATCTGGCAGCACCTGTTCTGGTTCTTCGGCCACCCCGAGGTCTACATCATCGCCTTGCCGTTCTTCGGCATCATCACGGAGGTCATTCCCGTCTTCAGCCGCAAACCCGTTTTCGGCTACGTCGGCCTCGTCGGCGCCACCATCGCCATCGCCGGGCTGTCGATGACCGTGTGGGCCCACCACATGTTCCCCACCGGTCAGGTCCTGCTGCCGTTCTTCTCGTTCATGACGTTCCTCATCGCGGTGCCGACCGGGGTGAAGTTCTTCAACTGGGTCGGCACCATGTGGCGGGGGTTTCTGACGTTCGAGTCGCCCATGATGTTCTCCATCGGATTCCTCATCACGTTCCTGCTCGGAGGCCTGACCGGGATGATCCTCGGATCACCTCCACTGGATTTCCACGTCACCGACACCTATTTCGTGGTCGCCCACTTCCATTACGTCGTGTTCGGCACCGTGGTGTTCGCCATGTTCGCCGGGTTCTATTTCTGGTGGCCGAAGATGACCGGCAAGATGCTCAACGACCGGCTCGGCAAGTGGCATTTCTGGACCCTGTTCATCGGCTTTCACACCACGTTCCTGGTGCAGCACTGGCTGGGCGTGGTGGGCATGCCCAGGCGGTACGCCGACTACAGTGCCGCCGACGGCTTCACCGACCTGCACCAGATCTCCTCGGCGGGAGCGCTGCTGCTCGGCGTCTCCACGCTGCCCTTCCTGTTCAACGTCTGGCACACCGCGCGATACGCCCCACGGGTCGCCCTGGACGACCCGTGGGGGTACGGCAACTCGCTGGAGTGGGCGACGTCATGTCCGCCGCCTCGGCACAACTTCACGTACCTGCCGCCCATCCGCTCCGAGCGGCCCGCCTTCGACCTGCACTACCCGCACTCATCACACGGGGAACCGCAAGATCTCGACGACGACGGCGAGAGCGGCAGGACGTCATGACCAACCGGTCAACGTCTCCATGCTGTCGCACCGTGTCCGCCCGTAAGGGCGCCACGGCGCTGTTGCGGTGTTGAGCGATGGATTCAGCCGAGCGCGAGCACCGCCTCCTGAAGGAGATCGAGCAGAACCTCCGCCAGCAAGACCGCGCCTTCGCCTCGCGCATGGACGCGCTGAACACCGCCTCCGCCAGACAGGGGCCGCAACGCTTCGCCTGTCACACCACGCGCCACGAGCTCGTAGGCGTGTTCCTCGCCGTCGTCATCCTGACCGCGCTGTCGATGCTCCTCATCCTCACCGTCGGCCGCACTCACATCCCACCGGCCACACCGGTGGACACAGCAGTATCAGGGAACAGCACATTCGCCTTCGTCTCCGAACTCACGGCCGGGCTCTCGGCGGGCAGGATCGACGCGCGCAGGGTCGATGGCGTCCACCCATGTCAGGAACCGGCAGCGTGGCAGGGTGTCGCGTTTGAGCGGCTCCCACCAGGTCTCTGAGGTCTACCGGCGCTCCGACCTGGTTGCCCACGCCAAGGGGCAAACGAGGGGTTTTCACGTGGCGGGCAGGCGCGCCCTCAGGCCGATGACATACCCACCCGTGCCAGGTGATCAACCGTCAGCCGGGCGATGTGTCCCATGCCATGGGATGGGAGTCTCATGCGTCGGTGCTGACGTTTGCCACCTTTTGGTTGTCGCTCTGCCGTGAACCGGTAAGGAACAAAGGGGGTATCGCGGTGTCTCTGATCAGAGGGGGTGATCAGAGTGAGCTGGTGGCATCGTTATTCGATCAGGTGCCGCCTGGCCGTGGTGGCCGGCGCCGTCACGGCGCTGCTGTGCACCGCCATGGCGGTGTTCATCGTGGTGATGGGACGGCAGGCGGCTGTCGACTACCGGACCGATCAGCTCTTCGCCGGCGCCGTGAACGTTGGCGCTCAGATGCGCCACAGCGTCCCCGATCTGCACGAGAGCGGTCCAGGGCAGGCGATCCAGGTGTTCAACCCGATCGGCATCATGGTCACGGCCACCCGCGACATGGCGGGCAAGCCGCCGATGACCAACCTGCGCCCGGATCCCGACGCCTACGCCACCACCACCTCCTGCGACACAAGGGTCTTCCCCGACCGTTGCATGATCGTGCTCGCCTACCCCTTCCACCGCGAGGACGGCGTCTGGCAGCTGAACATGGCCGTTCCCGACGTCCCCTGGTACGTCGACTCAGAGCTGATCGTCCCACTCGCCGTCGGCTGCGTGCTGCTGGTCGCGGTGGCTGCGGCCGGAAGCTACCGGATCGTGGGCAAGACGCTGCAGCCGGTGGACGCCATCAGCGGCAACCTGGCCCACATCACTACGTCTGGCGATCTACGTCACCGGGTGCCCATGCCGAAATACCGCGACGAGCTGCGGACCCTGGCCGAGACCGCGAACCGGGCCTTGGCACGCGCCCAGATGGCGGTGGATCAGCAGCTCCGCTTCGCCTCCGACGCCTCCCACGACCTGCGCAGCCCCCTGACCGCCATGCGTGTCCGCATCGAGGAGGCGCTGATCGACCCGCACCAGGCCGACTGGCAACGTACCGCCGACGCGCTCCTGGACAGCGTGGAACGCATGCAGGCCCTCATCTGCGACCTGCTCCAGGAAGCGCGGCTGGACGCCGGCGTCACCCGTCGCCACGAGCCGATCGATTTCACCGAACTGGTCGCCGGCGACCTGGAGCGCCGCATCGCCAAGACCGACCTGCGCCACCGCCTCACGCCCGGCGTCATGGTGGACGGCTCACGGATCGAGCTGTCCCGGCTGCTGAACAACCTGCTGGACAACGCCGAACGGCATGCCACCTCCGCCGTCACCGTCACCCTGACGCTGGAAGCCGGCGTCGTGACGCTGGAGGTGAGGGACGACGGCGAAGGGATCGCCCCCGAGCACCGGGAAGCTATCTTCCAGCGCTTCACCCGCCTTGAAGCCTCCCGCGCCCGCGACCCCGGCGGCACCGGGCTCGGGCTGCCGATCGCCCGGCAGATCGCCCAAGCCCACGGCGGGACCCTGACCGCTCGGGACAGTCCCCGCGGGGCCCGGTTCGTGCTGCGTCTGCCCGAGCGCGCCACGCCCCGGCCACCATCGGGGTCAGCAGATCGGGGAGCGCCTCGGGATCTCTGATCGTGGAGACCGCCATTGCCCGAGGCCGGCCCGAATCAAGAGCAACCCTGACTTCGGTGTCCGCGAACAGCCGCCGACGGCACGTGGTTGCCGGACCTTCCGGTCATCTCTGTGCGTAAAGCGACCGGCATGTACAGATCAAGACGTGCTCGTCCGGCGTCGCGGTGAATTGGCCGTATCGGCGCCGTGGACGTGCAATGAGTGCGATGACGCACCTCGTGCCCCGGGCCCTGCCGCCAGGACATCGTGCCGAGCCCGGCATGGGGGCATGGGTGCGCCACTCGACGAGGGGAGCAAATGCCGTGATCAGACAGGGAGAGCCGACCGAGGACGGGCTGGTCGACGTCACCTTCACGCTGCCTGCCGACATTCCCGGGCACATCTCGGTGGTCGGGGATTTCAACCACTGGGATCCCTACGCCCATCCCATGCGGCGCAGCCAGTACGGTGCCCACACCGCCGTGATCGCTCTGCCGCAGGGCACCAGCATCTGCTTCCGCTACCTGGCCGAAGGCGGACTCTGGCTGGACGATCCGGACGCCGACGCCCGTGACGAGCATGGCTGCATCGTGCATGTGCCGGCCGCCGCCGGCGGGAAAGGGAAGGACAGGCCAGGCGGCGCCGCGCTGAACGGCCACCGGTCCCGCGCCGCCGCGCCCCGAGGAAATGCCACGACGTGAACGCCCACCGCGAGGCCGGGCAGATGCGCACCGAATGGTCAGGAGTGCCAGGGCGTAGTGTGTCAAGAGGTGTGGCAACTCGTGAGGGGCTGCTCCGTTACGTGGACCACATCAACGGAGGGGTTTTCGATGAACACACTGGACCTGCGTCTGGTCGTCCATGCCCCCGCCGGCGATCTGATTCTGGACGGTGACCTCGACCTGCCCTCTTCGCCGCTTCTGCAACCACTCGTGGACACCGCCCTGGAGAAGGGCTGCACGTGTCTCACCGTCGACACCGCCGGCCTCCATTTCTGCGACTCCACCGGGCTGCAGGCCTTGCTTCAGGCGCAGGGCCGTCTTGTCGCCGCAGGCGGCAGCATGAAGCTGGCCCATGTGCACGGCATGTTGCGCAGGGTCTTGGACGTGACGGGTCTGTCGAAGGCTTTCACGACCTCTCAGTGACCGGCATCGGACGTTCTCGCCGCGAGGGTGCCCACCGCTCCACTGTGCCGAGCCTGGGGGTGGCCGCGATGTGGTCGGGACTGAACGCCCGGCCGTTGACGGTCCACAGGCTCATGCCGTGCCGTTCCGCGCCGCCGCGCTGCTGGGCGGGCCACCTGTCGGTGAGCTCGTGGCCCGGCACCGGGTTCCGCGTCGAGGCGTCGCTGCCGCTGGAGGCGCCGAGATGATCCGGTCGCGCTGGTCGACGATCAGGAGCTGATGCGCGCGGGGCTGCGGGCGCTGCTGGAACGCGCCCCGGACATCGTCGTCGTCGGCGAGGCCGCGGACGGCCTGGCGGGATACGCGCTGGCGGTCGCGGAGCGGCCTGAAGTCGTGCTCATGGACGTTCGCATGCCGGGGGTCGACGGGATCGAGGCGACCCGCGGATCGTGGCCGACGAGGCTCCCCGGTGAGCGGCCCTGCCGGGAACGCGCTCCGCTGACACACCTCCGTCCATCTTGCCGAAATGCGGAGGATGCGGGGGATCGGGAAGGCGCCAAGCGGCTTGCGCGCGCCCTCACGTCCCCGCCGTAGCCGGATCCGGTGGATCGAGGCATGTCGGGCGTCTGCCGGGTAGGGGATTGGGTCAGCTGCGCCGCAGCTCAGGGGTCTCGAGCGTATCTCCTGTGGCGCTGTCTGCGAAGGGGTGAGATGGCGAGGACCGTCGGTGTGGAAGAGGAATTCCTGCTGGTGGACGCGGGCTCCGCGGAGCCTGCCGCGCTGGCGGGGAAGGTCCTCAGTGCGGCCGGTGAGCATCCGTGGCGGCGTAAGGGCGGCGGCTTGCACAGGGAGCTGTTCCAGACGCAGGTCGAGGCGGCCACCGGGACCTGCACGACGCTCGCCGAACTGCGCAGCCACTTGCAGGGCGCCCGCGTTCTGCTGGCGGCCGCCGCTCGCGACGAGGGGCTGGAGCTGGTCTCGGTGGGTACGCCGATGCCGGCCGGTGCTGCCCCGGCCCTGTCGGAGGGGGAGCGGTTCACGCGGATCGGGGAGATGTACGCAGGCGTGATCGCCGACTACCAGAGCTGCGGGTGCCACGTGCACGTCGGCGTGGCGGATCGTGAGATGGCCGTCGCCGTGATGAACCACCTGCGTCCCTGGCTGCCCACGCTGCTGGCACTGTCGGCCAACTCGCCGTTCGACGGGGGCCGCGACACCGGGTACGCGAGCTGGCGGATGGTGCAGCAGTCGCGCTTCCCGGGTTCGGGGGTGCCGCCGTGGTTCGACTCGGCCGCCGCATATGAGCGGCAGGTGGATCGCCTGGTCGACTGCGGCGTACTGGTGGACCAGGGGATGTCGTTCTGGCTGGCCAGACCGGGCGTCGGGTTGCCGACCGTGGAGGTGCGCGCCGCCGACGCGGTTGGTACGACCGACGAGGCGGTGCTGCAAGCGGCGCTGACCAGGGGCCTGGTCAGCACGGCCGAGGCCGCTCTGCGGGCGGGGCGGGAGGCGCCGAGGGTGCACGAGCAGGTGTGCGCCGCGGCGGTGTGGAACGCGGCGCGCCACGGGTTGGACGGGCCGGGGGTCGACGTGTTCGAGGGGCGCGCCGTGCCCGCCGTACGGCTGCTTGACCGGCTGGTCGGGCACGTGAGCGGCGCCCTGGCCGACAGCGGCGACCTGGCCGAGGTCGAGGATCTGGTGGCCCGGGTACGGCGGATGGGCACGGGCGCCGAGCGGCAGCGCCGCGCCGCCGTGAGAGGGCCGAGGGCGGTGCTGGAGATGCTGAGCAGCCAGACCGTGTGGGAGCAGCCGCGGCGGACGTACAGGGAGAGCGCATGAAAGAGCCGAACCTACCCCCAGCCCGTGGACCGCTGTCGGCAGGGGTGATTTCGGCACTGACCTGCGGAGAACCGGCGCCACGGGTGGGCAGGGCCGACCCGCTCGGGGACGACCTGCAGCTCGCGTTGTATCTCTGCTACGAGCTGCACTATCGCGGGTTCGCCGGCGTCAGCGGCGAGCGGGAGTGGGACCCTGAGCTGTTGCGGATGCGTGGCGAGCTGGAGAGGTTGTTCCTGGCGGCGCTCAAGGGCGGGACCGCCGGGGGCGACGACGTGATCGCGGTGCTGGAGGAGCTGCTGGTCGAGCCGATCGACGCGCGGGGGGTTTCGCACCATCTGTGCGACGACGGCGAGTTGTGGCAGGTGCGGGAGTACATCGTCCACCGGTCGATCTACCACCTCAAGGAGGCCGACCCGCACGCCTGGGCCATTCCCCGGCTGCAGGGCAGGGCGAAGGCCTCGCTGGTGGCGGTGGAGTTCGACGAGTTCGGCGGCGGGCGGGCCGAGCGCATGCACGCCCAGTTGTTCGCCGACCTGATGGACGAGCTCGGACTCGACTCCTCCTACGGGGCCTACCTGGAGGTGGCGCCCGCCGAGATGCTGGCCGTCGTGAACATGATGTCGCTCTTCGGCCTGCATCGCAGCCTGCGCGGAGCACTGGTCGGGCACTTCGCGGCGGCCGAGATCACCACCGCGCCCAGCGCCAGGCGGATGGCCCAGGGCTTGACCCGGCTGGGCGTCGATCCGCTGTTCTTCACCGAGCACATCGAGGCCGACGCCGTCCACGAGCAGGTGCTGCGCCGTGACGTCATCGGTGACCTGCTGCGTCGGGAGCCCGGGCTGGCAGCTGACGTGGTCTTCGGCGTGCAGGCGACGGACTGGCTGGAGGGGCGGTTCGGCGAGCTGGTGCTGGGCCGCTGGCAGTCCGGCCGCAGTTCGCTGCTGTTTCCGGTATCCGATTTACGGTAGGTGGTGGCGATGTTCCTGCTGAGACCGCCAGGCGTTTACCGGCCACAGGGCGATACAACGCTGTTGGCCGCCGCGTTCCGGCTGATCCAGCTCCCCCGGGGAGCCAGGGTGCTCGACGTGGGCACCGGGACCGGTGTGATGGCCGTGGTCGCCGCGCAGCGGGACGGCGTCCGGGTGACCGCCGTCGACCGGTCGCTGCGCGCGGTGCTGGCCGCCAGGTTCAACACGTTGATCCGGGGGCTCGAGGTACGGGTGGTGCACGGCGACCTGTTCGCGCCGCTGGCCGGGGAGGTGTTCGACCTCATCGTGACGAATCCTCCTTACGTACCGGGCAATGCCGTGCCGCCACCCGCCCACGGCAGGGCGCGGGCCTGGGACGGAGGGCTGGACGGGCGCCGGATTCTCGACCGCATCTGCTGGCTGGCACCCGCGCACCTGGCGGATGGCGGATCGCTGCTGATGGTGCATTCGGCGCTCAGCGATGTCGAGGCGTCGTTGCGCCGGCTTGGCGAGGCGGGGTTGACCGCGTGGGTGGTGGCCAGGCAACGGGAGCGTTTCGGGCCTGTCATGCGGGCGAGGGAGGAGAGCCTCAGGGCCCAGGGGCTGCTGCAACCGGGGCACAACGACGAGGAACTGGTGGTCATCCGTGCAGACAAATCCGAATCCGCCACGGGGCGGCAAGCAGCCTGAGGCGCGCAGGGTCACGATGGTGCCCGGCGGGCCCATGCTGGTAGAGGGGCCGGTCGAGGTCCTTCTGGAAGACGGCTCGGTGGTCACGTCCGACCGGTTCCTGGTGGCGTTGTGCGTCTGCAGGCGCAGCCGCAGGTTCCCGTTCTGCGACACCAGCCATCGACGCCGCACCCGCCTCGGGACCGAGGCAACTCCGCCTGCGTCCGCCGACCCGCCGCGTACCGCTTCATAACCGGGACCGGGGCAAGTTGCTCATCTCAGGCGGTTGAGCCGAAGCGGAACGCCGCGAGCCGAATGTCGCCGCGCAGGTTCACCCGCAGATCATGGACGCGAACTCCGTGTAGGAGAGCCCGTGGCCGAAGGGGTACAGCGGAGCGGCTTGGTGGTACTGGTAGGCCCAGCCCGCCTTGATGATGTCGTAGTCCAGGGGGCGCGCAAGCTCGTCGTCGCCGCGGTACCAGGTCTGCGGCAACCGCCCGCCCGGTTCGGCCTCGCCTAGGCCGTGTTTCATAAGGATCTTTGGGGCTTGCGGCGTGTCGATGATCGTGAAAAGTAGAGGTCTCCGGTAGTTGGTTCAACGACCAAGAAGAGCCAAGTACCGGAGACCTCGTGGCCAGCG